>JASHOY010000063.1 GCA_030038435.1 Acidobacteriaceae bacterium | reverse complement strand
GTTCGAAATATAACCCGCGGTATCTTCAAGCCCTTTGGCCATCACCGGCCCGGTGAACTGCTGCCAGCGCATGGCAAATTGCAAATACTGCGCCCGCATCTCCTCGCCGGGCGATGCGGGTTCGAGCAGAAGCACCCGTTCTAGAAAATCGAATGCAGGTGCGCCGATCTGGTGGTGCGAGGTCCGGCGACGGGCCGACTGCAGGGAGTGGGTGATGATTTTTCGATCCGGGCGGCTGACGTCAAAGCTGCGCAGATAGGTGCGGTAGATAGGCAGACAGGCGGTAGTTTCCACCATGGCCGCAATCAATTCTGAGAGCGGCGCATCGCGCGCCTGCCAATCCAGCGCGGCGAGCCTGGCAAGAGTGTGACCGAGACTCTGCACTTCGGCTGCAAAAAGTTCACGCATGACCTGTTTATTTCGCTGGTAGCAGATTTCTGAGAAGGGCCGGTTTTCTCCAGTGAAGCGCGCGTAAGCGGCCTCAAGGGCGCGCAGACCCGCGGCGTCGAGGGTGAGTTCGTTGACGGCGTTGAGAAAGTCGTAACCGGTAGTGCCGTTGGTCTTCCAATGGCGGGGGAGTTGTTCGTCCCTGCCCAGGATCTTCTCGATCGCTATGTATACCGGGTCGTCGGGCGCAACGTTGGCGGCAGCGGCCTGAAGGCGCGCCAGGTATTGTTCGGGATCATACAAGCCGTCGATGTGATCGACGCGCAGTCCCGTGACTTTGCCTTCGGCGAGCAGTTGAAAGATGATCTGGTGCCGAGCCGCGAAGACATCCTCATCCTGCACGCGGATGCAGACCAGATCATTGATGTCGAAGAAGCGGCGGTAGTTGATTTCCTCGAAGGCCATCTTCCAGAAGGCCAACCGGTAGGCCTGTTTTTCGAGGAGCGCATGAAGCCGGCGGGGTTCTTCGCCGATTTGGCGCAAGGCGCTGTCGATGGAGACGCGGGGTGCAGGATGGTCGCGGTAAAACTCGAAGATGCTCCGCTTCAAAGCGCGTGCTTGGTCGAGTCTTTGCACGATCTGCTCATTTTTGCTTTCGGATGAAGGAATGCGTTGCGCGAGGGAACGCATATTCTCTAATTCTGCGATTGCGGCTCTCTCGTCCGGATTTTCGTTGGTCACGCGATCGAGGCAGATCTCCAGGATGTTGCCATAGGATGCCGGATCGATGGGAATTCTGCGCTCGTAATAGCGCAGGAAGAAGCCGGTCTCATCGATGCCCAGAGAAAGCTCGCCCCGCTCGACGACTTTTCCATATAAATCGCCAAGGATGGGGAGCAGGACTTTGTTCACCTGCAGGAATGCAGCCTTAGCGATCGCCGGGTGCCAATCAATGTCGAAGTAGTGCGCGTAAGGGGATGAGGGGCCGTTTTCCAGCACATCCATCCACCAGGGGTTTTCCTGACTGGCGGCCATGTGGTTGGGAACGATGTCGAGCACCAGGCCCATGGCATAAAGGCTCAGCTTGGCGCAGAGATCGTCGAATTCCTCATCGGTGCCCAGTTCAGAGTTCACACGCAGGGGACTTGCCACGTCGTATCCGTGTTCGCTGCCTCTTCGCGCTTTGAAGCGGGGGGAGGAATAGAGAGCGCCGATGCCCAGCGTGTGTAAATAGGGCACGATGTCGCGACAGTCCAGGAAGCGGAAGTCTTTGTTGAACTGAACGCGGTATGTAGAAAGCGGAATTCTGGCACGAGTCATGCGCACACGTTCCCCGCGACGCAGAGGATGACGGGGCGGAGCGTTCGCAAGCGCCTGCGCGAGGGGAGATCAGGTTGCAAAGTTGCTCCTCCGTCTCTTTCCAAATTCGTAGTTGATTGCGTGAGATGAATCCGGCGCGAAGATGGACCGGACACACCCCTCCCGCGCCGAGTTCGGCAACTCAGAAAAGCGTCTGACTATGGGATGCGCGATTTCAGTCAGCGGCAGGGGCGGCGATGGCAAGATCTATTTCAATTTTTGGCGCGGACAACAGGGTGTTGTGGATGGTGCAGTGGTGGACCGAACGAATCAGAGCTTCGCTTTGCTCCTCAGTGAGCTCAACCGGGCAGACAACATGAATGCGGAAATTTCCCAGGCGTCCGGGTTGCTTGAGTTTTTCTGCGCTCACCGTAACTTCGACGCCGTTCTCGGCAAGCTTGCGGGTTTTCAGATACTGCACAGCGTAAAAGGCGGCACAGGAGCCCAGCGAGGCGAGGAGAAGCTCGGGAGGCGTCATTCCGGCATCGTGGCCGCCGTTATCCTGCGGCTGATCGGAAATGATGGTATGGGAGCGGGCCTGGACTGCGAATTTTACGCCGTCGAGATGAGTGACTTTAAGTTCCATAATCAAGACCTTTCTGATTATAGAAAGCCAGGAAGAAAGAGATTCGTTACAGGAGCGGCACTCGGCAGCGCTGAGTGTTTCACAGTTGCACGGTCCGAGCGCGTCCCGCAACTGTTTCCATTATCGTCGATACTTCCTGATGTTTGGTAAACAGCAATCCATGTAGACACAATGGCCTAGATGATCGCACTTGCGAGATTCCAGGGCCGGTCCTGCGCCTCGGCGCGCTTTGGATACTCGTGCCGGTCATAGCTTAGAGTAAGTATGTGAACGGCCTTCTGGTCATAGACAAGCCTGCAGGTATGACCAGCCACGACGTAGTGGCACGGCTGCGCAGGATCGCCGTGGAGAAGTCGATCGGGCATTTGGGAACACTCGATCCGATGGCCACCGGGGTGTTGCCGCTGCTGATGGGGAAGTATACGCGTCTGGCACAGTTTTTCTCGACGGCGGAAAAGAGCTATGAAGGCGCAATCCGGTTGGGCTTGGCGACGGACACGTACGATGCCGAGGGCGAGGCACAGGGGTCGGATCGAAGCGCGGAAGCTGCGGCGACGCTGACACTGGAGCGGGTGAGAGAAGCTGCGGCGCATTTTCTTGGCGAAATACAGCAGATGCCGCCGGCGTTTTCAGCGAAGAAAATTGCAGGAAAACCGGCTTACAAGCTGGCGCGGAAGGGGCAGACACCGGAACTGAAGCCGGTGACGATCAACATCGCGCGGTTTGAGATTACTGCACTGGACGGAGCGGAGGCGGACTTCACGATGCGTATCAGCGCGGGCGGATATGTGCGCTCGGTGGCGCACGAACTGGGACGCGATCTGGGCTGGGGGGCACATTTGAGCAGGCTGCGGCGCACGCAGTCGGGACCGTTCACGCTGGACGATGCGCACACGCTGGAGGAGCTGGAACGGCTGGCGGAGAACACGGCGGTGCTCGAGGGGCTATGCGTGCATCCGCGAAGTCTGATGCCGGAGATTCCGGCGGTGACTGGCGACCCGGTTGCCTTGGGGCGGCTGCGAAACGGGGCGCAGGCCAATTTGCCGGAATTCTCGAGTACGCCGCTG
Source organism: Acidobacteriaceae bacterium (assembly GCA_030038435.1). Lineage (GTDB taxonomy): Bacteria > Acidobacteriota > Terriglobia > Terriglobales > Acidobacteriaceae > Telmatobacter. The sequence continues at coordinate 18,116 of JASHOY010000063.1, read as the reverse complement.
GTGAAGGTATTCGCGGATCAGAGAGAACTGGTCGCGATTGCAAAGCGGGTGGCAGGGACGCTGTTTCAGCCAGTGGTGGTCTTGGGGTGATTGCAGCTTTCAACTTTCGACTGTCAGCTTTCCGCTCGTTATGAGAAGAGTTTGGTGTGGCCGTGGGCGGTTCCCGGGTCTCAAGACCAAGACGTGGGGCACGCAGATTTTAAATTGCGGCTCGGTGCACCGAAAACGCCGATAGATGTCGTCTGAACCAAGCTTCGGTTGGCGTTTGGCTTTGCCATGGGATCGACGACAAGAGTGCGTGGGGGTCCTGCGTCGGGTAACATCCAGTTTGTCCGGTTTTATCTTGAACGGTGCGATGCGCTGAAAACTGAGCCAGCATGGCCAGGGTCGTATCTTTCATGTAGCCAACGCTCCAGGGGATGCTACTATTTTGTCCCGGGAGTAAAACCGCCATGGACAAACGTTTCTACGTCACCGGATGCATGGCACTGGTGTCATGCCTGGCACTCTTCTCGACCGGTTGTAAAAAGCAACCGCCCATCACGCTCACTTGCAACGCAAGCGCTCCTGCGCTCTATCCCGGCGAAGCTGAATCCGTAACCGCCACGCCAGGGTCGGTCAGCACAAAGAAAAACAACAACCTGATCTACACATGGAGCGGGCCGAGTGTTTCCGGCAATGGAACCAGCGCCACGGTAGACACGGCATCGCTTCAACCCGGCAGTTACACCGTGAAGGGCGAAGTGAAGGAAGGCAAGAAGGGTAAGGAGGGCCGGAAGCCGGGCCAGACCGCAACCTGCTCGGCCGATTTCACCGTCAAGCCCTTTGAGCCGCCCACCATCTCCTGTTCGGCCAACCCGGACACTATCAAGCCCGGAGATACGTCTACGATCACCGCGCAGGCCGTCAGTCCACAAAACCTTCCGCTCACCTACAGCTATTCGGCATCGGCCGGCAGCATTGAAGGCGGCGGAACCACCGCTACCTTCACATCATCGGGAGCGCCCGCCGGCGCGATAGGAATCACCTGCACCGTTGCCGATAACAAGGGCCACTCGGTAAGCGCCAACACCAACGTCACCATTCAGGCGCCGCCGCCGCCGCCTCCTCCGCCGCAAGCCCAGGCGCTGTGCTCGATAAGCTTCTCCACGGACACGCGGCGTCCGACGCGAGTCGATAACGAAGCCAAAGCCTGCCTTGACCAGGTGGCGTTGTCGCTTAAGCAGCAGCCGGACGCCAAGGCGATCATCATTGCCGACTCCAACGATAAGGAAAAGGCCATCGAGGCGCGGGAGCAGAAGCGGGCAGCCCACAACCGGCACGTGAAGGTGGAGGACTTTGCCGCCCAGCGCGCCGTCAACGCCAAGGACTACCTGGTTACCGATCAAGGCATCGATGCTTCGCGCATCAGCACCTATACGGGAACCACAGATGACCAATCGGCCCAGGACTACCTGGTTCCTTCGGGGGCCAGCATCGACAATGTGGTGCAGGGAGCGACTCCGGTCAACGAGTCGGAAGTGAAGCCGCAGGCGCGCAAGGCGCTCCCGGAACGGCATCACCACCAGTAACGGAACTCTCTAATCCACGAATACCTTTATGTCCCGTCCGCCGCCACGGACGGGACATAAGCAGGGGCGTCTTCTGCTAAGTTGTTTCCATTGACAGGGGTTTCACTGGCTTCCCACCCTTGGCGCAAAAAGCCGCGTGAAGGACGGAGCACGGAGAGTTCTGTCAGCACTTGAATCGAAAATGCGGTGGTTCCGGGCCTTGCCGGTATCCCAGCCTCCTGGCCGACGGCGCGGCCGACAAGGCCATCATTGGGTCGTGACCGTAATCGCCTTGCTGACCTGGTCTCCACTTGTGTCACGTGCCGAAAAAGTGAGATGGTGCAGGCCAGGCGTCAGGCTGACGGGCGTGTCCATCAGGTCGCTGCCGCGAACGGTGTCGATCTTCGTCCCGTCTGCCCACAGCTCAAATCGCCATACGCCGTTGCCGACGGTTGCCGCGGCATTGATCTGCACCGGCGAAGTGGCCGTGGCATTGTTGCCGGGCGAACAAACGTTGATGCCATTGATCGCCGGGGGTGGGCAGGCGCCGCTGGGTTCGACACTGCTGGCAACGACCATGGAAAACGGCGCTCCGATTGACCATTCGGTGTCTTCGGTGATCGAGGAGAGGGTTACGGTGAAGACATAGAGCTTATTCTCCGCGTCGGAGATGGCATAGAGATGGCGGCTGTTGTCCCATGCCACCCTGTCGATGGGTACGCCGGTCAGCAGTTTCTTATAGAGCGTAAGCGGCTGCGCGCCGTTGAACCTGTAGACTTCGATTCCATTTCCCGGATTTCCCGCTCCATTGTCCGCGTAAAGCACAAACATGTCGCCGAAGGGAGAGAAGGTCGAATAGGGGTTTTCGAGTGACGAGGTGGGCATGTCGGCCGGTGTGTTGGTGCTGGAAAGAACCCCGTCTGAATTTGTCGTGAAGCTGCCGATCTGCGGAGGATTGGTGTCGCCGGGATAGAGCTGAAGAACGACGTAATTGCCCACGGGAGAGGCGTCGGGCCGCGCGGGATTGTAGTTGGCGCTGCCCTGGAAGGAGAGAGTCTGAGCTCCGTCGGTTTGCAGCACGCCGCCGAGTTGCCGGAGAAAACCGTAGATGCTTGAGTAGTGACCGGAAGATATGTCGGAAAACGCGAGGGTCTCATTGCCCAGAATCGACGGAAGACCGACAAAGTCGCCGCCCATCGAATTCAGCTGCAATTGGCCGGCCGGGCCAAACGACCCGTCGAGATTGATGTCATCAGACTGGATCTCGGCGCACGAGCCGTTCTGGAGCAGGACATAAATGAGTTTTCCCGAGTGATCGAACTCCGCATCTTCGACGGCGCTGCCGCCTGAAGTGCATTGGCCTCCAAAGAAGGCGAACTGGGACAGCGGGGATCCGATGGCGCCGTCGGAAGCCACGGCATAGGAATGGAGAAAATCCTGGCCCATGGTAAGGGACTGCAGCTTGTTGCTGCCGATGATCTTGCCGGCGAGTTTGAACGGGGAGCCGGAGATAGGACTCAGTTGTCCTGTGGATGATGCGCTCAGGCCGTAGACGGCGCCTTCGGGACCCTGAATCTGGATATACAGATATGCCGAAGAAGATGACGTGGACTGTGCTTTCGCCAGGGGCGAAAGAGCCACTGTGGAAGCAAGGACAACAAAAAAAGCGGCGCAAAGCCGGAGATAGGTCATAGGGGTCTCCAGAATGAACGAAGGGAAATGGCTGCGCCCAATAGAGAGAGCGCGCCGGATGATGGGATGTGGGGCCCGTGGATTTGTCATTTCAGGGTAGCCATTTCCGGACAGCCGCCGGTGTTCCGAGATATGCTGCAGCGGGAATTAACAGGAACCGCGAATGAGAGAACCAAGGCCCGGCTGTGAATTACTCCATGGGGAGTTATTCAAGAGGGCAGGGAGTTAGCGAAGCAGCGACTTTGACTTGCTAAGTCAGAAGTAAGGATATCTAACCGGAATTTTTAATTTAACTCTCGATCTAAGTTCGGCCCGACAGCGCGGTACTCGCAATCGTAGATGCATGACAGGGACGTAGCAGATGTCTCGCTGCAGTGGCGGCGGACAGACTTACAGCAGTTTTGGAATAAGTCGGCCAGAAGTTAATCGCGCGCTGCTCCGGGAACCTGGAAATCTACTCCCTTGGAGCGGTTTGCCTGAGCGGTTGCGGAGAGGTTGATTTGGTCGAGGGGAATCTGCTGGTAATGGTCGGGGTCGAGATCGGTGAGCGCCTTGGAAGTGAGCATGTAGTTTTGCATTGTTTCGGGCGCGCGGCCGCTCTTGAATATGACCGTGAGTGGGCCTTCGAGCGGGGGCGCGGATGCGGTGGCGAGCCCGGAAACTGAGAAGTTCCCTCCCGGAGCGGCCTGGGAGGTTCCCGGTTCGGGCCAGGGTGGGGGCTCGTCGCCGGGCTCGCCGTATGATCCGCTATCGGGCTGACCATAATATCCGCCGCCGGGCTCGGAATAGTCACCGTTGGGATTCTCCGACTGGTAGCCGTAACCCTGGCCGCTGTTGCCGGAGCTCTGATCGTCTTCGCCGTAGACGGCCTGATCCCAAAGATCATAGAACCCGGGATCGAAGTAATAGGGGTAGCCATATTCGAGCGAGCCGGGATAGCCGAAGGCATACCAGTTTTGAAACAAGCGTGCGCGGTCGCGGAAGCGGTCGCGATCTCCATCATGATCCCGGTCGCGGTCTCCGTTGTGGTCCCAGTAGGAGGAACGGCCAGCAAAACCGGGGCGGTATGCGGGGCGGGATGCCATGAAGTTGTTGCCGTTGCCCGCAAAGCCGGGAGTGGGGATGTGAGGTGGGTTGAAGCGCACGGCGGGCGGCGGACCTAATGGGCCAAATCGAAAGGATGGCGAGGGGGCGAAGGTTCTGGGCGCGGAGAAACCGGGACGTGCGGAGAAGCCAGCGCGGCCACCGATTGCTCGACCGCCGAAGGATCCGCCCTGCGCGAAGCCGTGCTGAGCGAGCGCCGACAGGGGAAGTGCGGCGAGGATCAGGGCGATTGCGGCCCCGTATTTCATGGCACCATTCTACGCCGGATTTGGTTTTTGAGAGCGCCGCTACGCAACGGGAGCGCTATTCCCACCCTTTTCATCCGCTGGAGAGGCCGAAAAGGGTGGGCGCGGCGCTTGTTTTCTCAATATGCGGCGAGTCCGTTGAGACCGGCGGAAGCGGGCAAGCCATCCTGCTGGCCGAGGCTGATGAGAGTTCCATCGCGGGCAACGATGAACCTGCCGATGGCGCCTGTTCCGGCATAGAGCGTGTAGACGTACCTGCCATCCGCACTGATGCCAGTGTCGAGGTCGGTGCTCCCTGATGGGCTGATGCCCACGATGGTGCTGTCAATCGCGGCGAGCGACCCGTCGCGGGCAATGGTGTAGCCGGAAATGTTTGAGGATGCGGCACTGACCGCGTAAACGATGTTGCCGTCGGGAGCGATGACTTCCCAGCAAGTTGCCTGACCTAATGTGGGCAGTGCATTAGATACGGTTACCAGAGTCTGGTTGTACTGGAGGATATACGAAGAGATGGAGTCGGATGCGTTGGCGACGATCAACGTTCCGTTGGGGGCAAAGAGAGCTGCAAACGGGGCCGCGCCTGCGCTGGCGTTGACGACAGCATCCGACAACTCGCCGTTGAGCTGGACACCAAAGACATCGATTTTGTTGGTTGCGTTCTCGGTGACGACCAGAAAACGGCCGTTGGGACTGAAGGTGAGCGATGTGGGCGAGCTTGCCGCGGCGCTCAGGTTGCGAGTGGAATGCGGGATAGGAATCAGGCGCCCGTCGCCAGCGACCCAGAAACCGCTGACGTTGTTGGCTGCGCCGCCGTTGAGGACGTAGACCAAATTGCCTGCGACAGCTATGGCCTTGGGAAAGGGACCGCCGCTGGGCGTGGTATCGACAAGGGTGAGATGTGCGCCATCGACACGAAACGACGATACGGAGTTGCTGCCTGCGTTCACTGCGAAGAGCAGGCGGTGATGGGAACTGAGGATGAGCGAGCCTTGCGATTGCAGCGGATCGATTGTGCCTCCGCTTCCGTTGCCGCCGGTGGCGAACGCGCTCTCCGGGATCAAGGAACCGTCACGCAGCCGTGCGAAGGAGAGGACCTGGTTGCCTGAAGCTGCATTGGTCATTACGAATACTGCGCCTGGGCTTTCATCTGCTGCCGCGCGCGGGGGCAGTGCAAAGACTGCGACCGCAGTGAGTAGACACACTACGAGTGAGAGCTTCACGTGCTTCATAACCATCGACACTCCTATCCGGGAAGTTGGGCCACGGAAGATCGCGGGGTCAATGCGGGCGTCCGCTGTAGCCTTGACCGGGAAGAGTGATTGAAGCGGTAAAAGGTTACAGCGGTGTGGAAAGGTTGATGGGGAATTTTGCGGAGCAATGATCGGATGCGGTGGGGGCTTTAATTTTTTAGGAGCGGTTTGAGCGCGGGCCAGAGCGTATTTGCGATGATCTGGGAGCCTTTGGCGGTGGGATGAATACCGTCAGGCTGGATGGTGCCGGGGACGTTGATCAGATTTTTGTAGATCATGGGTACGAGCGCGACGTGGAGTTCAGCGGCGAGGGTGCGGAAGATCTGGTCGAAATCGCGGATGTAATCCTGCCCGTAGTTGGGGGGCAGGGTGATACCGGCGAGCAGGATGTGGATGTGCGCCTTGTGCAGTGCGGTGATCACCTGGCTGAGATTTTGGCGGCTTTGCGCCAGCGGCAAGCCGCGTAGGCCGTCGTTGCCGCCGAATTCGACGATGACCACGGCGGGATGAAGGCGCAGAACACTGGGCAGGTTGGCGACAGCGTCTTTGGTGGTGGCTCCGGACACGCCGAGGTTGCGCACGGTGTAGTGATAGCCGCGGGCATTCAGCATTCTTTGAAGGTCGTCAGGATAGGATTGGCCATAGGGAAGGCCGAGGCCGGCGGTGATGCTGTCGCCATAGCAGACGATTAAGGGCTGGGTCGCAGCGGCGGCGCGGGCGCGCGCAAAAATGGGCAGCAGGACGATCGAGAGTGCAACAGCAATTACGCGGCGGACGTCCACATAGCTAGTGTAGTGGGGAGAACAAAGATAAGGGAAAAGAGATCAGGGATCAGGGAAGAGAGATCAGCAGGCAGAACTGCCAGCGGCCGGGGTTAGGGGGAGTGAACTGCGGAAGGCCGGAGAGCGTAGGAGACCGTGAGCAGGGAACAGTAACGAAGGGTGCGGGAGGTCCGGTGATTTCGGTTCGAAAGGTAACAAAGTCGATTCAGAATGGCGCGCGACGCGTGGAGATTCTGAAGGGGATCGATCTGGAGGTTCCCAGCGGGCAGTTCGTGGCCATTGTGGGCGCGAGCGGCAGCGGGAAGAGCACGCTGCTGGGGCTGATGGCGGGGCTGGATTCGCCGACGTCAGGCGAGATATCGATCGACGGCGTTCCCATTCACAACCTGGCGGAGGCGGAGCTGGCCGCCGTGCGCGGGCGGAAGATCGGATTTGTGTTTCAGTCCTACCAGTTGATCCAGACGCTGACGGCGCTGGAGAATGTGCTGCTGCCGTTTGAGCTGAATGTGGCCGGAAACGGTGTGGCGAAGGCGCGCGGGCTGCTGCATGAAGTGGGACTGACGGAGCGCGTGGATCATTATCCGGTGCAGCTTTCCGGCGGCGAGCAGCAGCGGGTGGCGCTGGCACGGGCCTTTGTGGTGGATCCGCCGATTGTGATGGCGGACGAACCGACGGGAAATCTGGATTCGACGAATGGGCGGCTGGTGCTGGATCTGCTGCTGGAACGAAATCGCAGCAAGCGAACCACTTTGGTGCTGGTGACTCACGACGCGGAGATTGCTTCGCGCGCGGACCGGAAGATTGTGCTGAAAGACGGGCGCGTTGTAGAGGACGTGATGGTGGTTCGGGGGACCGAGTTCGAGGAGGCCCGAGCGGTCCCGGGCGGGCAGGAGAGCGATGGCTAAACGGGCGCTGACATGGAAGCGGGCGGCGGCGATTGCGTGGCGGGACCTGAAGTCGGCGCCCGGGAAATTTGCCTTTGTGGTGGTGTCAGTGGCGCTGGGAGTGGCGGCGCTGGTGGGAGTGCGGGGGTTCAGTCGCAGCTTCCGGCACACGCTGTCGATTGACGCTCGGTCGCTGCTCGCGGCGGATTTCAGCGCACGGATCTTTCATGCGCCAACGGCGGGTGACGAAAAGAGGATTGCGGCCGAGCTGGACTTACCGAAGAGCGGCATCAAAACGACGTGGGTCACGGACACGATTTCGATGGCATCGGTGCCGCCCGATCCGGTGCCGCTGCTGGTCTCGCTGAAGGCGGTTGATGCGGAGAAGTATCCGTTCTACGGGACGGTGGAACTGGAGCCGGCAATGACGCTGGAGCAGGCGCTCAAGGGAAATTCAGCGGCGGTGGCGGAGGAGTTTCTGATCCGCATGAATGCGCATGTGGGCGAAACGCTGCACATCGGGGAGATGAACTTCAGGATCAGCGCAATGATCGAGCAGGAACCGGACCGGATCAGCTCCGGCGCGGGGCTGGGACCGCGGGTAATGATTTCGAACGCTTCGCTTGCCGAGACGGGGCTGATGGGATTGGGCAGCCGGGCGAGTCGGCGGTTGCTGGTGAAGGTGCCGCTGAGCGCTAATCCGGAAACCGTACGGAAAGAACTGGAGACGGCGCTACCGGATGCGCAGGTGATGGATTATAAGGAGGGAAGTCCGGGGCTGCAGCGGGGACTGGATAATGCGACGGCGATTTTGAGCCTGATTTGCCTGGTGGCGATGGTGCTGGGAGCGATCGGCGTGGCCATGGCCATGCACGCGCACCTGGAACAGCGCATGGACATGCTGGCGATTTTGAAGGCGGTGGGCGCGGGGTCGGCGGATTTGCTGCGGATTTTTCTGCTGCAGACGCTGGCCCTGGGACTGGCCGGCGGATTGCTGGGCGTGGGCGCTGGCGTGGCCGTGATGGCAGTGTTGCCGGCGGTCTTCGGGAGCCTGCTGCGGATTCCGACCGCACTCGAGTTTCCCTGGAGCTCGATGGCGGCAGGGCTGGCGACGGGGCTGCTGACGACGCTGCTGTTCTGCCTGCCTCCACTGCTGGACGTGCGCGGAGTGCGGCCGGTGCTGGTGCTGCGGCGGCTGGTCGAGCAGGGCGGGAATACGATTGGCGCCTTCGTGGAGCGATGGGCGGCGCGGTGGCTGCAACTGGTGATTGCGGCTGCGGTGGTGGTGGCGCTGGGCGCGATTGCGTGGGGATTGACGGACTCAGCGATGGTGGGGAGTGTGTTTGCGGGCGTGTTTTCCGCGACTCTGCTTTCGCTGCTGCTGCTTTCGGCCGTGACCTTAATTGTGTTGCGGCTGTTGTTGAAGAAGGTGCGGCTGCGGCTGCTTTCGTCGCTGCGGCATGGGCTGGCGAACTTGTATCGGCCGGGGAACCAGAGCGCCGCAGTGCTGGCGGCGCTGGGCGCAGGAGTGATGCTGATCCTGGCGGTTTACCTGGTGCAGGCGGAGGTGCTTGTGGACCTGCAGCAGACCGCTTCTCCGAAGCTGCCCAATGTGTTCCTGGTGGACATTTCTCCGGACCAGGTGCAGGGAGTGAAGGAATTCTTCGCGCATCAGAAGGGGATTGTTGCGCCGCTGAACATGATTCCGGTGGTGATGGGGCGCTTTGTCTCTGTGGGCGGGGAGGCGGTTGAGGATTTGCAGGGGCGGCACATGCCGCGGCGCATGCTGGAAAGCGCGGAGCTGACTCCGGCGGACAGTCCGCCGGAAGGCGACAACGTGACGGAAGGGAAGTGGTGGAAAAGCGGCGATGCGAAGCAGATTGCGGTGGCGGACTGGATTGCCAAACGGCTGCAGCTTCGCGTGGGGTCGCCGGTTGAGCTGGAGGTGGGCGGGGTGGTGCATAAGCTGACGGTGGCGGCTGTATATCGCGCCGACGGGGAGCATTTGGGATCACGGGTTTCGTTTGTGCTGCCGACAGGTGAGCTGAAGGGCGAAGTGGCAACTTGGTATGGCGGAGCGCACATCGAGCCGGGAGACGTGGCGGAGCTGGAGCGCGCGATGTTTGCGCTGTATCCGACAATTACCGTGGTGAACCTGGCGGATGTGCTGGACCGGATCGAGGGTGTGGTGGACCAGATCACGATGGTGGTGCGGTTTCTCGCCGGCTTTTCCATTCTGGCGGGATTGATGATTCTGGCTTCGAGCATTGCCAGCACGCGATTCCGGCGGATGCGGGAGGCAGTGGTGCTGAAGACGCTGGGAGCGACGCGGATGCGGATTGTGCGGACGTTCAGCGTGGAGTTCAGCGTGTTGGGGCTGCTGGCGGGAGCGGTGGGCGTGGTGTTTGCGAACGTGCTGACGCGGGTACTGCTGCGCAGGCTGGAAGTGCATTTTCATATTGACTGGGCGGCGACGGCGGTGGCGCTGGTGGGGACGGCGGTGCTGGCGACGGCGACAGGATGGCTGGCGAGCTACCGGATTCTGGGGCTGCGGCCGCTGGAAGTGCTGCGCGAGGAGTGAGCGGTGCAGGGGCAAGGTATCGCGGTTGCGCTGCGCCGATTTCCATAAAAACAGAGATGTTTGACAAGGCGGGGTGGTGGTTCTATGCTTTCGGGCAAACGTTTACTGGCATTTTCTGAGGACTGGCGGCGCTTGCCGGGTTCACCGTTCACAGCCAGGGTGCGCGCGGAGTTCACAAAGAGGACGGAGACGAAAGAGGTAAGGGATGAAGAGGGTATCGCGCAGGAGGTTTTTGAAGCAGGCGGGGCAGGCAGGACTGGTGGTTGCGGCGGCGCCGGCGCTGGGCAGATTTGCAGTGGCGCAAACGGAGCAGGTGACGCGCGTGGTGGTTGATTCAGGGCGGCAAATTGCGCAGATTTCGCCGCAGCTTTTCGGATCATTTCTGGAGCACCTGGGGCGCGCGATTTACGGTGGCATCTACGAGCCGGGATCGAAGCTTGCGGATGCGGATGGATTTCGCACCGATGTGATCGCGGAGGTGCGCGAAGTGGGAGTGCCGATTGTGCGCTATCCGGGAGGGAATTTTGTATCGGGGTATCACTGGCTGGACGGAGTGGGGCCGAAGAAGGACCGGCCGGTGGTGCTGGACCGGGCGTGGAATTCGATCGAAACCAATCAGTTTGGGACGGACGAGTTCATTGAATGGACGCGCAAGGTGGGGACGGAGCCGCTGTTCGGGTTGAATTTCGGGACGGGAACGGCGGAGGATGCGGCGGCGCTGGTGGAGTATTGCAACGTTGCGCGGGGAACGAAATGGAGCAATCTGCGGCGGTCGTATGGGCATGAAGAGCCGTACGGGGTGAAGTTCTGGTGCGTTGGCAATGAGATGGACGGGACCTGGCAGATCGGGCATATGGATGCGCGGGACTACGGGATGAAAGCCGCGGATGCGGCGCGGCAGATGCGGGTGGTGGACCCGACGGTGAAGCTGATTGCCTGCGGATCGAGCGGACCATTTCAGCCCACCTATATCACCTGGGACCTGACGGTGCTAGAGCAGTGCTACGAGGTGGTGGACGGGATTTCTCTGCACCGGTATTTCGGGAACGACTCGGAGACGGACCACGACAGCAGGAAGTATGTGGCGATGAACCTGGCGATGGACAGGCAGATTGAAGAGATCATCGATGTCTGTGACACGGTGCGGGCGCAGAAGAGGTCAGATAAGCAGTTGTTTCTTTCCTTCGATGAGTGGAATGTGTGGTACCGGGCGCGGAGCGGGGATGCGGTGGATGGGCATAGAACCTTCGCGCCGCATCTGCTCGAAGAGCAGTACAACCTCGAAGACGCTCTGGTGGTTGGCGGGCTGTGCAATTCGCTGATGCGGCATGCGGACCGGGTGAAGGTTTCGTGCCTCGCGCAGCTTGTGAATGTGATTGCGCCGCTGATGACCAATGAGGACAGGATATTGCGGCAGACGATCTACTACCCGTATGCGTGGGCGCTGAAGTATGGGAAAGGGAAGGTGCTGAGCCTTTTTTCCGAAGGGCCGGGCTACGAAGTGGCTTCGCTGGGGCGCCCGACGGAGAGCGGCGGACTGTCGAGTCCGGGATTCGGGCAGGTGCAGTATCTGGACGTGGTGGCGACGCTGGATGCGGACAGGAAGACGGCGAATTTCTTCGTGCTGAACCGCGATCTCGACAATGAACAGGTGTTGGAGATCAACTTCCACGATCTGACTCCGACCGGGGTGAAGGCGTTCGAGACCATCACGGGGAATGATCTGAAGGCGTTGAATACTTTCGCCGAACCTAAGAAAGTGGTGCCGCAGACGGTGGAGAGCCCGAAGGTGGGATCGAGGATGTCAGTGAAGCTGCCGGCGCGGTCCTATTCGGTGCTGTCGCTGAGTTTGTGATCGGGTGTAACTAGAGAGCCTTGTTTCCGGGCCGATAAGGGTCAGGCGGGATTCTCGTGCCGCGGTTCAGGGGAGAGGAGATTCAGCTTTTTGACCGTCAGTGTGTCGATGGTCAACCGATCGATGCGCGCTTCGAGAACGCGAATCTTGCCGATGGCCAAAGCGCCGATGGCGAGTGCGCCGATGGCCATGGCGCCGAGTGCGAAGGCGCCAAGCGCGAGGGCTCCGGCCGAAGCAGCTCCGGTTGTAACCGCCCTTGCCGCGATATCCGTTACCACGATTGGCTTTTTGTTGAACATTGCAGTTGCACAGCCTCCTGGGAATGAGTGTAAGAAGGATCTCCGTGCGCGGGCGCTGAAAATCACGTCGGAGATGCTGAAGCCCCATTTGAAATTTGCAGACGCGCGGTACGGGCTGAAGCCCGCGCCCTTCAAAGCTGAAAGGCCCATGCTTCAAAGCTGATTTGCTGCGGGTCCGCGGCCATTGGCGTATCGGGCGGCCGGCGATGAATATAATGTGGGGGGCCGGGATTGAGGGTAGAAATCGCAGTCGAAAGGTAAAGCGGTTTTGCCGGGCTGATTTGCACCGGATGATGGGGATGACTTTGAATCAGGCGACGGCTCAGCCGAGGAACTCAAAGCCGGGAGCTTTCGATTTGCCGAGGGCAGGCGCATTGCAATGACGCTCTTGATGAATAGGCGGCGTAAGGATCTACGTTGCTATAGACCCGCAGGAAATGCGTGAACGATTGCGAATCTTGCCGAACCAAATTCCAGTGTGGAGATGAAGGAGCCCATGGCAGAGCATGAGTCGAAAGTTGGTTCGAATGTAAGTCGTCGCAGGTTTCTCACCCTCGCCGGTTACGGCGCCGTAATGGCCGCGACGGGCGTGCGCCTGATGGAGACTGCCGAGGCACAATCGATGCACGGCGCAGACGCTGCGGCGGCAAGTGTTGGCGAAAACGCAGCGCCGGATACCGGACCGATCGCCATGGAGCACTTCGAAGTGGCGCGGCAGCGCGCGGCTGGGATTGTGGCGAAGATGACGCTGGAGGAGAAGGTTTCGCAGTTCGGCAACACCGCGCCGGCGATTCCGCGGTTGAATCTGCCGGCATTTGAATACTACTCAAGCGAAGCGCTGCACGGCCTGATCCACAAGGGACCGATCACCTCATTTCCCCTGCCGCTGGCGATGGGCTGCTCGTGGAATCCCGAGCTGATTCAGCGTGTATTCACGGCGGTCTCCGATGAAGTGTGGGCATGGCACAAAAAGGAAGGCCAGGGGCTGGCGATCTTCTCACCGCCGACGGTGAACATGGGCACGCGCGATCCGCGATGGGGACGGATTGGCGAGAACTACAGCGAAGATCCGCTGCTGGTGTCGAAGCTGGCGGTGGCGACCATTCACGGCATCCAGGGCGACAATCCACACTACCTGAAGGCGACTGGCTGCGCGAAGCACTTTATCGCCAACGATACGGAAGACGATCGCGAAGAGACCTCGGCCGAGGTTGATCCACGCAGTTTCTGGGAGTATTACAGCCGCGGTTTTGAAGCGTGTGTGCGCGAGGGGCGCGTATTTACGGTGATGAGCTCGTACAACGAGATGAATGGGATTCCGACCACGGCGAATCCATTCCTGCTGACCGAGCTGTTGCGCAACCGATGGGGATTCCGCGGCTATGTGGTGTCAGACTGCGATGCGGTGGGAGACATTACGCGCACCCATCACTTTGTGCCGACCTATGCGGAGGCCGCGGCGCTGGCAGTCAACGCCGGTTGCGACATCAACTGCGGCAATACGCTGCCGCACTTTCTGGGCGAGGCGGCGGACAAGATGCTGATCAGCGAAGAGACGATTGACCAGTCGCTGACGCGCTCGCTGACGGGCCGCATTTTGCTGGGCGATCTCGATCCGCAAGAGCAGAACCCGTATTATTCGATTCCTATCGACTGCCTGGAGAGCCCGGCGCACCGCGAGCTATGCCGGCAAATTGGCCGGGAGTCAGCGGTGCTGTTCAAGAACGAAAGCAACACGCTTCCGCTTGATGCAAGCAGCATAACCAAGCTCGCGGTGATTGGGCCGATGGCGGCTGTGTGCCACCTGGGCAACTACAGCGGAAGGCCAGATCATCTGGTATCTCCTCTGGACGGCATTCTTGAGCAGTTCGGTATTCAGCCGCCGTCTCAGCCGGTAGCGCCGCAGAAGGGTCCGTGGTGGGCGCAAAAGCCGGCGACTACGGCGGTGCCGGCGCAGACCTTCAGCAATGCCAAGGTGCAAATTGAGTACCAGCCGGGGTGCACGGTATTGGGCGACAAGGATGAGAAGCTCTTTGACGCCGCGGTGCATGCTGCGCGAGGGGTGGATGCGGCTCTGGTATTTGTCGGAGACACGCAGCAGATCGACCGCGAGGGGCATGATCGCACCTTCCTGCATTTGCCTGGCGCGCAGCACGAGCTGGTGCAGGCGGTGTTTGCCGCGAATGCGAAGACCATCCTGGTGATCTCGTCGAACTGCCCGGTCTCGGTTGTCTGGGAGCAGGAGAATCTTCCCGCCATAGTGGGCGGGATGTTTTTAGGCGAGGAGCAGGGTCATGCGCTGGCAGACGTGATTTTCGGAGCGTACAATCCCGGCGGAAAAGTGGACACGACATGGTATCGCCATGCATCGGAGCTGCCGGACTTTCACAGCTACAACATTCGCTATGGCCGCACGTATATGTACTTCCAGGGTGTGCCGCTCTATGCATTCGGTCACGGTCTTAGTTACACCAGCTTCCAGTATTCGGATCTGAAGGTAACGGGCAGCAGCCTCGGGCCGGGCGGCAGCGTCTCATTAGAGATGCAGCTCAGCAACACCGGCAAGCGCGAAGGCGATGAAGTGGTGCAGTTCTACATCCACGTCACGGGGGGAACGGTGCAGCGCCCGAATAAACAGCTCGTGGGCTTTGAGCGTGTTCACCTGGCCGCGGGCGCGAGCAGGACGGTGCAATTCACACTCAGTCACGATGATCTGGCGCTGCGCTACTGGGACGAAGAGCAGTACGCATTTGTGGTCGACGACGGAACTGTGGATCTGATGGTGGGTTCCTCGTCGGCGGATATCCGGTTGCGTCAGCAGATCAAGCTCTCAGTGTAGCGGCGGGTTTTCGCACGGATTAGCGCGCTCTTGCTCAGGATTCATTTGTCTCTTGATGCTGCGAATCGTTGATGATTGGGGCGGAAGCATGCTGATGCGGACCTGAATAAAAAGGGCTGCCCGGGTTTGGTTTGCCCGGGGAGCCCTGGATATGTGCTGCGTTTGTTCTTTGCTAATACCTGCTGGCGACCGGAGCCAGGGCGACGCCACGGAAGGCTTCGCGGGCACGGGCCGCCCGAACGGTTACGAACGAGTCCAGATAGCCGCTGGTGGATAGTTTGGTGGCGCTGAGCTGATCGGTGACTTTGACCAGTTTGTTGGGATCGGCGCCATTGTCGCCGTTGAGGCTGATGGTGGAGGTGACGGCGTAAATGGTGGCGGTGCCGTCGCGGTTGACGACGCCGGCAATGTTGCGGCATCCGCCGGTTGCAGGCTCGATAGAGGCGGGATAGTCGGGGACGCTATAGGGAACGCCGAGGTCGAGACCGTTCTGGATGGTGTACTCAAGCACCCAGGTCGGGCTGCCGCTGGCGCCCGGAGTAAGGACCCACTTTTGCAGGCCGGCGGTGGTCAGCGTGCTGGAGTCGGCAACATTGATCTGCCCGTTGATCACCTGATTCGGTGTGTAGGCCAGGTCGCCTTCGTTGCAGACATACAGAGTGGAGGCGTTGGCGAACCAGATACCAAAGGGATAGTAGCCACCCGTGCTCGCTGTGGTGGAGGTGGAAGTGGGGAACCCGGGAAGAATGGTGTAGGGTTCGTTGATCAGCCCGCCGCTGGGAGCATTGCCCGGGGTGGGCAGAACGCCAGGCGTGCCGAGCTGATAGACAGTATTGACGCCATTGCCGCCGCTGCCCTTGGCAACATACACCGTATCGTTGAAGATCGTCAGGCCGCGGAAGTTGGTGTCCTTACCCGGCTTGTCTCCGGAGAAGGCGAAATAGGAAATCATGTTGTTGCTGGGCGGGGCCAGCGGCGCCGCGCCGGGAAAGTAGAGTTCGGCGCCTGTGGAGTGAGAGAGGTCGTAGCCGAGCTGAGTCTCCGACATCTGCTTTTTCGACAAGCCGCCGTTGTTGTCGTTTCCGACCGAGTAGTAAAGTCCGTTGTCCGCCAGGATCGAAGCGCGGGAGTTATCGCCGCTGTAAGCGTCGCCGTTGGTGTAGAAGATGTGGCCATAGGCGTCCACTTCTGCGACTGAGCGGTAATAAGCTGTGGGATTGTTGGCGCCGGCGTAGCTGGCGACCGCAGGATTGGTCGGGTCGCAGAGACCGGGCGTGCTGGAAGCCGAGACGTCGAGCAGGTTGGGCGCGGTCGGCGAGATGGGTCCCATGTTGGTGCCCTGGGTGAGGATGTTGGTGGTTGGGTTGAGCGTGAGAGCGGGGCAGCCGGGACCTCCGCGGTAGCCCATGAAAGTGAGGCTACGGCCATCAACCGAGCGATTCAAGGCGAGCTCGGATTTGGAGCTGAAGCTGGTGACCATTTCGTTGCTGGGAACGGGCAAGGCGCCGAGGAGAGCGCCGTTGCTGCTGAGGTCCCAAAGAACGATGGGCGAGGAAACTCCAAAGTTGCCATCGGTGTTGTCATTGTCCCAGACATTGTGATTGTCGTGGAGATTGGGGTACTCGCCATTATCGCTGGCGTAACCGCAGTTCACCGTCACGGCCGTTGTGGTGCTCGTGGAGGTCTGATCGGCGGGGAGAAGCGGCACGTTGACTGTAACCGCATTGGGGCTGGTGACGGGGCCGGTGTTCAGGCAACCGAAGGGCAAGACTTCGCCGGGAGTCACGGTGTTGGCGTTGCCAACGTAGACTGTGCCGCTCAAAACAATGCTGCCGGGCACGAATCCGTGGAACTGCGACGGATTGTGACTGAAATTGTGGCCGTGACCGAAATCCTGGGCTTCGACGGTGACGGCAAACGATCCTAGCGCCACTGCTGTCGCAAGAACTGGGGCAAAGATCATGGAATTGCGATTTTTCATGGATTCAAGACCTCCTGTCTGAGTGGACAAGGCTGGATCATAGAGTCATGCGGCAAGAAACCTCATTAAGAGGCGATCAAAAAACGATGAATGCAAGTTGGCGTATAGATTCGATGGAAACAAGTGACCGGCGGGCCGGTTAAAACGGCTGCCCTTAGCTGCTGCCTCTAAAATGTAGCTTTGCGATGAAAATCTTTGTTACAGGGGCGACCGGTTTTGTGGGGCACCATGTGGCGCGGGCGCTGGCTGCAGAGGGTGCGGAGTTACGTCTGCTGGTGCGCAGGACAAGCAACCCGGCAAACCTGGAAGGGATTTCCGGAGAAAGGTGCGTGGGAGATCTGGCGGAGCCTGCATCGCTCAAGGCTGCGCTGGAGGGCTGCCATGCGGTGGTGCACGTGGCGGCGGATTACCGGCTGTGGATTCCCGAGCCGGCGTCAATGTACAAGGCGAATGTGGACGGGACGCGCGAGTTGCTGCGGCTGGCGCGCGAGGTGGGTGTGCGGCGGTTCGTTTACACCTCGAGCGTGGCCACGATGCATTTCCGGACGGATGGGATCCCTATCGACGAGGACACGCCGGTAACTCTCGACGATATGGTAGGGCATTACAAGCGGTCGAAGTTTATGGCCGAACAGGAGGCGATCGCGGCGGCGCAGAATGGGCAACAGGTGATCATCCTGAATCCGACGACGCCAATCGGGCCCAACGACCGCAAGCCTACGCCGACGGGGCGGATTTTTGTGGACTTTCTCAATCGCAAGTTTCCGGCCTATGTGGATACGGGGCTGAACCTGGTGGATGTGAGCGAGGTGGCGCGGGCGCACGTGACGGCGCTGACCAGGGGCGAGCCGGGACGGCGGTACATCCTGGGTGGAGAGAACCTAACACTGAAACAGATCCTGGATAAGATGTCGGCGATTACGGGAATACCTTCTCCGAAGACCAAGATACCTTTTGGCGTGGCGGCGACTTATGCGTTCTTTGAGGAGTTGATTACGGGACGGATTCGCGGCAAGGATCCGCGGGCAACGCTCGAAGAGGTGCGCATGGGCCG
>JASHOY010000007.1 GCA_030038435.1 Acidobacteriaceae bacterium | reverse complement strand
GTGGTGAACAAGTGGGACGCCGTCACCACGGGCAGATTCGACGGCAAGCCGCCGGCCGACCGCAAAATCTTTGAAGAGCAGTTGCGGCGGGCGCTGAAGTATCTGGATTACGCTCCGGTGCTGTTTATCTCGGCGATTGATGGCGGCGGACCGGAACACAAAGGCATGCAGCGGGTGCTGCGCGAAGTGATGACGGTGGCGGCAGCGCGGCGCAAGCGGGTGACCACGGGGCAGATGAACCGCTTCCTGGA
Source organism: Acidobacteriaceae bacterium (assembly GCA_030038435.1). Taxonomy (GTDB): domain Bacteria; phylum Acidobacteriota; class Terriglobia; order Terriglobales; family Acidobacteriaceae; genus Telmatobacter. The sequence continues at coordinate 2,459 of JASHOY010000007.1, read as the reverse complement.
AAACATCGACTTTCAGCGTGCGCCGGTGCCCATGTCGAAACGCATTCGGATTTTCTACATGACCCAGGCCGCGGTGGCCCCGCCCACGTTTGTACTCTTTACCGATCGCGGGGTGAAGCTGCACTTCGCCTTCGAGCGCTTTCTGGAAAACCGCATTCGCGAGGCGTTCGGATTCAAGGGCACGCCCATCTGGTTCAAGGTCAAGCCGCGGCGCGAGCCGGCCAGATAGGCGCGCCGCTTGCGCAATTCGCGGCGCTTGAGCATCTTACAATGAAGAAACAAATGAGCGCGTACGAGCCGATTTCGACGAAGGAGATCGAATTTTGAAGCATTCACGGATTCTGCCTTTGTTCCTGTCTTTCCTTGCCCTGGCCGCAGCGCCTTATCTTCACGGTGAAGGCGTGGCTGCACAAAGCTCCGCAGTTTCCGCAGCGCAAAGTGCCGCGATGACCGGGCAGAACGTCACTCGCGCCACCCTGGGGAACGGCATGCGCGTGGTGATCATCCGCAATACGCTGGCGCCGGTGGCCACTGTCGAAGAGAACTTCGACGTGGGCGGAAACGAAACCCCGGCCGGCTTTCCCGGCATGGCGCACGCGCAGGAACACATGGCCTTTCGCGGCTGCTCCGGCATGACCGCCGACCAGACCGCGGCCATCTATGCGCTGCTGGGCGGCGAAGACGACGCGGATACGCAGCAGAACATAACGCAGTATTTCGCCACCGTGCCGGCGGCCGATGTGGACGTGGCGCTCGAGGCGCAGGCCAAATGCGTGGCCGGCATCGACGATTCGCAGGCCGAGTGGGACCAGGAGCGCGGCGCCATCGAGCAGGAAGTTTCGCGCGACCTCTCCAATCCGGTCTATAAATTCATCGACCAGATGAATGCGGATATGTTCGCGGGCACACCCTACGCCCACGACCCGCTGGGCACGCGGCCTTCCTTCGACAAGACCACCGGCCCCATGCTCAAAGAGTTTTACGAGAAGTGGTACTCGCCTTCCAACGCCATCCTCGTGGTGGTGGGCGACGTGGATGCGGCCAGGACGCTGGCCAAAGTGAAAGAACTTTTCGGCGGCATTCCCAACCGTGAAGTGCCGGCCAAGCCACCCATCGATCTCCAGCCCTTCCAGTCGCAGACCCTGAATATCCCCAGCAACATGTCTTACACGCTGGGCGTGATTGCATGGCGTTTTCCGGGCACCGACTCGCCGGACTACGCGGCATCGGTAATCCTGTCCGACGTGCTGGCCAGCCAGCGCGGCGATCTCTACGGCATGGTACCCGCAGGCAAGGCGCTGGCGGCGGAGTTCGGGATGGCCGAGAGCTATCGCAAGGCCAGCGTGGCTTACGGACTGGTGGCGCTGCCCGCGCAGGTGGATGCAACCGGCGCGGTCGCGGAGATGCGGCAGATCCTCATGAAATACGCGGCCAACGGCGTGCCGCCGGACCTGGTTGCCGCGGCCAAGCGCAGCGAGATTGCGCAATCGGAATTCCAGCGCAACTCCATCTCCGGGCTGGCCGATGTGTGGTCGAATGCGCTGGCCGCCGAAGGGCGCACCTCGCCGCAGCAGGACGTGGACGCCATCCGCAAGGTGACGGTGGCCGACGTGAACCGCGTGGCCAGGCAGTACATGCTCAACACCAGCAACATCACCGCGTTTCTGAAGCCTTCGCCCAGCGGCGCGCCGGTGGCGGCCAAGGGCTTTGGCGGCAGCGAAAAGGCCACGGTCGCGCCCACCAAACCGGTCACCCTGCCGGATTGGGCCGCGGGCCCGCTCAACCAGATCAAGGCGCCGACGAAGTTTGTGCCGGTGACGGATATGAAGCTGCCCAACGGCATCCGGCTCATCGTGCGCACCGATACCACCAGCCCCACGGTCACCGTGGTGGGCGAGGTAAAGCACAACGGCGACCTGCAGACGCCGAAAGACGAGGAGGGTCTTTCCAGCCTGCTCGACGGGCTTTACTCCTACGGCACCACGACGCTCGGCCGCATCGCTTTCCAGAAGGCGCTGGACGATATTGCCGCCAACGAAAGCGCCGGCTACAGCTTTTCGCTCAGCGTGCTGAAAGAGTACTTCTCGCGCGGCGTTCAGTTGCTGGCGGACAACGAACTGCACCCCGCGCTGCCCGAGCATGCGTTTCAAGTGACGCAGCAACAGACCGCGCAGTATGTGGCGGGCGAGCTCAAGAGCCCCGAATACCGCACCTCGCGGGCGCTGGACCTGGGGCTGCTTCCCAGCGGCGACCCGGTGCTGCGGCAAACCACGCCGGAGACGGTGTCGAAGGTGACGCTCGCCGACGTGAAGCAGTACTACGCCAACACCGTCCGACCGGACCTGACTACCATCGTGGTGATCGGCGATGTGACACCCGACGAAGCCAGGACCGTCATCGAAAAGTGGTTCGGCGACTGGAAAGCCGAGGGACCCAAACCCAACACCACGCTGCCGCCG
>JASHOY010000062.1 GCA_030038435.1 Acidobacteriaceae bacterium | reverse complement strand
ACCAAACGCTCTGTTCGATCAATGCCCCTAAATGAAACGCTTAAGGCTTGCGAGTGGTCTTCCGGCGGGCGCAACCACGAGCGTTTCGTCCGCCGATGTTGGAATCTCGAAGATTTCTCCATGCAGCGAGCCCGCTGCGCGACCATTGCGAAACAGGGCTGCCTGCGACCGCTCCCACGGATTGCGCAATCGACAGGTAGTGACAACGCGCGCTCGCAATTCAACAAACTCTACGGCGCCCTGCGCAAAGGATGAACTGACCAAAATTCCGCCCCGCGCGGAGAGAGTAAACTGTGCTTCCCAGGCGATCGGCCAATCAGGAAACACGTGCACAATCGGTTCGCTGCCAGGCTGCGAAGGATTCGATTGCAAAAGAGCCGCGTGCAGCCCCTCCGACATGCGGCCCAAGCGCTCAGCACCGATGGCGCCTGGCCCCTCGCGCAGGGTCATGCGGTTGGCCTTCGCACTGCGGTTGCGAAAGAAAAACATGCAGCCGGAAAAAGGATCCGTGCGCAGCTTCTCGCGGCACAACTGCGCCAAAGAATCGATCCCTTTTCTTCCGTCGATCGCCTCGATGGCCACCAGAATCCGCATCTGCGGCGTGATCTGAATCAGGAGACAACCTCCCACAGGGCGCGGCTCAGGCCGGCAAGATCCCCCGCGGTCCTGCCCCGCAGAGGGAGGCGAAGCTTGCCCCGTGAGCCTTCCAGTTCCAGCACGCAGTCCTCGCCCTCCATCGCCGCCAACGGCGCCAGCTCCACAAAGGCGGTTCGCGCGGGAGTCTTGCCCATTTTCGCGTTCGTCACCTGCTTGAGCTTGCCATACTCCAAATGCAAAACTCGTCCGGTGCGAAACACCCCGTGCTCCCGCGCCGCATCGGCCGCCGCCCGCCACAGCGCTTCCGGTAATGGCGACCGGCTTCGGTGCGTACTCCGCCACCGCTCCAGCTTGCGATGGACACGCCGCAACCCAGCAGGAATATCTGCTTCCGCAGGCTTGGCCATGCCGGTTCCTCCGCGCCCTTCTTGGGCTTTACCTCCGACCCCACCAACCCGGCGCTGCTACGTCACGCAGGCTTGCTGAAAACTCATGTCGCTTCCATGGGCATCATCCGCGGCTGCGGTAATATCCGGACCCATGCATCCAATTCGCACCGGGTGGAGCCAATTTTGCCCTCACTGAACACACAACCAGCTGCGTCCGTCACGCAAAAGCTGATCGTCTTCTTGTGTACGTCAAGTCCGATTTAGTACATAGTCTTCGAGGAACCTCCGAGGTTGAATTCTGAATCAGCCTGGTCGCTGAGTTCAGCTCTTTGTACCACCTCGTGTTCCTCTTCGACTTACATCCAAACAAACCACCCGCAGCCCCGAATTCACCTCAATTCGCGATCTCCAAACGCGTTGTCATCCTGAACGCAGTGAAGGATCCGCGGTTGCTCTCCGACGATCTTTCGTTCGCTGGGCGAGCTGCAGCGATCCGCAAGCTGGATCTTTCTGCCTGGTGATGAGCGTGGACGAAGCCGGTTCAAGCTGCTCCTTGGTTGCGCCTCTGGTCAGGTGGATAGTACGGGTTCGAATTCCGGCCTTCTTACTGCAATGACGGTTGGCGTGGTGAGGCCTTCGCGTCTATGGCTAACGATGCCTCTGTGAGGCCTGCACTTCTGGCGGTCAGCCTGATTATCCCGGCTTGTTTCGACGAGCGAATCACGACCAGCGCGCGTCCCTGATAGAGCTTGCGGTGATTGGTGTGATAGGAATCCGGGTCTTGTGCATCTCCGTTCCCCACGGCAGCGATTGTGCCGGGACCGCTGATATCGAATTGAACCTCCTGGGTGGCGCGCAAGTCGGGACGGCCGTTCGAGTCCACTGCCTCAACCGTCACGAATGACAGATCCTCGCCGTCTGCCTGGAGCGTTGTTCGATCCGGTGTGATACGCAGCCTGGTTGCTTGCCCCGTTGTCGTAAGTACGCTCTGCGCCACAACGCGATCGCCGCGCAGGCCTACCGCTTTTAACGTGCCCGGGACATATGGCACGGAGAATACGGCTTTGAACTCCTGCTCGCGGCCGGTGAGCTTTTCACCGATCAGTTTGCCATTCAGAAAGAGTTGCACCTTCTCTGCACCCGAGTAGACTTCCACGTCAAGGTTCTTGCCCTCCTGCCCCGGCCAGGTCCAACTAGGCAGCGTAGGATAAGTGGCCCACATAATCGCAATGATTTTCTTGCCCTCGGGTTCGGGCAGGCGCACCGTGGCGTAGACACGATCGCCGCCGTTCCAGATGATGTCGCGATAGTAGGACTGTGGCTTGCGTACGCCGGTGAGGTCGAGGTCGCCGCATAGGGCAGCGTGCCATGGATAGGGATGAAAGAACAATTCCATCATGGCTTTGGCATTGGGGTCGGAGTTGTTTTTGGCCATGGCGGCTATGGCGTCCTTGCCGTTGGCCATGTCGGTGAACAACTGATCGATCGTGCCGGTACCCGCCATCATGCCGGCCATTCCTTCGGCCATCTTTTCCTGCTGCGGCGTGCCGTATTGCCAGGCGCCAATGCCGGATTCGCCGAGATAGTCCATCGCGGTCCACGTGAGGTCGCCGAGGATATAGGGATGGTCGTGCGACACCTGCCACAGGGCGAATGCCTTGGACGGCCAGGATTCGGTGGTCAGCATCAGGCGCGAGGGTAACTGCTCGTGATCCTTCTGATACGTGGGGAGGATGTTGTAGTTGTAGCCGGTGATGTCGAGCTGCGAGAAGACCGCCTGCGCGGTGGGTTTGGTTGTGGTTCCCGGAAACGCGAGGGTGAGGGGACGGGTGTTGTCGAGCGAGCGCACCTCGTCGGCAAGCTGCTTGCCGAGCGCCGCGCCGCGGTCCACTTCCAGTTCCGGGATCTCGTTGCCGATTCCCCAGATCACAATCGACGGATGATTGCGGTCTCTCAGCACCATCGATGAGATGTCCCGCTTCCACCATTGATCGAAGTCGCTGCCGTAGTCGAACTTCACCTTGTGGGCTTCCCATACGTCGAATGGCTCGTCGAGAACCAGCAGCCCGAAGCGGTCGCACGCGTCGAGAAATGCAGGCGAAGGCGGATTGTGGGCGGTGCGCACCGCATTCATGCCTGCGGCCTTGAGCAGTTCCACCCGGCGTTCTTCTGCGCGGTCAAAGGCGGCCGCACCGAGAGGCCCATTGTCATGATGAACACTTCCCCCGGTGAGCTTGATTGATTTCCCGTTGAGCAGTAGCCCCTGTTCGGCCGACCAGGCAAGGGTGCGGATGCCGAAGGGGGTGGTCACTTCATCGACCACCTTGCCATCCCGGCGAATGGTAGAAACAGCTCGGTACAGCGTGGGCGACTCCGGTGACCAGAGAGCAGGTCTGGTCACCGCGATCTCTTGCGCGGCCTCGTCTTCTTTCCCTGCGGCGAGGTTCAGGGTGGAGAGAGCGCTTCCCGCCTTGTTTCCCGCCCTGTCGAGCAGGATTGTCTCAACCACCACTGCCGCATCCGCAGAGGACTCATTCGCCACGCGCGTGCGGATGGAGACCTTTGCGGAGGCGCTGGTCGCCTCCGGGGTGGTGACGAACACTCCCCAATGCGCTATATGCATGGGATCAGTCACCACCACGCGCACATGCCTGTAGATTCCCGAGCCGCTGTACCAACGGCTGTTGGGCTGGGCAGAATTGTCCACGCGCACAGCCAGCACATTTGCGCCTGAGGGGTTCAGTTCCGGCGTGAGGTCGAACGTGAAGCTGGTGTAGCCATAGGGGTGGGTGCCAAGTTTGTGCCCGTTCAGGTAGACGGTGGCGTCGCGGTACACGCCGTCAAACTCGATGCTCACGCGTTTCCCTTTCCAGCTGGCGGGAGCATGGAAGCTCTTGCGGTACCATCCGATGCCCCCGCGGAAGAATCCTTCGCCGGAGCCGCCCGGAGCGTCCTTGTCGGGCTTGCTCTCGATGCTCCAATCGTGAGGCAGGTCGACTGTGCGCCACGAGGTATCCGCGAACGATGGCGATTCCGCTCCGCTGGGATCGCCGAGGAAGAACTTCCAACCGGCATCAGCCGCCAGTTGCTCCCTGGGCGAGGCGGAACTATCGGCGCTCGCCGAAACAGGCACAAACGATGCTAACGTGGCGGCGACGACGATCAGGATGTGGCTCTGAAGCTTCATGAGGGCCTCTTTCTGGCGCGGCGATTGATGGATTTCTTCTTTTGCGAGTGCGGGGGATCGGGAATTTCGGGAGCTCGCAGACCCAGCAGGAGCACGCGGATGGTTTCGCGGAACAAGCGATCTATTGGCTGTCCGTACTCCAGCTCAACTTTGGTCCCAAGGGCCGCAAGCCGGCGCTGCGCTCCGATGACAGCGTTGATGACGGCGTGCATGGTGAGGTCAGGATTGAGATCGGAGCGCATCGAACCGTCGGCAATGCCCTCGCGAATCAGTTCCGCGAAAACGTGGACCCCTTCGGGATTGATTTGGGATTCCAGGGTCATCAGGCGTTCTGCCGGCCAGTCGTGCGCATACAAGGCATCGAACTGCGCCATGAAACGCACGTTCACTGCGTGGCTGGACAACTCGTCGGCCATGAAATCCAGCAGGGCGGCGAGCCGCGCCATCGCATTGGGGGGCGTCTTGCAGCCTTAGCTTTACGCGCCCGCTTACGTCTTGCATCAGCTCGCGCAGAATCGCCCAGACGACGTCGTCCTTGTTCGAGAAATACTGGTACATGGTGGAAGGCTGAACTCCGCTGGCTGACGTGATTTCAGCCATCGTGACACGGTCGACTCCGCGCTCATCGAACAGTGCCCAAGCAGCATCGAGGATGCGCCGGCGTTGCCGTTCGCGATGCGCATGATATACGTCGGCCGGTTTCTTCTCTTTCTTTTGGAGCATCCTGCCAAATCCGTGCATGTATGCCGAAGTCGTAGTGATGTTTCGAATTTATACGCCGAAGACTGCCGCAAGTCAAAACAGACCAGAGGGGAAATGGACCGATGGACGCTTACTCGCGTCGAATACGTGGTGCCAATGAACACCGCGATGCTAGACAGGGCAAATCGCTCAATGGTCTGATTGGTGCCTGAATCGGAGAGAGGTCCCGGAAATGGGGGTAGGTACCCGAATTTCAGCATTCCGGATGTATCACCGCCTGCTCGTCAGTTTGAAACTGATCAACATTCCCCGCGTGCCTGACCGCCGCCTCGTGGAGGTTCCGGCGCGGTCGGAGCCGTTTCCAGCGACCCCATTGCCAATCCACCGCAACTCTTAACGGCGATCGCATTTGGACCGCCGGCGAACAGCGCTGACGAATTCAGGACCAAGTCTTTGAGGCGTATCATCAGATGCTGGATGCGAAGGGTGGATGAAACTCCGGAAAAGCCCAAAATTGAATCTCCGCTGGCAATCTACCAGCGGTTATCGGCCCAGAATCGGAATCAGCTTGTTTATCGGCAGAAATGGGACAGGGGCCTCGGATGGCGTCTGTTGCAAAAGGTCCGATGTCCCGGCTTTTGCAAAGGCACAGAGTCGATTCCGGTCGGTTTATCGGCCGTCGTGAATGTGGCAAGCGCCCCTACGACCGGCCATCGTCGCGTTAGAAAGTAAGCAACATCCGCAGAAAAAATAGCTGAGCATTGCCCGCATCGCGGGACCCTCCC
>JASHOY010000061.1 GCA_030038435.1 Acidobacteriaceae bacterium | reverse complement strand
GAGATTCGAACGGCGACCAAGGCGGCTCTTTTCTCGACGACCATCTTCCTCTCCGGAGGAATTATCGGCACTTTCCATCACCTCTATTTCGCCGGCGCGACGCCGGCAGTGATCGGGCTCGGGGCAATCTTCAGCGCATTCGAGGTTGTGCCGCTTGCTCTGATTGGCTACGAGGCATGGGATAACCTTCGCATCGCGCAGCCTACAGAGAAGGCGCCATGGATCGCCAATTATCGGTGGCCGATCTATTTCTTCGTGGCCGTAGCTTTCTGGAACTTGGTGGGCGCGGGGCTGTTTGGCTTCCTCATCAATCCGCCCATTTCTCTGTGTTACGTGCAGGGGCTCAACCTCACGCCGCTCCACGGCCATACCGCGTTGTTCGGTGTTTATGGAATGCTGGGCCTGGGCCTGACGCTCTTTTGCCTGCGCGCATTGAGGCCCGGCCGCCCGTGGAAACAGGGGTCCTTGAGACTCTCTTTCTGGTGCCTCAATATTGGTCTGGGCCTCATGTCCCTCCTCAGTTTGCTGCCGGTCGGCCTGCTGCAAGCCTGGGCATCCATCCAACACGGCACGTGGTATGCTCGATCCGCCGAGTTCATGCAGTCCGGATCGATGCAGACGCTGCGCTGGATGCGCGTGCCTGGAGACATCGTCTTTTCTATCGGTGCAGCGCTGTTTGCGTGGTTCGTATTGGGGTTGTTGATCGGGTATTCTTACGCCGATAAGATGCCCACCAGTCAGAGCGTTTCTTTACAAGGAGCACCAGAAGAAAACGAAGCCGCGCTGGCAGGCCGCTGATTTCTACCTAAACCATGCGGCGTTTTCGACGGAAGTGATCCCACCTCGAATGCGCCGCACACAACTACATCAAGAAGGAAAATCAAATGAAACGCTACTATAGCGAAGACGAACCCCTTACAGTGCTTCCGGAATTGGATCAGCCCTTGCTGCAATCTGATCTATCCGCAGAGATCGAGAATCTGCGGCTTGCAGAATCGTGGCAACGAAAGGCGGGGCGAAGCTCCAAGACGCTGCTGAACTCTCCAGCGTGCGGCATTCTGCTTGTTGCCATGAAGCGGAACACAGAGACGAAGGAGCATCGCGTAGACGGAAGGATCACGATTCACACCCTGGCCGGCCGCCTGAGGCTGAAGCTGTCCGATCGAACGGTTGAAGTTCCGGCTGGCCATCTGCTGATGCTCGATCGCGGCATTGCGCATGACGTTCAGGCAGTGGAGGAGAGCGCTTTCCTGCTCACCATGTGCTGGCACGGCGGCGCCGCCCGATCCGCTTCGAGAGGCTAACTGATGGCCGGCACAATTCGGAATATGCCGACTGCGGATCTATCCAGCGGCACTTATGGCCCCTCAATGAAAAATCCCTGTCGAACCGCCGTCCGCAACCGCCTCGACGACGTGAGGCACACGAAGGAGACGCTCATGGACTATACATTTCTTGTCAATCTGCAACAGGAGTTCGCACTGCCAGAAAAAGGAATCCTGAGCCGCGTTCTGCGCAAGGACGACCAGATCAACGTCACGCTATTTGGCTTCTCACAGGGCGAGGCGCTCTCCACACATTCAGCCCCGACACCGGCCATTCTCTATTTTCTGGAGGGGGAAGCCGAAGTTCAATTGGGAGAGGACAAGGTCGACGCCCAGCAAGGCTCCTTTATCTATATGCCACCAATGTTGCCTCACGGAATCTCCGCGAAAACTGCCCTTCGGATATTGCTTGTTCAGATGAAGGATAATTCGCAATAACGCGAGCTACAGGCGTGGTTAAGATGCGGCGAAGAACGGTGGGAGCAATGGAGAAGACGGTAGCGGCGATCCGGCATGTGCATTTTGAGGATCTGGGAGCGCTGGAGGCGTTGTTACAGGAGATGGGCTATCAGATTCGCTACTACGAATCCGGAGTGGATGAACTGCCGGACCCAGTAACCGGGGCGAAGCTGGCGGTGGTGCTGGGCGGGCCGGTGGGAGTCTATGAAACGGAGGCGTATCCGGAGATGGCCTCCGAGCGGATGTGGGTAAAAACGCGGATGGAGGCATGCCGGCCGACGGTGGGTATATGTCTGGGGGCGCAATTAATGGCTGCGGCATTGGGTACCGAGGTGGGGCGAATGAATCAGAAAGAAATCGGCTTTGCGCCGCTGGAACTCACCGCAGCGGGCAGGCGCGGCCCGCTGCGACATCTTGAGGGAATTCCGGTGCTGCATTGGCACGGAGACAGCTTTGCGATTCCGGTGGGTGCCGAGCATTTGGCGGTCACGAATCTCTGCCGCAACCAGGCCTTTGCGCTGGGGCCGCGGATGCTGGGATTGCAGTTTCACGTAGAAGTAGATGGGGGGAGCTGGTTCGAGCGCTGGTTGCTGGGCCATGCCGTCGAACTGGCGGGGGCAGGGATCGATCCGCGCGAGCTGCGGCGGCAAGCGGCACGCTGGAGAGAGCAACTGCGGCGGGCGGCACGCGCGATGTTTGCGGACTGGCTGAGTGGAATTACTGACTGTTAGCTTTCCAATTTTTCAGCGGGCCTCAGTTTCGTTCGTTTTTTTTTTCGACGACGCAGCTCCTCTGGGTAAGCTGTCAAGATTGGTTGGGCACCCAATTGCCAAGGCCGCGGCCGGGCGCAGAAGAGGAATGGAATGGTTCAAGTCAAGCGAGCTTACGAGCCGGCGAGCAAAGACGATGGAGCGCGTTTCCTGGTCGAACGGCTCTGGCCACGCGGCATCAGGAAAGAGAGCCTGAATGCGGAAGGCTGGCTCAAAGAGGTTGCGCCAAGCACCGCTCTGAGACAGTGGTTCCAGCATGATCCAGCGAAATGGGATGAGTTCCGCAAGCGGTACTTCCATGAGTTGGAGAAACATCCGGAAGCCTGGGAACCATTGCTCGCACAGGCTAGAAGTGGCCGCGTAACCCTTGTATACAGCGCACACGACGCCGAACACAATAATGCAGTGGCGCTCAAAGAGTTTCTTGAGAATAAATGCAAGGCGCTGAGCAGAAGCTAATCGCTCAAGACGATACTTCGAACACGGCAGCTCAATTTCGCATCTGGGCCACAAACGCATCTGGGGCACAGAATAGAATTGTTCCATGCCGATTTCCGAGCCAACGGGACAGAGTCTTAACCAATTCGTTGAGCTTGGCATGGCATTCCTGCTCTCGGCACTCGTCGGGCTGGAGCGCGAGATTCGCCACAAGAGCGCGGGACTCCGCACCTATACGGTTGTAGGCACCGCGGCTGCCCTTTTCCTGTTGATCTCAAAATACGGCTTCACAGACGTTCTGATCAATGATCGCGTCGTACTTGATCCGTCCCGAGTCGCGGCGCAAATTGTTACCGGTATTGGCTTCATTGGTGCGGGGCTGATCTTTGTGAGAGGCGACCGGGTGTCGGGTCTCACAACCGCTGCCACCGTATGGCTCGTTACCGGAATCGGAATGGCCTGTGGCGCTGGCCTTCCCCTGCTGGCGGTTGCTGTTACGGCCGCTTATTTTATTGTGGCGTTGGTTTTTCCAATTCTTTTGCGCCTTCTTCCCGGCGACCATATTCCCACCGAGCAGAATGACAATACGCAACACGATTAGCCGCTTCTCTGCGCGGCAACAGCGGCGCAGTGTGGCATCCTGTGAATCGTGCAGATAGAAAGTACACATTCATGTGGTCTTTTCCCTCAAGGAAATACCACATTTCACGATCCCCCAAACATCTGCGTGCATTCCGAGAATGCCCTTAGCTCGCAACTGCTTCCATTTCGATTGCGCGGGGAAACAAAATGTTGTTCTCCAGGTGTATGTGCTGGTGAAGGTCCTGCTCAAATTCCTTCAGGCCATCGTAGAAGGCGTGATAGGTCGGGCAGGCGCCTTGGGGGGGAACGAAATCGCTGCTTAGGCTGTGAATCTCCGCCATCAGGACGCCGGCAGCATCGTGTTCCTGAGTCATCATTGCAATTGGATTGGCGACTGTTCCAAAGCAGCTCTTCGGTCGGACGGCTCCGTCCATGACGGCGCGCTCCAGACGAACGATGTATGGAAACAGGACGGCCTCTTCTTTCGCGAGATGTGCAGTCAGCTCTTCGTCCAATTGGCCCAGGGTTCTCTGGATCTCGGGCAATTCCGCTCTTGTGTCACCGTGACGAGCCACGACTTTTTTGGCGAGGAGCGCCAGCCGCGGAAGTTCCTTCTTCACGTATGCGTGATGCGCAGAGACGATGTGTTCGCTCAGGCTTGCCAGGGAGGTTTTCGACCAGTTCTCCGACGCCGGGACGGAGCTTGCTGCCGCGGCTTCGAGTGCGGCGAGGACGCTATCGATGGGAAGGTTTTTGACCGTGCAGGCATCCGCAAGGGGTTGGCGTCCTCCGCAACAGTAATCGATGCCAAACTTCTCGAATACCCGGATTGACGTTGGTTGTTTGAGTGCAATCTCACGAACAGTCTCGGCGGCAATGGTCATAGCGATCTCCTTGAATCTCAAAATAGAAGCATCGCGCAGAAGCGGCAGCGACTTTAGTCACTTTGGGGAACGAAGCTGTCGATAGACGCGGAAAACGGATGTGAATTAAAGCGTGGCTGTTCCATGCTTTGAGGGAAGGAGGCAATTGTGACTTAAGTCCTATGCACCGAATCCTCCAAGGTCAACGATGGAGACTGGAGTGAATCATGAACCAGCCTGCGTATCCGGAAACCGCGAAGCGCGAATCCTGTCTCATCCCACCCGAATTGCCTGGTGCGGGACAACGTCTCGACAAGATGCAGGGCCACTGGATCCTCGCCCGCGCCGGCAAGAGAGTGTTGCGTCCAGGCGGCATTGAACTCACCCGGCAGATGCTTGATGCGCTGGGAATTGGCCCACAGGATCGGGTGGTCGAATTCGCTCCTGGTCTTGGCATCACTGCAAGGATGGTTTTGCGGAAGCGCCCTC
>JASHOY010000006.1 GCA_030038435.1 Acidobacteriaceae bacterium | reverse complement strand
ACGATCGAAGAAAAGAACGACATGAGCTGCGCGGAAGACAAGACCGCGCTGGTCAGCCGCATAGTCGAGACCAGAACGCTGGACAGCTTCCACTTCAACAATGTGTCCCTGATCAAGATTGACGTCGAAGGCCATGAAGAAGCCGTGGTCGAAGGCGCGCGTGAAACTATCCGTCGCAATCGTCCTGTTCTTATCATCGAATCGGAGGACCGGCATAACCCGGGTGCGCCGCACCGGCTAGCGGAAGCATTCTCGCGGATCGAATACAGCGTGTACTACATCACAGACCGCAGGCTCATGGATTACAACACCCTGCGAGATGAAGACACCGACCCCAAAAATCTCACCCAGGGCGACAGGGAATACGTAAACAACTTCATCTTCATTCCGGCGGAGCGGAAGGCTGCAATAGAAGAGGCCCGGACGCTTCTGTCGAGCCGTTGAACCTTGAAAGGAAAGATCCGTCCCAACCATGCGATGCGGAGGAGACGACACCGGGGAGAAATCCATGTCCACCATGCGGATTGTGCAGGCGACCTGGGGTAAGTTTCACCACTTCGATCTCGCGCGCGAGTTGGACAAACGCGGGCACCTTCTTCGGATTTATTCCTCGTTTTCGTGGTCTCGATTGAAGCAGGAGGGGTTGCCGCGACCGATGGTGCAAACCTTTCCGTGGTTTCACATGCCGCAAATGGCGCTGGTACGGTTTCTTCCCAAGTGGCGTTTGGCGATCGATGGGCTGGGGTATGCGGCCACCATGACCTTCGACGACTGGCTCGACCGCCAGATACCGCACAGCGGAGTGGATGCCCTGATCGCGCTCTCCGGAGCCGGCCTGAAGCCTGGCCGCCGCCTGCAGAAGGAGGGTGGACTCTATATTTGCGACCGCGGCTCTACGCACCAGAGATACCAGGAGCAGCTGGTCGGCGGCGAGCTCCGCCGCTGGGGCATCGACATGCCGCCCAGCAGCCTCCGCAGCGCGCTCTACGACCGCGAGGTCGTCATCTACGAGACCGCCGATGCCATCACCGTGCCCTCAAGCTTTGCCGCGCGGTCGTTCGTCGAGTCGGGCATACCCGCCGAGAAGGTCCACGTGGTTCCCTACGGCGTCCGGCTGGAGAAATTTAAGCCCATGACGCGCCCTCCGGCAGATACCTTTGAAGTGCTCTTCGCCGGCCAGGTGGGCTTGCGCAAAGGCGTGCCGTATCTTCTTCAGGCTTTTGCCCAATTGCGTCATCCGCGCAAGAGGCTCCGCGTGGTGGGAGGAGTGCAACGCGATTACTGGCCGGTCTTGAAGCGCTTGCCGCAGGATAACGTAGAGATTTTGGGCCTAAGGCCACAGACCGAAGTTGCGCGCTACATGAGCTCCAGCCATGTGATGGTTTTGCCCAGTATCGAAGAGGGCCTCGCGCTGGTGCAGGGCCAGGCCCTGGCCTGCGGATGTCCGGTGCTCGCGACGCCCAACACAGGCGCCGAGGATCTCTTTACCGACGGCGTGGAGGGATTCATCGTGCCCATCCGCGATCCGGGCGCCATTTGTCAAAAGCTCCAGCAACTGGCCGACGATCCGGCCCTGCAGCAGCGCATGAGCGAAGCCGCTCTAAAGCGCGTACAAGACCTCGGTGGCTGGAGCCACTACGGGGACCTTTGGGTAAACCTCCTGGAACGGCTCCTGGCGGCAAGACACTGACGCCGCGCGGCCAGCCTGCCACTCTACGAAGCTCGCGATCGAGAAGACGGAATCAGCGGGACGCCGCGGCGCACTGGCGGCAAAGAGTTGCGCGGCCAGGGGCGATGGGGAATAAACTCATTGGTAGTTCGAAAATGAAGCGGAGGCCTCAGACCGCGATCCGCGCAGTTGCAGCAATCGTTGTTCGACTTGACGCCGGCGAACGAAGCGCGGGGACCGGATTTTTAACGGAGCGCGAAACCGCCGCTGGCCGGCGCCAAGGAAGCTCACTGAAACATGTTCGACATTCACTATCATCTGCTGTTTGGCGTCGACGACGGCCCCAGGGATATCGAAGCATCGCTCGCGCTGGCTGAAGCCTCCATCGCCGAGGGAGTGACGCACATCGTTTGCACTCCCCACGCCAATGACCATCACGAATTCCAACCCGACCTGAATCGGGAGCGGGTTGCACTTTTGGAAGAGCGGCTGCGTGGCCGAGTTACGTTGGGCCTGGGATGCGATTTTCATCTCTCCTTCGACAACATCGAAGATGCTTTTCAGAACCGGACAAAATACACCATCAACGGGAAGCGGTATCTGCTCGTCGAGTTTCCCGAGATGGGGATCGCGCATCAGATATCGGACACGTTCTGCCGCTTCCTGGCCATGGGCATCGTTCCGATCATCACGCACCCGGAGCGGAATCCGATTCTCGCCAGAGACCCGGGCCGCATGATCGAATGGATTCGTTCCGGCTGCCTTGTTCAGGTGACAGCCGCCTCTTTAACCGGACGATTCGGCAAGATTGCACAAACCATGTGCCATGATTTGATCAGGAAGAACTGGGTCCAGTTCATCGCCAGCGATGCCCATAGTATTGACGGCCGTCCACCATGCATGGGCCAAGCCTACGACCTGTTGATTTCACGCTATGGCCGGCCAACGGCGGAGCGGTTGTGCATCGACAACCCACGCGCAGCATTCCTGGGCGAGTATCTGCCTCCGCAACCCGAACCGGCCGGCATATTCGACGCGCCGAAGGCGTATAAGCGTGGCTTCCTGAGCAGCATCTTCGGCCGTTGAGGTGCGGCAACACCGGATCTTTTTCGACGCCGGAATCGGGCATAAGGGCCAAGCCGATGCGCGGCTTCGGCGGCTTGTACCCCCACGCGAACGAATGGCCTTCGATCCAGGGTTTTGGTAGTGGGTCAGTTTGCAGGAAACCGTCCCTCAGGGGCTAAAGCCCGTTGCTTATTTTGTGGCGTTTGTGGCACGACTGAAGTCGTGCCCTTTCAAAACATGTTCAAACTGACCCACTACCAGGGTTTTTGACGCCTTGACACTCCGAAAGAGCAATCGATAAACTACTGAAAACGCTCTCCGAGCAGGACGCTCCTGAGAATCCTCCGGGTATGCAGCTGCAATGCCAACGGCAGCTCAGTTGAGTTCGCACAAAAAAGGGACGTTCTTTCTGTGGCGGAATGGTGCTGCAAATCCAGCGACGCGTCTTTGGGCTTCATGTCGAGTGCCGGCAGTGGATTCCTATCGCCGGTTGTGGAGGAGGGCGAATATGAGAAAGCCGCGATTTTATGCACAGAATCTTTGCAAACCCGCGGGATTGCGGCGCATTTGGATTCTAATCGTGCTGGGTTGCTCCCTGCCGGCCGCGGCGCAGACATTAAACACCTCGCCAGTTGATAACTCAATTTTTTCGAACAACTTGACCGCAGGCTCTACCGGAATCCGCAGCGCCAGTTCTATGGGAATTGTAACTTTGTCGGTTACTGGCGCTGTCGACCAAAGCGTATCGGAGTACTCCGATACGGCAAGTTCAAACATCGATCTGGAATACAGAGCGACTCTGACAGAGGGGGGCAGTCGAGGCGCCAGGGTCTATGGTGCTTTCACTGAACCGCCGCATACAGAAGGCGGGCAAGCCGATGCGGCTCATCCTCTGAGATCAGGCGGCGCTTATGGATTGAGGGCGCTTTCCGAGGCGGATCTGCTCTCTCCCGTCTTGCCCGGAGCCGCCGCGCTCGAGGCTGCCCAAGGGTATGCCCATTCGTATCTTCCCGAGCCAGTGTTGGCTTCTTCGCCGGGCTTTTCCGGTCAGCAGGCGCCATCCGAAAATTGGGGTGCGACCGAGCCCGAGTCCGCGGCGGGCCCCACAGTATCGGAAGGAAACGGCCTGGAGCAAAATGCCGATCCCCTGGAACAGATACAGGACCCCTTCAAGGCAGCGCTGGGCTCCACATTCGAGGGGCTGTGCGCCCAGGACTGTGGCTTGCCGGCAGACGCCGGCGAAGCCGGGGAAGAGTTGACGGGCGCGAGTCCGTCACAGGCTTTGACGAACCGCGTCGCTGCGGGTATCGTCACCCTTCCGGCCACGGGTTACGCAGGCGCCGACCGGCTTGAGGAGTCTCTGAATCCGTTCGCGACCAGCAAATCGAAACTCACGGATCTGACGGCGGGTGAGATTCAGTCGAACGGCAGGGGGGGTATCGAATGATTGGTGGTAACGGCAGCTCATCTTTGAGCACGTCCGCTATCGCGCGTGGGTGGGTAAGCGATATGGCTCATTTTTCCCGCTGGAAAGTCTCCGGTGGCCGCGAACAGAAACTTCTGCTGTTGAGTCTCGTCTCTGACTCCTGTGCTGACGACGATGCGACCTTCGTACAAGAAATGAACAAGAATCAGTTTTTGACCAGTGCCTACGGCAGCGCACTGACTGCGTGATAGCCCAAGGATCGAAAATCGGCCGCGTTCACGCGCATTGGTGCCCCGTCTGCGAACGACGCGACTCGGTTTTGAGGAAACTTACAATCTTGAATGGATCGCAACCGTTCATTGGGCTAATGAATACAACAGTGAACAGGAAAGTCCAGGCGAAACAGCCCGAAATAGCCAAACATGCCAACCAATGATTCCCAATTGAATACAGACGCTCATCGGAGCGACGATTCTCTGCCTGAGGCGGCGGCTGAACGGACCACGGCAAATCCGTCGATTGTCGACGTACGGCGGGTTCTTTTCAAGCGCAAATTCCTGATCATCTTCATCGTGGCCCTTGCTCTTGTGATCTCTATCATTTACGCCAAGACAAGGATACCGCTTTACGCGGCTTCGGCTACGGTGGAGATCGATACGTCCAGATCGCAGAGTATGGGTCTGGGCGAAGCGCTGGGGGGCGCACTCGACGAAAATTCGCCGCAGCTACAGACCGACGTGGTCCGGCTCAAAGGAGACTCGCTTATATTTCGCGCCGTGGGCGAACTTGCCCTCGAAGATCGCGGCCCATATCCGAATGCATTCAAAAATGTAAAGCCACCCATCACCGACGATTGCCTCAGCCCCCAGGAGCGTCAGGCGATTGTGAATTCGGTTAAGTCCGGAATGACGATTTCGATTATTCCGAAGACCAATGTGGTCCAGATCAGTTATCGCAACCCGAACCCGGTGGTTGCCCGTGATGTGGTCAATACGCTCTTGCAGGTATTCATGGCCCGCAGCGTTGAAGACCGGCTTTATACCGTTCAACAGGCGGCAGAGATGCTGTCGCCACAGATGCAGGATCTTAAGACGCATGCCGTCGAAGCGCAGCAGGAGCTGGCCAAATATCAGGCCGAGCATAATTTCATCAGTTCGGATTCGAACGCTAACGGCGGCGTGAATCTGACCTTCGACGGGCTGAAGATTCTGAACCAGCAGTTGGCCGAAGCGCAGGCGGACTTGATCGTCAAACAGGCCCGTCTTCGTCTTGTAGAATCTTCAAGCCCCGATGCCCTGCTTTCGGTCGCACCCACCCCCACAATGGAATCGCTTCGCGGGCAGAGGAACGAAGCCACGGCGCAGCTTACGCAACTGATGACCAAGTACGGGCCGGGATACCCCCCGGTGCACCAGCTGCAAATGCAGATCAAGCAGATCGATAAGCAAATCGCCGTTGAAGCCAATAATGTGCGACGCCGCGTCCAGGAGGAGTATGAAACATCCGCGGCCACAGTCAAGGCCATTCAACAGCGGTTGGACGCGCAGATGGACGAAGCCTACAAACTCAATTCCGGCGCGGCGCAATATGCGCTCTTACGCGAGGATGCCGAGACTTCAGGCGATCTGTACGACGCCCTGCAATTGAAGCTCAAGGAATCCAGCGTCACCGCCGCGCTGGACGCAGCATCGATCAGCGTCATCGATCACGCAGTCATCCGGCCGGTGCCGGTGGAGCCCAATGTGCGCCGGATCGTTATGACGGGTGGGTTAGCGGGCTTGCTTGTCGCCATCTTTCTTGCCCTGGGCCTGGAAGCTCTCGACGACACTCTTCAAACCTCGGAGGACGTCGAGACCTACTCGAAGCTCTATTCCCTGGGAGCCATTCCGCATTTCGATCCTCAGGCGCGCGTGCAGAAGGAATCGGCTCCGGGAGAATACAAGACGCCGCCGAGGCTGGTCACAATCAATGCAATGGACTCCATCGCTGCGGAGGCATTTCGGGTTGTTCGCAGCGCCATTCTGCTCAGTTCGATTGATGCGCCCAAGAAGGTCCTTCTGGTTACCAGCAGCTTTATGGCGGAAGGAAAGTCCACGCTTTCCTCAAATCTGGCCATCGCCTTGGCGCAACGGGGAGCACGCGTGCTTTTGGTGGACACGGACCTGAGGCGGGGCACTCTGAACGGCATGTTCGGGCTCCCATCGTCTTTGCCGGGTCTGTCCAATATACTTGGCAAGCTCGAGGAGGGAGCCCCCTTCATTCAGCCGATTCCTACGATTCCCCTGCTGACCTTTCTTCCGTCGGGCATCCGGGTGCCGAATCCAGCCGAGCTTCTCGCATCCGCCAGAATGTCGGCGCTTCTGGCGGAATGGAAGGATAAATACGATCACATCGTACTCGATAGTGCGCCAATATTGATGGTTTCTGATGCACTGCCGGTCGCGGCGCAGTCGGACGGCGTCGTCATTGTGGTGCGTTCCGGCGTAACGCGCAAGAAGGCCCTGAAACGGACATACGAGCTTCTCGTCAGGTCGAACGCCAGGCTTCTGGGAGCCGTGGTCAATGATGTGAACCTGAAACTGGAAAACTACTATACGTATTCTTACAAGGGATATGGATATGGCTACTCGGGATACAAGGGATATGCCAGCGCGTACGGCGATAAGCCGAAAGAAGACGAGTAGAGGAGGGGGTATGTACGCCAGATTCATGTGCACGCTTATCATGCTTGTCCTGGCGGCCGGCGCTACTGCCCAAGCGGTCAGTTCGCAAGCTTCTCCCGGCTCCGCCGCCATGAGCCGAGCTCAGGCTCCCGCCTGGCTTCCTATCTCCTACGGCGATCTCATCGACGTTTCGGTATTTGGCAGCCCGGAACTGTCCGGCGAGTTGCGAGTCAACCGCGACGGGGACGTTGTACTGCCCATCGGCGGTGCAGTTAAAGTCAACGGGCTGACTGCGGCTGAAGCGGGGCCGGCAATTGCCGAGCGCCTGAAAGAGGCCCAGATCCTGCTTGCCCCACAGGTCACGGTCATGATTATCGAGTATCCGGCACAGACCGTGACCGTGACAGGTGAGGTGCATTCTCCTGGCGTATATCCCTTGCTCACCAGCCGCACAGTGATGGATATGATCGCGCTTGCGGGCGGCTTGACCGAGAATGCAGGAAAAGTTGCAAGTGTGTTTCATCGCGGAGATCCATCGCAGGTCATTCAGGTGCCCCTGGACGTCTCGGTTCAAACGCCCGCATCGGCCACCGCGGAAAGCATGGAAGTCGAGCCCGGCGACACAATCTCCGTCGACCGCTCCGGAGTGATTTATGTAATTGGCGACGTCGGCCGGCCGGGCGGGTACCTCGTGGAACACAATGACCGGCTCAGTATTCTCCAGGCGCTGTCGCTCGCCGGGGGCGCCAACCAGACGGCCCTCTTGAAGAAGTCCGAGTTGATCCGCAAGGCCCATGAGGGACGCGTTATCTACGACCTCGATCTCCATAAGATACTGTCAGGAGGGGCGTCCGATCCGCTTCTGGCCGACGGAGACATTCTCTACGTACCGGTGAGCAACAAGAAGGTATACACGCTGCGGGCCATCGAAGCGATGTTCGGAATCGGCACCCAGATAACAATTTATAAAGGGGCTGGTTATTAGAGCGGTTCCACGGTTTATGTAGCCTTTTCTGGCGGTAGTGCAAGGTGGCTTTTACTTCCACCCCAGCGGCGAAAAACCTGTCGCTGGAGACCCCGGAGAGGAAAAAGCCACTTAGCATCCTGGCTTCGGGATACAGCTACTGTGGAACCGCTGTAAGCGGCCAACAGTCGACATCGCCGCACGAGCATCCATCGAGCACATTTCTCTCAACTATACGGGGCAGGGTATGCATATTCCCTGCCCTTTTTATTTGGAGCCGCGCGGAGAATCAAGTAGCGTTGCCCGCGCATCGCCTGCTGGTTTGAATC
>JASHOY010000060.1 GCA_030038435.1 Acidobacteriaceae bacterium | reverse complement strand
GGCCTGTCCAACGCGGACCGGCCGCAGATGTTCTCTGCCGCAGCCATCTACAATCCTCCTTTCGGCAGAGGTGAACGCTGGTTGAGGTCTGGATTCGGTGCGGCGGTAGCGGGGAATTGGGAATTCACAGTTATTGCACGTACTGAATCTGGAACTCCGGTTGTAATTACTGCGAGCGGAGATCCGGCTAACATCGGTAATACTCAATATAACTACGACCGGCCCAATCTGGTTGGCAATCCACATGTCGCCAATCCGAGTGATGCCGAGTGGCTCAACCCGGCGGCTTTCCAACAGCCGGTTTACGCATTTGGCAATGCTCCCCGCGGATTGATCCGCAATCCGGATTACCAGGATGCAGATACATCGGTCATAAAGAACATTGCCATTCCCTCACAAGATAACAAGCTGATGCTTCAATTGCGCTTTGACGCCTTCAACGCGCTCAACCTCATCACCCGCGGGGGAGTGGATGGGAACTTCACCGACAATCCAACTTTCGGGCAGATTCACAGCATTGGCAGTAGCCCCCGCCAGCTTCAATTTGCCGCAAAGTTTTATTTTTAGGATGGTTGCGCGAATGGGGTTTCACTACTACGACTGAATCGTGTTGTCATTCACTCAGCGGCGGCAGCAGTGTCGCCGCTCGTCTTTCTTCGTCAATTTTGGGAGATACTGATGCTACCTGTTTGTGACTTCCGCGGAAGATTGACTGCCCTGGCGCTGGCTCTGACTGCAACCGTGGGACTGGCATACACGCAAGAACTTGCCGCGCCCACGATTGCGTATTCGAGCCGCACAGTAGTCATTGCCGCAGAAGGTAGAATTACCGGTAAAGCGGACCTGGTCAACATGGGTGCGGGCAAAATGGGCTGGGTGCAGTCTTGGGGAGACGCTGGTGACTTGATTACCTGGCATCTCAATGTGCAGAGAGCAGGCAGCTACGCAATTTCATCCATTCTGGAGAGCAGCGGCCAGAACTGCTCGGTGGCCATCGCTATCGATACTTATGTGCTCCATGATAATTGTGGAGTTCAAGGTTGGAATCGCGTGCGCCTAGGCGTCCTTCGGTTGGGCGTAGGGATGCATACGGTTCAATTCAGCTCTGACGGAAGCACCCCGGTAAGTAAATTCTATTCAATGGAGTTTGAACGGCCCGAGGTTGCCAGGCAGCTTGCCGCGCAGGGCAGGAAAGAGCGAGTCAGCACTTCATGGATGGTGGCCGCCAGATATGGTCTGATGTTTCACTGGACCAGCCAGTCCATGCCGCGCGAGGGGCCGCCATTGAGTTACTGTGATGCGGTGCGGAAGTTTGATGTAGAGCGGTTCGCAGATATGGTCGCGGAGACGGGAGCGGGTTTTGTTGTCTTCACGACATCTCATGCCGGCTTTTACTTTCCTGGACCCAACTCGGTCATTGACAGCATTCTCCCCGGCCGCACCTGCTCTCGAGACCTGGTTGGCGATCTGGCTGATGCGCTGAACCGCCGGCATATCCGGCTGGAACTGTATTTCCACCCGGGACACGATGACGCGCCATGGTGGCAACGAACTCATTTTGATGAGGACAAGAGAGCATACTTTCAGCAGTGGCGCTCCATCATTGCTTCAATCGGGGATAACTATGGAACGAAACTGGCTGGGTGGTGGTTCGATGACGCTGCCTTTACTTACTATCCATTCAACCCGGACTGGGAGAAGATGACGGCGGCGGCGAGGGCTGGAAATCCGAACCGCGTAATTGCGTACAACAGTTGGATTCTGCCGAAGCTGAATGACTTTTACGATGTCTTTGCCGGCGAGAACGCGTTCTGGGAATCGAAGTATGAAGACTTGACGTATCTTCCCGTGAACGGTTCAGGTCGCTACCATGGCGGTCCGCAGGACGGCTTGCAGGCAGAGATTACGGTTCTGATTAATGGAGACTGGGGCCACTTCAAAGAAGACACGCCGATTGGCCCTCCCCGGTTTTCTGCGGATCAGATCGTTACCAGGCTTAAGGATGCGCTTAGCCGCAAGGAAGTACCGCTTCTCGACGTGGAAGTATTTCAGAACGGCACGGCATCGCCACAGACCGTAGCCCTGCTCAAGACGGTGCGGAAAGCCATTGAAACAGGCTCCAGACCATGATTTCACTGAGTCTCCCAGCCTCCCGGAGCCAGCGTCGGTGACCGAAAGTCTCACCGGGGGAACGCAGGATGAAGGCGCGGCGATGCGCCGACAGCTATTAATAAGCAGAGAGGGAAAGCCACTTCGATGCCAGTGCTGTGCTTATTTAGATTTCGATAACGCGACGGTAAAGAACTGCGGAGACCGTTGCAACAAGCCCGCGAAGCCGGCCATGGTGCGGTCGCAGACATGACCTATTAGCCAGTTCCGTCGTGGTCTGAAGTTGAGAATCCCGCCGGACGAGAAGAGAACCCGGGGCGCGGGGGTTCGTGCAACTGGCGACGGCCCGGTACAGTAAGCTGGTGCAAATCAGTTTCTTCAGGAAAGGGTCACCTATGAGCTTGTCCCGCCGGGAATTTCTTTCAACCTTTGCCGCTGCAGGCGGTGCAGCTCTTACATCTTCCGCGGTTTCGGCCGCTCCCTACCAGGTCTCAATGCGCAACAATTCGCAGGGAGTGGCTTCAGGGCCACACACATCGGCGGTTCCGGTTGCAATTCCGTCCACCATGCCCATGGGTTCAGGTGCGCCGCTGGGCGGCATTGGCACAGGCTTCGTCGAGATTCGCGCGGACGGATGTTTCTATGAATGGCAGATCTTCAACGCGGCGGCATGGGCGCAGGATGCGAAGTCCACAACTGCACCTCCTGCACCGGGGCCTGAATATCTGCGCTTTGTGGTGCGTGCAGCGGAGGGATCTCGCGGAACGCCTCAGGTGCGGCGACTTTATCTGCGTTCCGATGAAAACAACCTTTACTCTCTTCCCATGCTGCAAGATGTGGAGTCGATCGATTATCTTGCCCAGTATCCGATAACGGATTTGCATTATCACGACTCGACGTTGCCGGTGAAACTTTCGGCCCGGATCTTCTCGCCCATGATTCCGGGGAACGCGCAAGATTCGGGCACCCCCGGTTTCCACATCGCTTATAGCATCGAAAACACAAGCGATGACAATATCTCGATTACGCTCGCCGGCTTTATGGACAATCCGCTCGCATCCGCGCTGGTTGAACGCAAGCTTACGAATACGCTTTCACGCCAGAACGGCACGACCCGAATTCTTTTGAATACGGGTGCACAATCCGATTTTCCCTCAGGTATTGGCAATATGTGCTTCTCCGTAACTGGGGGCGAACACTCCTTTATTACCGGTAGCTTCCAAGAATATGCATGGCCTGGAACCGGTGAATGGAGAACGCCTCGGGTCAAGATGATGGTGATCAGCGTCATCGAGGAGTTGATAGCTACGGGCAAGCTGCCCAATACCAATGGAGAGACGGATCCTCGCATTGGCTTACCTACCGATGCGGTAGTAGAATCGCTTTCCCCATCAGACCTGCAAAAGCTGATTGGAAGACTAAGCACGGACGCACTGTTAGCGCGCATATTCTCCGATGCACGTGCCGCCAATCCTGATGGCGGTGTGGAAGCCGACCGGGCTTTGTTACAAGAGGTTATTCAGAATCTCACCAGCGAAGATCGCCGGTCCCATCTGGCATGGGGATCGGCCGCTCTCGCATCGAGTATTCAACTTGAGCCTGGCGAGAAAGCTGAAATCCGCTTTACGCTGAGCTGGTTTTTTCCGAATCATCTGACCGCTGACGGCCGATTTATGGGACACATGTACAGTAACTGGTTTCAGGATGCTGCTGCGGTTAATGACTTCCTGTGTAGTAACTACAGCCGTCATCGTGCAGCGACGGAGAAGTTCGCGCAAACCCTCTCTCATACTTCGCTGGGGGATGCGATGGCCTTCTGCTGGTCGAGCCAGCTTTCCTCACTGGTTACGAATACGTGGTGGACGAAGGACGGCAGCTATGCCATCTGGGAAGGGTTGGGCTGTTGCGGCCTTTCTACCACGGATGTCGATTATGAGGGCAGTTTCGCCATTATTGCACTCTTCCCGGAACTGAAAATGTCTCAGATGAAGCAAACCGTGAGCTTTCAGAATGATCTGGGCCAGGTTCCGCACAATTATAGCGGCGACGTGCATCGTGTAGACAACGGATTCCTTCGCGTTGATATGAATCCGCAGTTCGTAATGATGGTTTGTCGCGACTATCTTTGGACGGCTGACCGGAATTATCTGGCGTCGATGTGGCCTCACGTTGTCCGCGCCATGGCATTCACCGAGTCACTCGACACCAATGGCGATTCGCTTCCGGATCGCGACACAGGCCTGCAATCCTACGATCAGTGGCGCATGAGAGGAACTCCGTCGTACGTCGCATCGCTTTGGGTGGGCGCGTTGCGGGCGGCAGTGCGCATTGCACGGGATCTAGACAGGAGAAACGAAGCGGAGCGATGGACGGCCAAATTAGCCAGTGCTTCAAACAGTTTTGACAATCTGCTCTTCAACGGTGAGTATTTCAGCCTCTGGGTTGATGGCAAGACTCGGGACGAGTTATGCATGACCGATCAGATCTCAGGCGAGTGGTTTTCGCACCTGATCGGTCTGCCCAGCACCACTTCTTCGCAAAACCTCAGCCGAGCCGTTGACAGTATCTTCAAATTCAACTTCAATCCGGAATTCGGGTTGCACAATGCGACTGGCCCGAAGGGAGGACCGGCCCTGCTGGCCCTCAACAACCTGCAGGCGGGGGGCCTGTGGTCAGGCATCGAGTTTGCCTTTGCATCGATGTTGATCGACCACGGCCGCTACATGGATGGCCTGAAAATCGTCGAGGCCGTCCATCGCCGCTATCTTCGCGCCGGGCAACCCTGGAACCACGTGGAGTGTGGTGGACATTATTCGCGCGCCATGAGCAGTTGGGCTACGATGCTTGCATCCACCGGGTTCAAGCCTGACCTGCCTGACGGCGCCTTGGAGATTGCACCCAAAGTCCAAGGTGATTTTCACGCCCCATGGGTCACCGCCTCCGCTTACGGCACGGTTATGCGCGCGGGGGAAAAGCTGTCTGTGGACTGCGTCTCCGGCACGTTGGAACTCAAGAAGATCAAAACCATTCCAACGGCGAAAAGCATTTTCGTTAACGGCCGTCAAGTTGAGGCACGTTTGGAAGTAAGCGTCGACGCCGCTTCCTTTGAATTCGTGTCTCCTATTTCGCTCAAAGAGAGCGACACAATCTCTATCTCCTGAGCCATTAGCGTAAGACGCTTTTATGCGCGTCAATCTGTACGAAAGTTGGATGCCGGCGCGGGTCCAGGCCGGTTTAGATAACAGCCGGAGTTCTTAGTTCCAAAATTGATGGCTCCTTGGAAAGGTATAAGACGCGGCTCGCGCTACGCGACTTTCTGAAGCAGGCGGTGGTGACGGCAAGAGTGGCTGTTCAGGGGAGCTCTTGTCCGGTGATCTGATGAAGCAGCACCGGCGCAGCAGGGTCATCCCGGGTTTGAAGATGGAGGTCATCCTGTCATACCGAGGAAGCGTAGAAGTTCACTGTCCCGCTTCCCCCGCTGCGTCAAGCAGAGCCATGGTGTGTTGTCTGGCTGCCTTCTTGACGACATTGCATGTCAGCTGATTCGTGCCTTTGAAGTGTCTCAAGTGAAGTGTCTCAAGGCGATTTGTTTACATTTCGGCTTGCGAAGGCCTGCCACTCGCGCAACTGCGTCCCCGACTTAAGGCATCGTACCTACCTGTTGCCGCAGTGCCCGCCATGGTCGGGCTCGGAAATCAGAATTTTTAACATGACGGTTATCAGTTTTCAGCAAACGCAAGTCTTTAGATCGTTTCAAGACATCACGAGGCATTTGGGAATTGCTGCAGCCGGTTTCAGACTGGTGCCTTGCTGACGGATATGGTCGATCAATTTATTAGGGACGCTATCTTCAAACATCGCTCCAGGCCGGAAAAGAGCCGATCTTAATGATGTCGACTGCAGGATGGACTTGTGAGGCAAATTGTCGAGCACTGGGCGCGGGAATTGATCAAGTGCAGGAATGCGGAGAGTTCAGATGACAAAAACAATTTCAGACTTGGTTATCGAGCGGCTCATCGAGTGGGGCGTCGACACAATTTTTGGATTTCCGGGCGATGGCGTGGACGGATTCTTTGAGACGCTGCGCACGCACCAGGACAAGCTTCGATTCGTGCAGGTACGGCATGAAGAAGCAGCCGCATTTGCGGCGGTTGGCTATGCCAAGTACACCGGACGAATTGGCGTGTGCGTGGCAACTTCGGGCCCCGGTGGCATTCATCTGCTGAATGGCTTGTATGACGCAAAGTGCGACCTGCAGCCGGTTCTCGCCATTACCGGCCACACCTTCCACGACCTGATCGGGATGAACTATCAACAGGACGTGGATCTCGGCAAGGTGTTCATGGACGTAGCCGTGTTCAACGAGCGCGTAATGGGAGATTCCCATGCAGTGAATGTCGTGGATATGGCCGTACGAGCCGCGTACGGTCGGCGAGGCGTTGCGCATATCACCATTCCCAAGGACATGCAGGAATGGAAGGTGAGCGACGAGCACCGCAGCAAGGCAAATGTGGCGCAACACAGCGCAGATCTGAGCGCGCCCCTGAAGGTCTTGCCTGCGCCCACACTGCTGGAGCAGGCTGCAGACGTGATCAACAAGGGATCGAAGGTAGCCATCTTTGTTGGCCGAGGGGCGCTGCATGCACGCGACCAAGTGACACAACTGGCTGAAACAGTAGGCGGGCCGGTGGTGAAGGCGCTGCTCGGCAAAGGAGTGCTGCCTGATCACAGTCAATACACGACGGGAGGGTTGGGATTGTTGGGCACCGCTCCTTCCGTGGACGCAATGAAGGAGTGCGACACTCTGATCATGATTGGAACAAGCTACCCATACATGGAATTCCTGCCCAAGCCGGGCCAGTCAAAATGTGTGCAGATCGAGCTTGATCCAACGCGCATTGGTCTGCGTCATCCTGTTGACGTGGCGCTCACCGGCGACTCAAAGACGATCCTGCAGGCCCTTCTCCCGCTTCTGAAAAAGAAGGATGAAAAGTTCCTGAAGAAGGCTCAAGAACGGATGAAGCACTGGAACGAACTGATGACCGAGCGCGGCACGCGCAAGGACATGCCGATGAAACCTCAGGTCGTTACCTACACGCTTAGCAAACTGCTCGCAGAGGATGCGATCGTCAGTTCCGATAGCGGCACCATCGCTACGTGGGCGGCCCGATACATCGAGATCCGCGACAATATGAAGTTTTCGCTATCCGGCATGCTGGCCACCATGGCCAACGGCCTGCCTTATAGCATCGGCGCCGCAATAGCTTATCCCGGCCGCCAAGTGGTCTGTATCGTCGGGGACGGTGGAATCTCGATGCTGATGGCGGAGATTGCCACGCTGGTCAAGTACAATCTGCGCGTCTGCGTGATCGTAATCAAGAACAACGTACTGGGGCAAATCAAGTGGGAGCAGATGATTCTGGACGGCAATCCGGAGTTCGGAGTTGAACTGCATCCCATCGACTTTGCCAAGGTGGCGGAGGCATGCGGGGCTCGCGGCTTCACGCTGGAGCGGCCCGAGGATGCGGAGCGCGTTTTGCGCGAAGCCCTTTCCCACCCCGGCCCCACGGTTGTGCAGGCAGTTGTCGATCCTAATGAGCCGCCGATGCCGGGCAAGGCAACAACGGATCAGGCAATGCACTTCGCAAAGGCCCTGCTGCGAGGACAAAAAGATGCAGCCAAAATCATTAAGACCATCGCAGAAGACCAGATCCGGGAGGTCGTTTAAGGGATGGGGCCCGAGGCAAACTTGTCTCTGCTGTCTCCGGAGCGTGACGCAGAAATCGTAGCCAACCAGGTTCGTGAGGGACGGTTTCAGTGCAGCCTGTCGCTGATCACCGCGGCAGCCAGCCTGGTCAGCGGCCTCGAGGTTGCGTACGAGCACTATCGCGGCAGCTATAGTCGGCGCGTCATGTACACGCCGGTGATCCTGAGCGGCGTGCTTTCCGCTGCGGGAGTGGCGGCCATCTTCAGTCGAAGAGCTGCGCCGACTTTGCTGCGGATGGCTTCGGCAGTCACCCTTGTGGATGCCGGAGCCGGATTCTACTTTCACGTGCGCGGCATTCAGCGCAAGCCAGGCGGATGGCGGCTGCCCATGACCAACATGATCATGGGGCCGCCGGTGTTCGCTCCACTCTTGTTTGGCACGGCGGCATATCTCGGACTCATCGCTTCGTTTCTGCAACGGGAAGACGAGCAAGGCCAGAATGGCGGCGCCTTCGACATGGTGCGTGCGCATTTTCTTCCTGCGCGAGAGCGTCGCGAACTGATCTCGGAAGAGCAGGACATTCGCGAAGGACGATTCCAAACGCAGGTTGCGATTGTGACCGCCGTCAGCGCGATGCTCAGCGGCTTTGAAGCTTACTACTCGCATTACAAAAATCGATTCCGCTATAGAGTGCAATGGACTCCGGTGGTGCTGGCGCCGTTGCTCGCAGTGGTAGCGCTGGCGTCTATTCGTAGCCGCAAGATAGCGCGCACAGCCCTGCCTGTGCTGTCAGCCGCAGCCAGCGCGGATGCAGCGGTGGGCTTCTATTACCATGCTCGGGGAGTGGCCAGGCGCCCGGGCGGACTGAAGCACTGGCTCTACAACATCCTTTACGGTCCGCCGATCTTCGCGCCGCTGTTGTTCGGAGCGGCCGGAATGATGGGCATTCTCGCCAGCATGCTTCGCCGGAGTGCGCGATGAAGCCGCATGACACAAGCGCCGACCCCGATCTGCTGCCTCGTTCCGCGATAACGGACCAGCCACTTCCGCCCAGAGAACAGCCGGGCTATTATCCGGGATACAGCACGCTCGATCAGCGCGGATTCTGGGAAAAGGCAACGCGGCAACTCGTCATGCAGCGGGTGACTTCGCCCCCGCCTTTGCGCTTCTTCAGCGAAGCGCAGGCGCAATTCTGGCGGACGGTATTCGAACATCTGTTGCCGCAGACCGATCGCATGCCTCAACGGCAGATTCCGCTGATTCCGCCACTGGATGAGCGACTCTACGAGAACCGTACCGTCGGCTATCGTTACGAAAACATGCCGCATGATCGCGACGTCTACTGCTCCCTGGGATTAGAAGCAATCAACCGTGAGGCGCTGGAGCATTACGGAAAGGAGTTTCTGTCGCTGGCGTGGCGTGAACAGGACCTGGTGCTTTGTTCGCTGCACGACGGCGCGCCGCGCGCCGCTAAGGATATCTGGGAAAAGATGTCCGTGCATCGTTTCTGGCAACTTATCATGCAGGACGCGATTGAAGGCTACTATGCGCATCCGTGGGCGTGGGATGAGATCGGGTATGGAGGACCGGCATATCCGCGCGCCTACACACGGCTGGAACGTGGCGATCCGGAGCCCTGGGAGGTGGAGGAACAGCGATATGCGTGGCAAGCGCCGGCGGCCGCCGTCTCTCATGAGGTCGATGATGCATCGTACCATCACCTCGAATCCGAACAGCATAAACACAAGCCGGAGAGGTCCAAGTGAAAACGCCACTTTTGGGCCCATTTGAATCTGGTGGGGATGGCAAGCATATGCTGGGCCCGATCCAGCATATTGATGCACCGATGCGGAAGTTTCGCGATTCTTACGAAGTGGATTATTTGGTTGTGGGCGTCGGCTCTGCGGGCGGCGTTCTGCTTCAGCGTTTGGCTCGTGCTGGGTTCAATGTCGTGGGACTGGAAGCCGGGCCGTTCTGGGATACAGAACGCGACTGGGTGAGCGACGAGGCTGGTTCACACAAACTCTACTGGGAAGATCCGCGCGTTACCGGCGGTACGGATCCCCTTGCGCTAGGCGCCAATAATTCGGGCAAAGGCGTCGGGGGGGGCTCCGTGCACTGGGCTGCATTCGTGCCCCGATTACATCTTTCGGACTTCGCGGTGTACACCCGTGACGGTGTGGGAGCGGACTGGCCCATCAATTACGAAGAGATTCGGCCTTACTATGAACAGCTTGAATTGGAGATGCCGGTTGCAGGCCCCGCGCACTATCCATGGGGCTATCCGCACGGCTATCCTTACGGACCGCATCCCATGGGCGGCGTCGGCAATGCCCTTATCAAGGGTTGTACGGTGCTGGGAATCCCCGTTTCCATCGGCGGTCCGGTGGCAATTCTCTCCGGGTCGCGCGGAGACCGCCAGCATTGCATTTATCGCGGGTTTTGCCTCCAGGGATGCAAGGTTGGAGCAAAGGCGAGCACGCTCGTGACGCACGTACCGGACGCAATTCGCAAAGGCGCGGAGATTCGGGATTACTCAATGGCGGCGGGAATCGAGATGGGTGCGCAGGGGCGCGTGACCGGCGTACATTACTTCGACCGCGAAGGGCGCTCGCACTTCCAAAAAGCAAAAGCGGTGATCGTCGCCGGGTATGCGATCGAGTCGCCCCGGCTGCTACTCAACTCGGCGTGCGCCGGGCACGAAAAGGGACTCGCGAATTCGAGCGACACATTGGGGTGCTACTTGATGGCGCAGGCCGGCAACGTGATCCTCGGGCGATTTGAAGAATTGGTTCGCATGTACAAAGCTCCCCCCGCACACACGTTGACCGAGGAATTCTACGAAACCGATCCGCGGCGCGATTTTGCCCGCGGCTTCGCCATTCAGACTGTGGGGCCACTGCCAATCGCGTTCGCAAAGCAGATGGTCGCCGCAAAGAGAGCCTGGGGATGGGGATTGCGCCGCGAATTGATGGACTACAACCACTGGGCGTCCTTTGGATTTCTTGGCGAGATACTTCCCTGGTCGGATAATCGTGTAACTCTCTCCGAGGAGCGTGACCAGTTCGGAATTCCTATCGCGCATGTGAGCTTCAATCTCCACGACAACGATAAGAAACTGATCAAGTTCGGCAAGGACAAAACCATGGAGGTGATGCGGGCCGCGGGCGCTGTCGAGGTGGTGCAGGAAGCGCGCTACGCGCACCTGGTTGGCGGCTGCCGCATGGGGACAGATCCGCGCTCGTCTGTCGTTGACAAATTCTGCAGGACGCATGATGTGCCGAACCTGTTCGTATGCGACGGAAGCGTCATGCCCACCCAGGGATCGGCAAATCCCGGTCTCACCATTCAGGCTCTCGCCGCTCGCACTGCTGACTATCTCATCTCCCAGGGCGGCACGATCTTCACGTCAAACAAGAGAGACATGACGGCTTCGCCTATTCGCCGTGAACTTGCGCCGCCGGAGACATGGGGGCACGGCGTGCCCAGGCGCTAACCGGTAGTGGCTGAGATAAGACCGGATTTGAATTATCTTCTGGCCTGCACCGATGCTAAGCCGGCGTTTCCGGAGTCAAGGCCTGGGCGGCCCTTTTCGAGGGTCCGGACAAACGCGGCATCGTACGCGCCCTCATTGAGTTGCTCTTGTCGCTTGAGGGATCATGGTCGCGGGCTGGATGTTCCAGCCATCGAGCGTGACGATCGGGTTGATGGGTGCTTCGTCGGGCAGCAGCGCGGTGAGCGTGATAGATTCGCCGGGAATGAGTTCGATCCAGTTGTCGGACCAGAAGACAGGAGCAATCAAATCTCCCGACTTCGTGCGCACGGCCGCGTTGAGCTGAAAAGCGAGCGCCGAGGATGTGTTGTCGAGGTGAAGGAGAATCTCGCGGCCCTGGGGAGTTCTTTCGATGTCGGCATGCGCGGCGACGGTGGCCGGGGGAAGCTGCGTGAGCGCGGTCAGGTTTTCATAACGCATGGCAGGAGTGTGGGTGTATTCGGTGGCCTCCCAATCGAAGGTGGTGAGGGTATCGGGCACCCAATAGAAATTGCGGCTGACGACGTGGCCCGTGCTATCAGAAAGGGTGAGATCGATGAAGAAGATGCGGTCGGCGCCGGTGTAGAGGGCCTGGGGGATGGCAAAGACGCGCTGGGAGCTGTCGGCGGCGGAGTAGACGCTGGTTTGGTCGCTGTAGAGTTTCTTCCACGCGAGGTTGTAGACCTCGACCGTGGCCTCAAGCTGGGCGGGGTGATAGGTGCTGTTCACGACCACGATGGACTGATCATCGTAGGAGTACTGAATGTGGAGCGGCTCGCAGGCTTTCTTCACGGCGAAGTATCCGGCGTCGGCATCGAGGTAATAATCGAAGAGGTGCCAGATCATGGAAGGCCAGGCGTTGTTGAGCATCCACTGGATGACGCCCGTTGAATCGTACTTGTTTTTGCTGTAGGCCTCGAACATGGCGCGTTCTGAATCGTACTCCATGGTCTGCGCCATGCGCGTGTAATCCGCGGCATTGGCGGGAGTGGCGTAAATGGCGTCCATGGCCGCGTTGAAAACCTTGAGCGTGGTGAACCCGCCGCCGCCGTTGTGGAACGCCCAATCGGCCGAGGGCGGCCATGCGCTGGGGTCGGGCAGGAACTTCTTGCGGCTGGCGAGTGACGGGATCGCGGGGCCGGGACTGGTTTCAGTGTTGAAGCCAAGGGCGCCGCCATAATGCGTGGCGAAATACCAGTAGCTTGGCTCGACATAATCGTAGGGGCCGGTCATTTTGACGCCGCTTTCGCCGGTGACTGTGGTTGGCTTCGCAGAGGCGGAGGAAAGGATCGGGTTGGGCCAGTGGGTTTCGGACTCGACTTTGAGATAGGCGGTTTCCACGTCGGCGGGCGGCGGATTGTCGCTGCCGTTGAGCCAGACCAGCAGGCTGGGATGGTGGCGCAGGCGCAACATCTGCGAGCGGAGTGAGGCTGTAGCGATGGCTAGATCGTCCGCGGTCCAGCTCTTCCAGCGCTCCCAGTGGTCGCAGCAGCACCATCCGGCCATGACGAGGATGCCTTCCTGGTCGGCGAGGCGGAAAAAGTTCTCGGTATCGAGCTTGCCTTCGAGGCGGAGAGTGTTCAGGCGCATGTCGCGCACCATGCGGAACTCATTGCGCAGGCGCTTTTCATCGCTACGTAGTAGCATGTCCTGCGACCAGCCGCCGCCGCGAATCAGGATGGGCTTGCCGTTGACGCGAAAGAGGCGGCTGCCGTTGGCGGTCAGCTCCGAGGTGATTTCGCGGATGCCGAAGTTGACGCTTTGCTCGTCCAACTGCCGGCCCTGCGAGGAGAAGCTCATGGTGAGGCGCTCGAGGTGCGGATCGCCCATCTGGTAGGGCCACCAGAGCTGAGGATTGTGAATCTGGAGCGAGGGAAACTGCTCGGGAGTGAAAACCACGGTGCGGTCTTCGTGAGGAGCGAGATCGACGGGCTGCTCGAAGCGCGCGCCCGCGGCCGTACCGGAAACGAGACCCTTAACAGCGCTGCCGCTGGCATTTTGCAGCTCCGCATAGACAGTGAGATAAGCGGTGCTGAGGTCGCCGTCGCGAAAGTGGGTGATGGCCATGGGCGAACGCAGAGCCACGGCGCCGGTGGCCACGAGGTTCACGTTCCCCCAAAGACCCATGTCTTTATCCGGCGGGCAGGGGTTCCAGTCGACCCAGTTGATGCCCAGGTCTTTCTCCGTGGGCGCGAAGGCTTCGACGGCGAGCACGTTTTCTTTGCCAGGCTTGAGAAATTCAGTGACCTCGAGGTCGTAAGTGCGATAGGCACCAGCGACGGCGTGGGAATCTGCGATTTTGTGGCCGTTGAGCCAGATATCGGCGCGATAATTGATGCCGCCGAAGCGAAGCCAGAAGCGTTGTTCAGGCAAGGCCGCCGCGGGTGCTGCGAATGCATCGCGATACCACCATCCACAGTGATAGGGACTGTCGGCGGGCATGGGCAGGTTTTCGAAGTTCTGACCGATGGGATAGGTGGTGCCGGGAATCTTGCGGAGGTTGTCACCGAAGTAAGGATCGGGGAAGATGCCGGCGGCGACCTGCGCGGCGAGGACGGTACTGGGGACGGATGTACGGATCCAGCCTTCGACGGAGAAGCCCGGCTTGGAAATGGCTTCGCCGGTGGCCTCGAGCTTGCAGCCCGATTGCAGGCGCCAGCCTTCGTGGAGGGGTATCACGATTCCTGCCCGTGAGGTCGCGGGCAGCGCCGCCAGGGCAAATAGACAGAGGAAAAGATTTCGTTTCATGGGCACCAGCTATTCGAGATCAGACTCGGAAGCAACGGTAAGAAAATGCGGCGGGCGAGTCCTCAAATAACATCTGGATTCGCACTTTACTACATCGGCCTCGCTTGGCCCGCACAAGTTCATTGCAGACGGCGGCGATCCGGGGCACGTGTTTTAGACTGGACTTGCTTCCGACGGCCTCAATCGGAGCGCCGAGTGAAGCAGATTGCGGCGGGAATAAAAGGATGCTATACGGATTTTCGATCATCAATGGTGAATCCCGGCAGGGTAATGGCGTGGTATTTTCAGGCCTTGACCCTGCCGCCGGGGCGGTGCTTGATCCGGTTTATCACGGCGCATCGCGGGAAGAACTGAACCTGGCGGCGGATCTGGCTGAAGAAGCATTTGTCACCTACAGAAAGGTGTCCGGCAAGGAGAAGGCTATCTTTCTGCGTCACATTGCCGATGGAATGGAATCGATTGCGGCAGAAGTGGTAGAACGCGCGCATCGCGAGACTGCCTTGACTGAAGCGCGTCTCAAGGGAGAACTGGCGCGGACGATGAACCAGCTCCGTCTCTTCGCGCAGGTCGTCGAGGAGGGCTCGTGGGTGAATGCGCGTATCGATCCTGCGCAGCCGGATCGCAAGCCGCTGCCCAGGGCCGATATCCGCTCAGTTCTGCGCCCGCTGGGGCCGATCGCGGTGTTTGGCTCAAGCAACTTTCCTCTCGCGTTTTCTGTGGCCGGCGGAGACACCGCTTCGGCGCTGGCCGGTGGCAATCCCGTCATCGTTAAGTCGCACTCCGCGCACCCGGGCACCAGCGAGTTGGTTGGTCAGGTGATCAGTCGCAGCGTGCAGAAGTGCGGTCTGCCGCCGGGAGTTTTTGCGCTGCTCTATGGAGCAGGCACGACAATAGGCGCGGCGCTGGTGGAACACCCCAACGTCAAAGGCGTCGGCTTCACAGGGTCGCTTACTGCCGGCCGGGCATTGATGGATCGTGCCGCGGCGCGTAAGGAGCCGATTCCCTGTTTTATGGAAATGAGCAGTGTGAATCCGGTTGTCGTTCTTCCTGAGGCCCTGCACACGCGAGCCGCGCAGATCGCCGGCGGCCTCTTTGCGTCGTTTACGCTTGGTGTTGGTCAATTCTGCACCAAACCCGGGCTGGTTTATCTGCCGCGCAACGACGATGGGGACGCGCTGGTGGCGGAACTGAAGAAACAGGTTGAGCAAGCCGCAATTTCGCCCATGCTTACCGAGGAGATCGCAAAGAGTTACCGGTCTGAAGTGGCCCACCGCCAAACCGACAGTGCCGTGCAGATGGTCGTGGAAGCTACCCCGTCCGACGACTGTGGAAGCATGCATGCGAGGCCAGTGGTGTTTCAGGTCAGCGGCGATGAGCTCATGCGGAAGCCAGAGTTGATGAGTGAAATCTTTGGACCGAGCACGCTGGTGATTCGCTACGAGGGCCGCAAGGAGCTGACCGCTTTATTGCGATCGCTGGAAGGGCAGCTTACCGCGACGTTGCATGGAACCGCTGCCGACATTGCCGAGTCCGCCGATCTTATAGCATTGTTGGAGCGAAAGGCGGGACGACTGATCGTGAACGGATTCCCGACCGGCGTCGAAGTATGTCACGCCATGGTGCACGGGGGGCCCTATCCGGCCACCAGCGACAGCCGCAATACCTCAGTCGGCACGTTAGCCATTTATCGGTTCGTGCGGCCGGTCTGCTATCAGGACTTTCCCGACTCGATGCTGCCGACAGAACTCCAAAATCGCAACCCACTTGAAATTCTGCGCATGGTTAACGGCAGTATGACCCGTGAAGTTGTTGCACCGGCGGCCTGAGCGTGTTTCGCTGCGGAATCGCTTCGCTGAGACTGATAAGCGAGCTTATGCCTTTATCTCTACGCGATTGACAAGTGTGCCGATTCCTTCGATGGTTATGTGAATCCCATCGCCAGCGTGCAGTGTGAAGTCGTCGGGTGGAATGATGCCGGTTCCGGTCATCAGATAAGAACCGGTGGGAAAAGTGCATTCGCGATAAAGATAATCGGCGAGGACTTGCGGGTTTCGCTTCATTTCCGCGAGCGTGGTTGCACCTTTAAACGTCGCGCGGCCATCGCGAAGGATTTCGATCTGGATTGCAGTTGACGATGGCAATGGGTGTGAGATTACTAACACGCATGGGCCCAGCGCGCAGCTGCCGTCGTAGACCTTGGCCTGGGGGAGATACAGGGGATTTTCGCCTTCGATGTCGCGGGAGCTCATGTCGTTGCCGACGGTGTAGCCGATAATCTTTCCGGATGGATTGATTAGCAGCGTGAGTTCGGGCTCGGGCACGGACCATTTTGCATCGCGACGAATGCGGACTGCCTGTCCGGTCCCAACCACGCGGCTGGCTGCAGCCTTGAAAAAGAGTTCCGGGCGCTCGGCGGAATAGACGCGGTCATAAAAGCTGCCGCCGCCTGCGTCCTTCGATTCGTCCATGCGCGCTTTGCGGCTGCGGAAGTAAGTCACCCCCGCCGCCCAGACCTCCTGGCTGCCGATCGGCGCTTCAATATCCTCCGGGCGCAGTTCACTCGTGGGCTTGCTCCATTTTGCTGTTTCCGCAAGGTGCTCATGCAGATCATCATGAGTTATTAACTCATCCCAGCTAACTCCGGGAATCAGATAGTAACTCCCGTCCTGTTCCAGAAAAACTCCTTGCCTGGTGTGAAAGAGCCTCACTTGTTCTTCTCCAGTGTGGAAATGATCTTGTCGGTATCGTAGACGCAGCCGCCCCAGACGCCGCCGCTGGCCTGAACCAGAGCCGCCCAGAGCCGGGTGTCGTCGGGGAGGGACGGATGAGGCGCGAGATCGGGCCTGGGCTCTCGTTGCGCCAAGCGCTGCTGCCCTTCCTCGGCGCCAAAGAGTTCGCGCTCGTCGCCTACGAGATTCACCGTGCCCTTGAGTGTCTTGCGGTCAATGACAATCTCAATTTGGTCGCCGTCGAGGACCTTGCCAATTGCTCCTCCGGCGAGGGCCTCGGGAGAAATGTGGCCAATGCAGGCGCCGGTGGAAACTCCGCTGAAACGCGCGTCAGTAAGTACGGCCACGTGATTGCAATGGGGAAGCTGCTTGAGCGCGGCGGTAATCTGGTAGACCTCCTGCATCCCCGCGCCCGCCGGACCACCGCAAATCAGTACGATTACGTCACCTTTGGAGATTTCGCCTTGTTTGATTGCTGCGATCGCGGCTTCTTCGGTGACAAAGACCCTGGCCGGGCCGCGGTGCTTATAGACCCCGCGGTCGTCGATGAGCGATGGGTCGATTGCTGTGCTCTTGATGACGCCGCCCTCAGGAGCAAGATTGCCCATGGGAAAACAGAGAGTCGGTGTCAGGCCGCGGGCGCGCGCCTGATTAGCAGACATGATCACGTCATCGGGTTCGATGCCATCGAGGTCGCGCAGCCTTTGGCGCAACTGGCGACGGCGCGGGCTTTCACGCCACCAGTTCAAGCATTCGTCGAGCGAGGTTCCGGCCACAGTTTTCACAGAAATATCCAGCAAACCGTGATCTTTCAAATGCAGCATCACTTCCGGCACGCCGCCGGCAAGGAAGACCTGCACGGTTGCGAAGTTCCGCGGACCATTGGGCAGGACGTCTACCAGGCGCGGAGTATTCCGATTGACTTCGCCCCATTCCTCAGCCGTGGGCCGCGAGAGTCTCGCGGCGTGCGCGATTGCGGGCAAATGCAGGAGCAGATTTGTGGAGCCGCCAAAAGCTGCATGAAGCACCATGGCATTGCGTACAGAAGCTTCTGTGAGCACCTCAGCGACGCCCAACTGCAGTTGGAAAAGGCGGAGTGCTGCGCGTGCTGCGCGGAGACCCATGTCGAGCCAGATGGGCTGGCCGGAAGGCGCGAGGGCGGTGTGGGGAAGCGCCAATCCCAGCGCTTCTCCAATTACCTGCGAAGTTGCCGCGGTGCCGAGAAACTGGCATCCACCTCCGGGAGACGCGCAGGCGCGACAACCCACATCGGCGGCGTAGTCGAGCGAGATTTGCTTCTGGGCAAAGCGTACGCCGATGGTCTGCACTTTGCCGGCATCCTCACCGGACTCGGGCAGTAGCGTGACTCCACCGGGAACCAGCACCGCGGGCGTTTTACCGCAGGAGGCGAGGGCCATCATCATTGCCGGCAGGCCCTTGTCGCAGGTGGCCACGCCGATCACGCCTTTGCGCGTGGGCAGGGAGCGAATCAACCGGCGCAGGACCATTGCCGCGTCGTTGCGAAAGGGCAGGGAATCCATCATTCCGATGGTGCCCTGGGTGCGGCCGTCGCAGGGATCGGTGCAGGCGCCGGCAAAGGGCAACGCACGTAGCGCCTTCAGTTCGCGCGCAGCTTCGGCCACGAGCAAGCCCACTTCCCAATGGCCGGTGTGAAAGCCCAGCGCGATGGGTTGGCCGTTTTCGGCGCGCACTCCGCCGTGGGTGCTGAGAATGAGAAACTGCGGATCGAGCAGGCGCGAGGGTTCCCAGCCCATTCCGGCGCTTTGCGTCAGGCCGAAAAGATTCCCCGACGGCTCGGCGAGTAGCATTTCTGGAGAAAGAGGCAAAGAGCCATCTGGTCCGGCGGCGTGGGTGGCAACATGGTTAAGGCTTAGGCCGCTCGTCTCCAGCACGGATTCGACTGAGATTGTGGCGCTCAGATCGTCCCCTTTCAGTAACAAATAGCAAGTATAGTTGCGGTTCGTGGACTTGCATTGACGATCCGGCGGTGCGTCGTTCCCGTTGGGCGGCGGGGATGTATACTCCATGACTAGAATTGGGGATTTGTTTAGTCGGTTGAACCAACAGTGCCTCCCGCCCGATTCCAGCTCTAAAGGTGCCCGCGAATGAAGATTGTCAGTGCCAGCGAGCGAAATAGCCGTAAAGGTCCGGAAGACTGGTTTACCGGCAATGTATGGATTGATGAGATCGCCGTCGGCGCTGAACCGTCGCGCATTCGCTTCGTTCGCGTAAGCTTTGAGCCGGGCGCACGTACCGCCTGGCATACGCATCCGCTCGGCCAGGTGCTTCACGTGGTCTCCGGCCACGGACTGGTGCAACTGGAAGGGGAACCGATACGTCACATCCACCCCGGCGATACCGTCATGATTGCGCCTGACGAGCGGCACTGGCACGGAGCCGGACCGGGCAATACCATGGTTCACCTCGCTGTTCAGGAAGCCAACCAGGAAGGTGTGCAGGTGACGTGGATGGAAAAGGTGACGGACGCCGAGTACTCGGGAAAATAGGCGCTCAGCCACCCTGAATCCGGCGCAGCACGATGACGATGCCCAACCCGGATAGCACACTGATGAGCGCAAAAAGAAACGC
Source organism: Acidobacteriaceae bacterium (assembly GCA_030038435.1). GTDB lineage: Bacteria > Acidobacteriota > Terriglobia > Terriglobales > Acidobacteriaceae > Telmatobacter. The sequence continues at coordinate 4,199 of JASHOY010000060.1, read as the reverse complement.
GCTGGGATATCCATAGGCGCCGATGACCGCGCCGGCGATGGGGCCAGTGAGAAAAAACGATACGTCGGCAAAAGCGGTGTAGACGGCAAGTGCAGTGCCACGGCTTTGTTCCGGAACCTGCTTTACGGCTTCCACTCCGATTGCGGGAAAAACCAGGGAGAATCCAAAGCCGCTCACCACCGCGCCGGCCAGAGCCATCCAAGGCGCGATTGCCAGCCACAGTAGAACCATCCCCGCAGATTCCACCGCCAGCGACACAATGGCAACCGGAAAACCTCCGAAGTGGCTGATCGTACGGATCATCAGCAGCCTCACAGCAATGAACCCGAGTCCAAACGCAGAAAGGCAAAGCGCGGCGCCCGTCCAGTCGTGACTGGCATAGTAGAGGGTGATAAATGTGGCGAGCACACTATAGCTGACGCCGCCAAGCGCGAGGCCCATCCCGTGCGGCGTAACCTTGCCCAGCACCCGGCTAAAAGGAAGGTGCTCGGAGCTGGTGGTGACGGGCACGGGATCTTTGCGAAGCGCCAGCAGTAGACTGCTTCCGGCAATCAGGAAGGTGACAATGCCGATCGCGGCCAGGCCCCATCGCTGATAGAGGACAACGCCCAGCGGCGCGGCCAACGCCATTCCTCCGTAGGTGCTGATCCCGTTGTAGCCGATGACCCTGGCGGTGCTCCCGGGCCCAGCGCTGCTGATGCCCCAAAGGGTCGAGCCGGTCGAGCCCAGGCTTTCCCCTACGCCAAGAACAAGACGGCTGACCATAAGCGCCGCGAAGCTGAGCGCCGCCGCGTGGTGAAGGAGCGTGGTCAGAATCACCATAACTCCACTGGCCGTGCAGGCTCCCATGCCCCACAAAACAGAAATCTTCGCGCCGACCTGATCGCTGATGCGTCCGGCCCAAGGCCGGCTGGCAAGCGTAGCTATGTATTGAATACTTACAGCGAGTCCTGCAAGCACAGCGCTATAGCCCATGCGCAAATGGACGTAGGGGGGAACCACCGCCAGCGGCAGGCCGATGCAAAGATAGCAGATGAATGTGAAGTATACGAATCCAATGATTTGCCGCGTTCCACCTGGGATGACGGCGGATGCGGGCTCAAGGCTGGGACCTGCGGGAGCTGCGTATTCCATTACTGAGGGAGTTGGAGCGAGGTGGACCGCTTCTCCCTGACGCGGCCTTAAGTTAAGTATAGCTATGTTGTAATTTTACCGGTCCCGGAATGTGGTGAGGGCGCAAGGTTAAAATTGGCAAGGTGAGCCATTCATTTGAGATTGGGCCGGTGCAAGTGGGCGAGGGCCGGCTTTTCCTGGTTGCCGGGCCATGCGTCATTGAAAGCGAATCTCATGTCTGCAACATGGCCGACGCCATCCAGCGAATCACCAGCGACCTCGGCATTCCTTACATGTTCAAAGCCAGCTACGACAAGGCCAACCGGACGAGCGTGCACAGCTATCGTGGGCCGGGGCTCATCGAGGGAGTGCGGATCCTGCGCCGCTTGGCGCGTGAGACTGGACTCCCGGTGCTTACCGACGTTCACGAGCCGGCCCAATGTGAAATTGTCGCTGAAGCTGCCGACGTTTTGCAGATTCCCGCATTTCTTTGCCGGCAGACAGACCTGCTGGTGGCAGCGGGCAAAACCGGCCGGGCAGTGAATATCAAGAAAGGGCAGTTCATGGCGCCCTGGGACATGACCTACTCGCTCGAGAAGGTGCGTTCCACGGGAAACGAACGGGTGTTTCTGACGGAACGCGGGGCCAGTTTCGGATACAACACTCTGGTGGTGGATTTCCGCTCGCTGGCGGTGATGCGCAAGCTGGCGCCCGTGGTGTTTGATGGCACACACTCTGTCCAACAGCCGTCAGTGGCGGGTGGGGTGAGCGGCGGCCAGCCCGAGTTCATTCCCCTGCTTGCACGCGCCGCGGTTGCGGCGGGCGTGGACGGGCTGTTTCTCGAAGTGCACGATGACCCGGCGAACGCCAAATCCGATGGCGCAAACGCGCTCGATCTGAAGCTGCTTAAGCCGCTTCTGGATAAACTCCTCGCCATTCATGCAGCAGCGGGCTGATTTTCGCGTGGTGGGAAAGATCTTTCAAATCTCTTCAAGCGCGGCGCAGATGGCGCGGGTCACTGCGCTCCGCTTCTGGCAACTCGCGGTGGCGACAGGCCGTCCTAGTGTGCAAAAGCGGAGGAAAATCTATGGCCTCAAATCTTAGCGGAAAGAGGATTGCGATTCTCGCTACGGACGGCGTTGAACAGGTGGAACTGACTGAACCGCGTAAAGCTCTCGAAAGTGCCGGGGCTAAGACCGAGTTAATTTCGCCAAAATCCAACCAGATTAAAGGGTGGAAATTCACGCAGTGGGGTGATAACCATAAAGTGGACAAAACGGTGGAACAGGCGCGGGCGCAGGATTACGACGCCCTGGTCCTGCCCGGCGGGGTCATGAATCCCGATCATTTGCGCATGAACCCCGGCGCGGTGGAATTTGTCCGCAATTTCATCGAAACCGGAAGAACAGTCGCGGCAATTTGCCATGGGCCTTGGACCCTGATTGAAGTTGGCGCAGTTTCGGGCAGGACTTTGACTTCGTGGCCTTCGCTGAAGACCGACCTGAGAAACGCCGGCGCCAACTGGGTAGACCGCGAAGTGGTGACCGACGGGCAGTTCATCACGAGTCGCAAGCCGGACGATATTCCAGCGTTCAACCGGACGATCATCGAGGCGTTAAGCGGGAGCTCCAAAACGCGCGCCGCTGCATAGCCGCCGAAACTGAGAGATCAGAGGGGGTATTTCTCGGCTTGGGCGCATTGCGCGGCGACGGTACGGCTAAGTGCGGTGGAGTTGCAAGGCGAATGGCGCGCCAGGCGGCGCAGGATGACCAGTTGCGTACGCAGCGCGTCGCCTTCTGCACAGCCAGTCACAATGCGCCGGGCTGCCTGCTCGGCGAGAACGATGCCTGTATCCGAGAGCAGGCCAGTCATGGCAGCCGCGACAGGAGCACTGCCGGAGCTGCACATTTTTCGAGTGCGCAATAGAGCGGATTCTACAGCGTAGATCTCCGTCACAATATCGGCGAGATCAGCCATCATTTCCTGCTGCTCCTCAAGCCCCGAGGCGAAGCGTTGAGCGGCTACGCCTGCGGCAAACAGCGCCATCCTCTTCATCGCCGCTAATGCGCAGGTTTCGCGTGCCAGCGACTCATTCGATTCGTCGGAAACCGGAAAGGAGGGCGGCTCCATCGCTTCATCCATCACTTTTTTTATAGCCGGCATCAGTGGCAGCTGACCGCGCTGGGCGCGCTTCATGAGCCAGCCGGTTACAACGAGGCGGTTGATCTCATTTGTGCCTTCGAAGATGCGGTTGATCCGCGCATCGCGGTAAGAGCGCTCCGCCGGGTACTCTTCGACGTAGCCATTTCCGCCCATGACCGCGACCAACTCGTCGGCAATCAGACCCATCATTTCAGAGCCGTAAATTTTGAGGATGGAGCATTCGACGGCGTATTCACCAGCCCAGGCCGGAACTCCCTCGCTTCGTTTTTCCTTTCCTGCGTTGGCGTCATCAGGATTCGCTGAGCACGCGTCGATCAGGCCCGCGGTCCGGTAAGCCATGCTCTCGGTGGCGTAGAGACGCGCGGCGCAGGTCGCGATTTTGCGTTGAATCAACCCAAACGCAGCAATTGACCGGCCAAAGGCATGGCGCTCGTTGGCATAGCGGATCATATATCCGAGAGCCTGGCGCGCGCTGCCCACGCAAGCGACGCCAAGTTTGAATCTGCCCCAATTAAGCACGTTGAACGCAATGTGGTGACCCTTGCCGGGCTCACCCAACAGGTTGGCCGCGGGTACTTTGCAGTCCTGGAGCAACAGCGGGCAGGTAGAGGAGCCGCGGATGCCGAGTTTGTGCGCTTCAGTGCCGATGCTCAGGCCCGGTGTATCGCGTTCGATAAGGAATGCAGAGAATTGGCCGTTCTCCTGGCCGGGGCTGAAAATTTTCGCGAAGACCGTAAACAGACCGGCGATGCCACAATTCGTGATCCAATGCTTTTCGCCGTTGAGGATATAGTGAGCGCCATCCGGCGAGAGATCGGCGCGGGTACGAATATTCATGGCATCGGAACCGGAGCTCGCCTCAGAGAGCGCATAGGCGCCGATCCATTCGCAACTCGCCAGCTTGGGCAGGTAGCGGCGCTTCT
>JASHOY010000059.1 GCA_030038435.1 Acidobacteriaceae bacterium | reverse complement strand
AAAAAAATCGGCATGCCCGCCGAGCAGGTATTCAAAACTCTATTGACCACGGGCGGCCCGGGCGCCCACATCTTCGCCGTCATCCCCGGCAATGCCGAGCTCGACTTCAAAAAGCTGGCGCGCGCCGCCGGTCTGCGCAAGGCGGAGATGGTTTCACTCAAAGACGTGCAGCCGCTCACCGGCTACATCCGCGGCGGCGTTACCGTCTTCGGAGCCAAAAAAGCCTTCCCCGTCTTCATCGACGAGACCCTCATCCTCTTCGACCGCATCAGCGTCTCGGCGGGATCGCGCGGCACCCAGTTGATCCTCACCCCCGGCGACTATTTGCGCCCCGCCGCCGCCCTCGACGCGCCCGTTCAAACCGTCGACCTCACCAAAGATGCCAAACCCGTCCTGCCCAGGGAGCCGCCCCCATGTTGAGCGCTATGTGGACTCACCTGCTCAAAGATATGCGCATCGAGTGGCGCTCCAAAGAGGCCATCAACTCCATGCTCTTCTTCGCCCTCCTGGTGGTGGTGCTCTTTTCGCTGGCTTTCGATCCCCAGGGTTCCTTCGCTCGCCAGATCGCCGGCGGCGTCCTCACCGTGGCCATCATGTTCGCCGCGGTCAGCGCCCTCAACCAGGCCTGGGCCCGCGAGATTCGCCACCAGGTCCTCGACGCCCAGCGCATGGCCCCATCCCCGGGCGCGGAGATGTTCCTGGCCAAGGTCGTCGCCAATTTTCTCTTTGTCACCGTGGTGCAGATCGTGCTCGCCCCGGTTTTCGTGGTCATGTACAACCTCCACGTCGTCGGCCAGGCATGGCTGCTCGCCGCGGTGCTTCCCCTGGGCACCTGGGCGCTGGTGGCCAACGGCACCTTTTTTGCCGCGCTTTCCATTCGCAGCCGCAACCGCGAGCTGCTGCTCCCGCTGATCCTTTTCCCCATCTTTATTCCCGCATTGCTGGCCATGGTTCAGGCCACCCGGGTGATCCTCACTGGAGAAAGCGACCCCACCCTCTGGATCAAGCTGCTGATCGGCTACGACATCATTTTCACCACCGTCAGCCTGCTGCTCTTCGACGTAGTCCTCCACGCCGAATAGCGCCTACCCACAGGCGACTCCGCAGCGCCTCGGATTCGCGCTATCCGGCAGCACCGCGCCTCGGCATCTATCATCAAAACTGGTATGGGGCGAACGCACGCGCCGATTGGCGCGGGCGTCAGAAAATTCACTGGGGATATAAAACAGGATGAATGATGTTCTCTGGATCAAGAGCAACCCTCCTGTGGAACTGGCCATTGTGCTTCGGCCGCGAGGGGGAAACGCTCTGAGAGACGAATTGCTGCGCATCAAGCGCGATGGCGTACAAGTGCTGGTGTCGCTGCTCGAGCCCGACGAGGCCGAGTGGCTGGGGTTGGGCGAAGAGGGTCCGCTGGCCGAGGAAGCCGGGCTGCGCTTTCTCCACTATCCCATCCCCGATGCCAAGGTTCCCTCTGACGTCCACCATTTCCGCGCCTTCGTGGCCCGCCTCGCAGACCGTCTCTGCAAAGGCGAAAGCGTCGGCGTCCATTGCCAGGGCTGCATCGGCCGTTCCACCATCACCGCCGCTTGCACCCTCATCCATCTCGGCCTTAAGCCGCTTGACGCCGTCGCCGCGGTCGAGGCCGCGCGCGGCCGTCGCGTGCCCGATAACAGCGACCAGTTGCGCTGGATCCAACGCTACAAGGCGAATTCGTGACCACCCCGCCGCCACCAACCCGCCAGGACTTCAGTTTCCCGCACCACTGGCAGGCGGAGATCCTGCCCGCCCGCCCCGCCATTCTGCCCGCGCTGCACTTCACCTATCCGCGCCAGGCCGAAGAAATCGACCGCGGCGCGCTCGAAGTCCTCATCCGGCCGCATGCCCCAGCTCTCGACCGCGAAACCGGGGATAACCCTGTCGTCCCTCAATCCTTTCTCGCCACCTGCGCCCTAGGCTTCCGCGATCCCGCCGCGCCCACCGGGCTATGGTCAGCTCCGCATCCCGACTGGCTCTGCGCCGTCTCCGGGGGCTACGCCTACCTCATCGACACCGCCGCGCCGGAGCACTTCACCATGCTCCCCTACCGCCCGGTGCTCGACATCCGTCCCGCCCCAGCCGACGGCCTGCTCCTTTTCGTCGGCCACCACAGCATTCTCGCTTGGGGCCGCGACGGCCAGGCCTGGGAATCGGAAATTCTCTCCGACGAAGGCGTAACCATCACCAGCATCGAGCCGGGCCTCGTGCATGGCCTCGGCTGGCAGATGCGGACAGATAAAGAAGCTGCCTTCACCCTGCAACTCAAGTCCGGCCGCAGCATCTCGGCCTGAGCCAGCTCAGCGCCACAGAAACTGGCCTGCTTCCGGCCCTCAGGCGCGCCGACCCGGCGGAGATGATTCCCTGGCGGCCCATGCCCGCGTTTTCGGCAGGATGCTCTCGTAGCCCGCGTATACGCCCTCAAACACCGCATCCCAGCTCGCCGTCAGCGCGTACGCGCGCGCCGCCTGGCGCATGGCGGCATGTCTTTCCCCATCGGCAAGAACCCCCGCAATAGCTGATGCAAAATCCTCGTCCGGCACTACGCGTCCGGTCTCTCCGTCGTGCACAATCGTCTTGGGACCGCCATCACGGGTGACAATAGCAGGCACGCCCGACGCCAGCGCCTCCAGAACCACGTTGCCGAACGTGTCGGTGTGGGAGGGGAAGACAAACAGGTCCATATCGGCATAAGCACGCGCCAATTCTTCTCCATGAAGCACGCCGGTGAAATCGGCGCCATGAAGACGCTCGCGCAGCCACGCTTCTTCAGCACCATGCCCCACGATAACAAAGCGGAAATTGCGCACACCTGTGCGCTGCAGTTCGTCCTGCACGGCAACCAGTTGGGTAATGTTCTTCTCCACCGAGAGGCGCCCTACAAAGCCGAGCACCATCCGGCTTTCGTGGAGCGCGCGCGTGCGCTTGCCGGGGTTGAACAGCTCTGCGTCCACTCCCCGTGGCATCAGGCGCGTAGGCCGGCCCGTCCAGCGTTCGAGCATTGCGCAAAGTTCCAGGTTGGGTGCGTAAACCAGGTCCGCCGCCCGATAGAAGCCGGCGGCAATCACCATGGCCGCGTTCTGGATGGTCAACCCCGTTGCCGCCGACGGTCCTGGGGGAAGCCGGCGCAGCAACCAGTTCGCCCGCCGCGAAGCATATTCGTGCACATTGGTGTGCCAGCTCGCCGCCAGCGGAACTTCCAGATGCAGTGCCAGCCCCGCTCCCAGCGCGCCCACTTCACTGGGACCGGTGACATGCACCAGGTCGGGACGAAACCGCTCCATCACCTCGCCAACGAAAGGGATGTGGCGCAAAAATGCCGGGTCGAAACGCAGATCCTTCTCGAGCGCGAAGGAAAGCGCGCCGCGCGGCAGTTCCAGCGTCCATACACCGCCATCCTCGGTCACCGCCGGGCCCCGCTCGCCGGCATGGACGCAGAGAAACGGCAGGTTCCGGCGGCGGGCGAAGGCCTCAAAGTGACGGCTGGTATGGGCCACCCCATTCACTTCGCGGAACGAATCAGGAAAGTAGGCGACACGAGGCAAAGAGGCTTTCACGGCACCGCACAGTGTCCTTGCGACGGCAGGAAGGTCGTTGAAACCAGTCGTCGGCAAAAAGCGAATTCACTTCACACCAGCTCGCGCCGCAGGGTGGATTGAAGAGGGAAGATGGTTGCATCCTTCCCCGCCGCCCGCTGCTAGCTTTCGTGCTCGCCCATAGCCAGGCGCAATTGATGAGACTCGCTCCAGGCCATGCGCAGGCCGTCGGAAACCAGCCCCCTGCCCATCCCCTGCACTACGCCCAGAAGGAAGGTGACAATGCCCGGCGCAGTACCGTCAGGCCAAAGTTCGCAGAGCGGTCGGGCGACACCGTTCATGTCCGGGTGATAGACGCGCTCGTCCCAGGTTCGCGAACCCTGAGGAAATTCCGGATAATAGCGCACCGCGTCGATCGCCGACTGCAATATGCGATGTTTCCACGGTTCGGCATACTGCGGCATGAACAGGATGTTGCTGCGTTTTTCGCGCCTGATCTCATGCACGAACTCGGTGAACGTGGCGGCATGGGTCAAATTGACATTGGCGTTGGGCTCTATGCCATGCCGGTCGCCGCCGGAAATCAACAGCATGTTCCATTTCTCGGCGAGCCGGCGCGTGGTCCGGTTTTCATCCCAGTGGCGGAGACCGTTCAGTTCCAGAGCATGCAGAAACGCCCCATTCTTCTGGATGAATTGATTGACCAGGAAGGCATGCTTCTCTTTGCCGATGAGATAAAGGTCCCACATGGGGTGATTGAAAACCACCAGCACGTTGGGCTCTCTATCCAAAGCCGCCAGGATCTCGGTGAGGCGCGCGTCGCTGGGATTCGCCGTGAACTCTTCCAGCGTCTCCATCCACTCCATCGCCCGGGCGCTAGGCAGATTGTGGATGCCGAGATGAAAAGATTGGGTGCCCCCGTAGGGAGCGCTCCATTCCACCGAGACGGGAATGTGGCGCGCGCTGGGCACTGACCTCAGCAACATTGGAGCCTGGATATTATCGTGGTCGGTGATCGAAACCATGGGCGCCACGTCGAGTTCTTCAATCTGCTTCCGTTCCAGATCGAAGGCCAGCTTCGGCGTCATGGGCGGCGTCCAATAGCTCGACGCATAATCGACTTTGAATCCGTGATTCTGCTCCGCGCGCCGCTCCAAACGCGCCATCAGCGGCCGCATGACCGGATATTGATTGCCGAAATTGGCCAGGAAATCCAGGGTTTCTTTAGATTGATTGGTATGGCTGTGAAGGGAAACACCTGAGCGGAATCCCCGCGATGCATTCTGGTCGCGCCACAGGTATGAGATGGTCGATTGGCCCATTGTTCCTCCATTTCCGCGATCCATCACCGTCTTGGCACTCCTAGTTTCCAATTCCCGCCATAAAAGTGCTGTTAAAGTGGTGCAAATTGGTCTTCAATTCCTTGCGGAACCAAATCAGTCAACATGCGCACGCTGTTGGAGCCCCCAAGGCATTCCACAATTACGGATGCATAGCGAACCGTTCTTAGTTGTGTCACGGCAATTTGCGCCGCAGAGCGATCATGAACCCGCTCTGCCGACCTCCGGCGCAAGAAAGTCTTCCATCGACCAGCCCGCCAGCAGATCCTCATCCCGTTCCGGCTTAGTCGCCGGCGCTCCCGCCTCGACAGAAAGGTAGTTTTCCGTGAGTCCCCGGCGCAGCAGTTCGAAGGCCTGCTCCGGCGTATCAGCCCACTGAAATAACTCGATGTCTTTCGGTGAAATGGCCCCTGTATCTACCAGGACGTTCAGATCGAATACCCGCTTCCAATATTCTGACCCGTAGATGAGCACGGTGATTTTCTTGGCCAGTTTGTGAGTCTGGGTGAGCGTTAGTATTTCAAACATCTCGTCGAGCGTCCCGAAACCGCCTGGAAAGACTACCAAAGCCTTCGACAGGTAGGCAAACCAAAGCTTGCGCATGAAAAAGTAGTGGAATTCAAAGTTCAGCGAGGGCGTGATGTAGGGGTTGGGCCGCTGCTCGAAGGGCAAAGCGATGTTCATGCCCACGGTCTTTCCGCCGGCCTCAAACGCCCCGCGATTCGCCGCTTCCATGATTCCCGGGCCGCCTCCCGACATGATCACGAAGCGATGCTTCCGTGATGGTATGGCCATGGCCCAGGCAGTCAGCATGTTCGAAAGACGACGGGCATCTTCATAGTAGCGGGCCATTTCTACCGCGGCCACGGCGCGCTTGCGGCGCAATTCTGAGGCCATGCCGGCAGCGATCTCCGGCGGGCTTGCCGGCTGTTCATGCGCCGGCGCCGGTCGCGTGGAACCGGTATTGTCGAGCAGTTCCAGAGCGTGATCGGCTTCTTCGCGCCCCCGAAAACGCGCCGAGCCGAAGAAAACCACCGTGTCTTGTATCTGTTCGCGGCGAAACCGCGCCAACGGCTCAAGATATTCGGAAACGATGCGGATGAGACGGCCGTCGGCGCTGTTCAAAAACCCGGAATTCTCATATGCCAAGGGAGCGCGCTGGAGCGCGGGAGGGGTGCCGTTGCCGGGAATCACCGCTTGTGCGAGAGCATGGGAGTCCGTTGGGCGGGTTTCCGGATTTCGATCGTCCGTCACGATTCGCAAACCACTTTCTCGACTGTCACCGGCGGGACGCCCCTTTTACCGTTCCCGCTGATGAATTGCGTCTTGAAATGCAATCCACAAATTCAAAAGTCCCAATCCCGATACCAACCCGCGCACCGCCCCGTTTGCGGCTACGGCGCCAACGCTCGGATACTGCAAAAACAGCGGGTTCTGATCCCAGAACATCGGCGACCAGGGCGCATAACAGATGGCCAGCCCAATGTACATCCTGAGCATCACCCGCAGCACCAGTTCCAGGCGCTCGAGCCAGCGCGGAATCCGCTCCACGCCGTCCTCGGGACGCCCTCCTCTCCCGCGTTCACCGCCGCGCCCCTCCGCGGGCACGGCTACAGGAGCGGGGCTCGCGGCGAGCGAGGTCGATATCGATTCAGGTTGCTGGGACATTCCTGATTCCGGTGCCCGTCGCCTCCAGTTTCAAACTGATTACGGGCATTGGCGCAAATTGGCAAGCCCAGCCCGCCTCTGTACGCCGTAACTTCACGGTAACACAGCAGGCTCGGTCGGGCTCAATCGGCTCGGCGCAAGCCCCCGATAGCCGGCTTGGATGCATCCGCGAGTTTTGCATCCCGGTCTCGCACGGCTCGAAAAAACAAGGCGATCCTCCCCGGTCGTGTTAGCCTTTGATGCAATGCAACTCGTTACGGCTGAGACTCAATGAAAGTCGCCTTCTTCACGGAAACATTCCTGCCGAAAACCGACGGAATTGTCACTACGCTCTGCCAGACTATAAGGCATCTCCACCGTCGCGGACACGAGGTGCTTATCGTCGCCCCCGAGGGTGATGTCGTCGAGTTTGAGGGCTGCCGCATCGTCGCTGTTCCAGGATGGCGGTTCCCCTTCTATCCCGAACTCCGGCTGGCCTTTTCGCGGTCTTCCGTCCATCGCATTCTGGAGCAGTTCCAGCCCGATGTCGTCCATGCGGTTGAGCCGGTTTGCCTGGGTATCGCCGCGCTATATTTGAGCGGCGGAGGCGAAGGCGGCAAGCTGCGCGCTCCCCTGGTGATCTCTTACCATACCGACCTGCCCAAATACCTCAAATACTTTGGCATGGGTTTCATCGAGCCCATTATCTGGCCCCTGCTCAGGCTGCGTCACAACCGCGCCACCGTCAATCTCGGCACTTCATTGCCCGTGGTCAGGGAATTGGAGCAGAACGGAATCGCGCGCGTGGCCTTGTGGCCTGGCGGCGTGGACTCCGACCGCTTCCATCCCCATCACCGCTCCTCTGCCATGCGCGCGCACCTTTCCGCCGGTCATCCCGAGTCTCCCTTACTGCTTTACGCCGGCCGGCTTTCCGCCGAAAAGAGCATCGAGAGGCTGGCGCCCATCCTTCGCGCCATTCCTCAGGCGCGGCTCGCCCTCGTCGGCGACGGACCTCACCGGGCGGCGCTGCTGCAACATTTCGCGGGTCTGCCCGTCTCCTTTGCGGGGTTTCTGCATGGAGATGCATTGGCACAAGCCTTTGCTTCCTGCGACGCATTCCTCATGCCTTCCCAGACCGAGACGCTCGGCCTGGTAGTGCTCGAAGCCATGGCTTCCGGTGTTCCGGTTGTCGCGGCCCGCGCCGGCGGTATTCCGGATATGATCGAGGACGGCATCAGCGGTTTTCTTTTCGATACGGACTCCCAGGCTGCTGCAATCCTGACCCGGATTTTCAACGACAGCACTCTTCGCGAAGCGATCGGCCGGGCTGGCCGCCTTGAAGCATTGAAACGCAGTTGGCAGTCGGCCACCTGTACCCTCGAAGAACACTACCGCGCCGCCCGCACCATGCAGCACCTCGGTGCGCCGCAAACCATGGTTCCGGAAACCTCCCGGATGCGCTTCAGTTTCCGCAACGCCCTTGGCTCAGCAACCATTCTGGCGCTTCGCAAACTCCTGCCCTGAGCCTCGCCGCGCCCCTGGCAGTCCCTGGAACGCGTCTGGTTTCCGCCTGCCGTCCCCGCTCGCCCTGGTAGCGTTAGAGCGTTTTCGATGTAAGCGTCAACACAATTCAGGGTGCCCCACCCTTTGTGCGTCTCTTGCACAAAGAGTGGGAAAGCTCGAACGCCCGCATCGACAGTAAACAGCTCAACCGAAAACGCTCTGGCAGGCCCTGGCTCACTGGCCGCTTGCCGCTTCCACGCCTTCCGCCGGAAGCAATTTCGGCCCCGCCACCGGAACCGGCGAGGCAATCTGGTACCGCCCATAGTCAATCGTCAGCAGTGCCGTCCCGCCCAGCCGCACGTTGCTCCAGCTTCGCGTCTCTTCCGGCAGCCAGAAGCCGTCGGTCAATTCATTGGTCACATGGATTTCGGCGTGCGATATCCAGAACGATGGGTTCTTGGCCGGCGCCGCTTCTATCTTCACCACCCCGAAACTTGCCGCGTCCACCCAAATGGTTCCCCGGTAAAGAAACTTCTCCGGCTTCAACGGATCCACGCCGAGTATGTACACCGTCCGCCCGTTCACAGCTCCGCTCCCCAGCATGTGAAAGCGGTAGTTCGCCGGCGACAGCGCGGTCGAGTTTTTGTCTTTCGACGCTTCTATCTCGCTGTCTATGGCGCGCTTTAACACCAAATCGCGCAGCAGCTTTGAGCCGCTCTGCGAAACGATCTGAAATCTCTTGCCCCGCGCGGTGTCGTAACTCACCTCTACCCGCATCCGCGCCGATATCGTGCCCAGCCCTTGATACTGCACTGTGTACGAACGAAGTGTTCGATAGTCCTGGAGCAGACGATCCTGCATCCGGCTGTGGGACTGCATGCCGGCAAGAATCTGAGCCAGACCGAGCTTTGCCGGGCCAGGTGAATCTCCGCTCGGCGCCCTCGCCCCCCGGACCGCGGAGACCCCCCGGACCGCGAAGAATAGAAGGGCAGCGATAAAAATGCCCCAGCTGGGCTTCAGCCACATCTTCCGCATCATAGCCGTTCGATGCGCCTTGCGACTAAACCACAGTGCGTGAAACCGCATCGCCCTCGATTTGGCTTCCCCTTCGCAGGCATCTACAGCGGAAAGTACACGCCGATCATGGCCTCGCCGGACTCGGTGAATCGATCCGTAGCCCCGTAGGTCACGTCCAGATCGGGAGCCTTGTACACGTGGCCGCGATATTGAAGCCTCAGGCCGGCGTGGGGAAGCACTCCCACGTCCACCCCTCCGCCGTAGTCATACATGATTCTTACCACTGTGTTCAGCGTTGGCAGGTTCTCGGTCGGAATAGTAATGTCAAACCCCATCCCCCCCACCGCAAAGGGGCTGAATTTCCCCCTCTTCGTGGAGATCACCCAGTTCAATCCCACCTCATCGGCGTCCGCAGTGATTGTCTCCGGCTTGTTGCCGCACAGAAGAGCGCACGCACCGGGTGCCGGCGCATACCCCTGATTGGCCTGATTGAATCCTTCCGCGACCTCATACCCTATCCACGGGCTTTGGATGTGTCGCAACTCGAACATTCCGCCGTACCCGTTCGACGGAGTCTGCAGCGTGGCATTGCCCGTAGTTGACTGCGTGAAGGTCCGATAGATACTTACTGCGGCATCGGTTTCTGCCATGTACGTCCGGGCCGGATTCTGAACCGGCGTTCCCGGTCCCGCCGTCGTCTGGGGCGCCGACTGCGCACCCGCCATTGCGGCGCCCATTGCAGTCACGGTAATCAACAAAGTTGCGAATTGCACACGCTTCCTCTTCATCAGATCCTCATGTCATTCAAAATCGAGCCTTTGTCAGTGGGTAAGACGAAACCTCTTTCAGACCGCCGCGCTCGCCTTCCGGCGCGTCTCTGACTTGGACGCAACGCAGTGCCAATCGTTGATTTACCTGACCCGCCCTGAATACGCACCCTACCGCTCGAATGATACTTTCTTACCCTCATTCGGGTCGAGTCCGCGCCGTCGCAAGCTCACGTCATATTCCGGTTTCCATCTCCCATACCAGGCAACTCCGGGCGATTCCGAGTCAACCCAAGGAAGCGGCCGCGCCTTCCCGGTCGCCATGCCACGAACCTTGTTCACCGCAAGTGCATCATAAATGAGACAATGGGTGCAGTGATTGCACTTCCAGGTTGGATCACTTAGGGGTGGAGGGCCCCGCGATGATGTTCCGAGTGCTGTCGACGCACCTCTTCCTCAATCAGCGTCTGCACCCCGGACTCCTCGACCTCGCCGGCCGGTCCGGAGCCGAGGGCGCAGAGATCTTTGCTGCGCGCCAGCATTTCGACTACACCAGCCGCGAACATGTCGCCGAACTCGGCGCCTGGTTCCGCTCCGGCAACCTTAAGCCATTCTCCTTGCACGCCCCCCTCTATCCCGATCGCGAGATGGGACGCGACGGGGCGCCGTCGGTCAATCTCCTGCACCCGGATAAATCACGCCGCATCGACGCCATGGACGAAATCAAGCGTGCCCTCGAATCCGCGGAGCATATTCCCTTCCGATTCCTCGTGATCCATCTCGGCGATCGCTCGGACATGTGGTCTCCGCGCAGCATCGAGTACGCTTTGACTGCACTCGAGCACCTCGGCGCCTTTGCCCGCCCCCTCGGCGTCCACCTGCTGGTCGAAAACATCCTCAGCGAGCCCACTTCGCCGGAGCACCTCCAGCTCATCCTGCAAATGGGGCACCTGGACGACGTTGGCATCTGTCTCGACCTCGGCCACGCCCACATCAATCCCGGAGTTCAGGAAGCGATCGGAGTCTTGGGCGACCGCATCGCTTCGCTGCACGTGCATGACAATCATGGCGCCAAAGACGAGCATTTGTGGCCCGGTGATGGCACCATCCACTGGCCCGAGGTCAAGGAAGCGCTTAAATCCCTTGCCAAACCACCCGCCGCGGTGCTGGAGATCGCGCACGGTTCGGACGGATCGCCCCCGAGCCTATCCGCCAGGATGGAGCAGGCCTACGCAAGCCTGGTTTGAGTTCCGGCGGCCAACGGTCGCGCCCAGGCCAACGCGCCATGTCAAGTGCCTCAGCCCCCTAAATCCTGCAAGACTCTGAAAACAAGAGGCAATTTTCCAGCTCCGCTTTGCCGATTAATTTCCAATTTCCGCTACCCTTTCATCATGTGCACAGAAGAACGTCGGCTTGGGTTCCAGCCTTGCTGGTACCCCCACCCCCTATCTAGCGAATTTTCATTGCCGAACTCGCGGGTCACGGCGCCAGATAACGCCTCACGGCAGCTTCGCCGTCCCGCTCTCCCGGTTACGGCGAATCGTACACAACGTTTATTTTCATACACTTGCAAGAAAATATCTCATAAAATGCTTGTTTTCATACACTTGCAAATTGCGATCTTTGCAATCTACCTGTTTTCATACACTTGTGTTTTACCCCCTACTCGTCTGGAACCTGCGGCCGGACTTTGAGGGCACTTTCACGCCGATATCGTCCCGCCCGATCCTTTGCGCGGCTCTTTGCGCAAAGGTGGGAAGATCGACGACGCCCACGCAATCGCCTTGGGGTGGAAAACACGAGCGGGCTCGCAGGCGAAGGATGACCGCCCTGTCATGGCCATTCAGGATCTTTCTGAGCAAACCGGGCTGTTATTGCCCGTTCAATTTGCCCAGGACGCGCTTCAAGTCGTCCAGCTTTTGCCCGGCTTCAGTGAGCTTGCCTTGCGATGTAAGCTGCTCGTAATCGGCGAAGTCCTGGCTCGCCTGACGGATGAGCTGCTGCTGGCTCGCCACGGCTTGCGCGCCGGTGGGCGCATTCCCCGCGTTCCCGCCTGGCGCGGTTGATGGCGAAGGAGCGATCTGTGATGCCGCCTCGCTCAGCGAAGACGGCTGATCGCCAAAGAGCGCGGCCAGCGCCGAGTTGAACGTGGGGCCGTAAGCCAGCCTGTCCTGCACCGCCAGCACCACCAGGCGCAGTTCGGGCATTGGGCTGCTGCTGGCTTGCAGATAAATCGGCTCGGCGTAAAGAAGCCCGGTGCCGCAGGGGATCACCAGCAGGCTTCCACGCCGCACGTGCGAGCCCTGCTGGTTCCACAGCGTGAGCTGACCGGAGAGCTGCGCATTCTGGTCGATGCGCGCTTCCACCTGCTGCGGCCCATCCACCAGCCGTGTCTTGGGGAAGTCGTATACCACCGTGGTGCCGTAGTGCGCGCCGTCGCTGCGGCCGGCAATCCAGCCGATCATGTTGTTGCGGTTTACCGGGGTAAAGGGCAGTATCTCCACGAATTCAGGACTGCTTTCGCCGGGCAGCGTCATGAGCACGAAATTGGGAGCCATGGCCTGCACGATCTGCTGCCCGTCATCGCCGAGGGTGGTTTCGGTGGCCACCTCCCACTGATCTTCGCGGTTGTAGAAAACTTCGGGATCGGTCATGTGGTAGAGCCCGTAGACCTGGGCCTGCAGGCTGAGAAGGAGCTCGGGATAGCGAACGTGCTTGTGGAGCCAGTCGGGCATCTGCGATTCGTCCTTGAAGAGCCCGGGGAATATGCCTCGCCACGCCGCGAGAATTGGATCGTCCCGGTCGAAGACGTAGAAGGTGACCGTGCCGTCGTAGGCGTCGATCACCGCCTTGACGCTGTTGCGGATATAGTTGACCTCCATTCCGGCCAGGTTGTAGTGGGTTGAGTAGGGGTAACTGTCAGACGAGGTAAAACCGTCCATGATCCAGTAAAGGCGCCCGTTGCCGCCCACCACAATGTAGGGATCCTGGTCGAAGGTAAGGAAGGGCGCAAGTGCAGAGACGCGGGCCACAACGTTGCGCCGCATCAGCAGCCGGCTATGCGAGGTGATGTCGTTGCTGAAGGGGACCTTGGTGATATCGCCGCGGTCGAAAGCGATCAGCGAGCGGCGCAAAAACCCGCCCAGCACAATCCCGCCGGTGCCACTGTAGGAGGAGAGATTGTTGGCCTGGCCTAACGGATAGTTGAACTCCTGCTGACGGGTATCGACATACACATCCGTGTCGGTCAGCTCGCCGTAGTAGACTTCCGGACGCGTTACTTTGAGTTCCGGCACGGTGCTCTGCACCGGCATGTTGCTGAGATAGAGAGTGGGCAGCCCCTCCGCGGTGAAGCCGTTCACCGGATTCATGGTCACGCCGTAACCGTGGGTGTAAATGAGCTTGTCGTTGATCCAGTTGCGGCTGCTGACGGGCAGCTTGTCCACATTCAGCTCGCGGGTTGCAAGCATCACTTCGCGCAGGGTGCCGTTGATCTGGTAACGATCGATATCGATGTCAGGAAAATCGTAGTAGGTGCGGATTTCCTGCACCTGGCGCAGAGTGGATTTCAGCGCCGCGACATCCCACAGGCGGATATTGTCCAGGGTCTGCTGATTGTGGCTGGCGTCCAGCGCGGCTACCGATGTCTCCGCGGGGAATTCATGGCGCGAAAACATATCGAGGCCGTAGGCCTGGCGCGTCAAAGCGATGTTGTGCTCGATGTATGGCCGCTCGAGATCGAGCTGGTTTGGACTCACCACAAAATTGTTCACATACCAGCCGGCGGCGCCGAAAATAACATAGCAGGCCACGGCGGGAACAACCGCCCCGATCAGCCAGCGCGCGCCCGGTTTTATGATCCCGCCGGCAATGGCGATTGCCGCTCCGGCCAGCAGCGCAACGGCAACGAACGACATGCCCAGAAGCGTCACATGCGCTTCTGTGTAATTGACACCGTCAAAAATGGTGTGGTGGTCGAAAAGCAGGTCGTAGCGGCCAATGTACTCGTTAACCGCGAGCACCGCTAACAGAAATCCGCCGGAGATGGAAATGCCCCGCCAGGGAACGACAATTCCTCCGCCAAAACGCTGGTCGAGCGCACGCATGCCGCCTGCGGCGAGAATGAAAATTACCGCCAGGACGCAAATGAGCACCGCCATGGTGAGTAACCACCCCACTACCAGATGCCAGGCCGGCAGAGTGAACAGATAAAAATCCAGCGGCCTATGGAGAATGGGGTCGATGCTGCGGCCTATCCCGCGCGGAGCGTACCAGTAAAGCGCAAGCAAAGACCACTGCGCGGCCATGGCGGCGCCTGTGGCAAGGGCGATAATGACAGACAAAATGCCCACGCCATAATGCAGAAAACGATCCACGGGAAAACTCACCGGCTTTCCTGCAATAAAGATCGTGTGGGTATCGGGCAAATCGGCCGCATGGGTGTGCCGCAGGATGCGGAACGCACCGTAAAGAAACCCGAACGTGAGCACCGCAAACACCGCGAAGACGCTCCACTGCATGAACTGCGTCTTCCAGAAAACCCCCTCGTATCCGAGGGACCGGAACCAGAGCAGATTCACCCAGTAGGCGATTGCGGTACGCGCTGAAAAGAGGATGATAGCGGCAACAACGGCAATGAAGATCAGGAGCTTGTGGCCCCCCTGCCCGTGTTGAGCGGACACATGCGAAGGCCATTCAAATGATTCGGGCAATTCTCTACCCCACAGATGTTGTCTCAGCTAGCGGAGGCACGCAAGAATTGTACCGCGCGTGAGTCATCGCCACCGGGCGGCAGCAATATACTCCCCAGAAGCGACCTGCCCAACCGCGCCTAGATCAACTCCGATCGCCCGGTCAGGCTCAATTCCTTTACGATCTTGCCCACGTCCTGAGAATGGTCGCGATGCGCGATAAGCAGCGCGTCTTCGGTGTCCACGATCACCAGGTTTTCTACACCGACAAGGGCCACAAACTTGCGCGGGCTGAAAATGTAATTGTTCGTCGCATCAATGGCCATATGCCCGTCGGTCTCGGAAACGTTGCCGTCCCCGTCGCCGCGCAGACGCGAATCGATCTGGTACTCGTATAACGAGGCCCAGGAACCAAGATCGTTCCAGCTGAACTCCGCCGGCAGACAATACAGATGCGAGATGTGCTCGCCTTTGGCGGAGCGGGGCTCGAGCACGGCGTAATCGACGGAAATGTTTTCGCACTTTGCATACAAATCGCGAAACACCTTGTCGAACTCCGGCGTTCCATGGGCGGCGGCAATGGTCTCAAGCAGCGGCGCCGTCTCCGGCAAATGCTCCCGGACCGCGTTGGCCAGGGTGCGCGCGGACCAAACGAACATTCCCGAGTTCCAGTAATAGTTTCCGGCAGCTACGAACTCTTCGGCGCGCATCTGGTTGGGCTTTTCGATGAAGCGACGCACGTGCAGCGCCTCGCCGTCTTTGGTCAGGTCTCCGGTTTCGATGTATCCGTACCCGGTTTCCGCGCGCGAGGGCTCGATTCCCATGACGATGATGTTGTCGCCGGTTCCGGCAATTGCGATCGCCTTTTGCAGCGCCTTGAGGAAGCGTGGCTCATCGGCGATCACGTGATCGGAAGGGAAAACGCCCAGCACCGCCTCAGGATTTTCGCGCTCGATTATGAATGCCGCCAGCCCGCAGGCCGGAGCGGTGTTGCGGGCCACCGGCTCGCGCACGATGTGGCTTTCCGGCAGTCCCGGCAGCTGCTCGGATATCTCGCCGGCCAGGTATTCATTGGTGATGATCCACGCTTTGGAGTGCGGAGCCAGGGGCTTAAGCCGCTCCACTGTCTGTTGAATCATCGAGCGCTCGCCGTCGAGCGCAAGCACTTGTTTGGCGCGAGCGCGGCGGGAACGGGGCCAGAAGCGCGTCCCGCTGCCTCCAGCCAGTATCACAGGGCGGAAATCGATGGGCTTCGACATTGAAGAAACATCCTACCCGACAGAAGCCGACTTTGCCCAGAGGCGGAAGTAACCCCTGGCCGCACAACCCTGCTTGCCGCTCAGAGCATCGCCCAACCAGCCCGAATCAGCGCCGCTTCCTTCCCGCCCGGCTTGGAATTAGGCCAGGCGGATCAGAAACTCCTTCATCCGGCGTGTACCTTCGTCGATGTTCTGCTTGGTGACCGGGTACGACATTCGGACATGCTGCCCGGTGCCGAATGCCTCGCCCGGCACCACAACAACGTGCGCCTCATGCAGCAGACGGGTAGCCATCTCGGTCGCCGTCCGGATGCCTCCTTTGCCCAGATAAGCGGAAAGGTTGGGATATACGTAAAATGCGCCCTCGGGCTTGGTGCAGGTGACGCCGGGGATCTCCGCAAGGCGGGCAAGCATGTGATCGCGCAAGTCGATGAACTCGGCGCGGAATTCGGCGACGCACTGCTGCGAACCGGAGAGAGCTGCAATCGCCGCCTTCTGCACAAAACTGGTCGCATTCGAGGTGGATTGACCCTGTAGCTTGTTCAGATTAGCTACGATAGCCTTCGGCGCAAGTGCAAATCCGGCCCGCCACCCGGTCATGGCATAGGTCTTCGATAGCGAGCCCAGAATGACCAGGTGCTCCTTTGCCCAGGTAAACGACCCGCCGGATACCGGTTTGCTTGCATAGTTCAGATAAACGTAGCACTCGTCGAGCAGCAGGAAAATTCCGCGCTGGTGGGCCAGTTGCACAATCCGCTCCAGATCCTCGGCGGAAACCACGGCGCCTGCGGGATTAGAGGGCGAATTGAGGATGATCGCCTTGGTGCGCGGCGTAATGGAGCGCTCGATGGCGTGCGCGGTGACGCGGAAATTCTCCTCTTCGCTGGTTTCGAGGAATACGACTTTGCCGCCTGCGTACTGAACGATATCTTTGAAGCTTACCCAGTAGGGCACCGGCAAAATCACTTCGTCGCCGTGATCGACAAGGATCTGGATGGTATTGAAGAGCGCCTGCTTGCCGCCGGTGGTGAAAATGGCCTCGTCAACCGCGTATTCGGAACCGAAATCCGCGGCGTGACGCTCAACGATAGCCTTGCGCACATCGGGAATGCCCGGCACGACCGTATAACGCGTGAAATTCGCGTCTATGGCGGCGATGGCCGCGTCCTTGATGTGACGAGGAGTGGGAAAATGCGGCTCCCCCGCCCCAAAATCCACCAGGTTGGCGCCTTGCGCGCGCAATTTGGCGGCTTCGGCGGCCACGGCCATGGTCGCGGAAACCTCGATCCGGCCGATGCGGCCGGCGAACACTTGCGAAGGGCTTGAAACGCTCATAACAGTATCTATCTTGACAGATTTCCGAAGCTTGAGAAACCTAGATGGGAAAAAGCCGGGATTTGCCTCTGCCTCTTTTGCGCTAGCAATTCTCGCCAATATTTGCAACTCACTTCTGCCCACGTCGACGGAAGCCGGCAGTAAGTCTACGCGGGCTTCGCGCCAGCCGACACTACTATAAAGGGACGCATCATGTCGTTGTCTTCATGTTCTGCCACATGACAGTGGTAAACGTATTTGCCCTCATAACCTTCGAATCGAATCAGGATTGTAAGCACTTCCTGTGGGTTAACGATGGCGGTGTCTTTCCATCCAGCTTCGCCCGGAGCCGGTGGACGCGGCTGTCCCACAAATTCAAGCTTGCCGCGAAGAAATGCACCAAAATCAAAGCCCTGCCGTTCGACAATCCGGAATTGGACCAGATGGACATGCATCGGATGGCTATCATCGGTCGTATTAATGAACCGCCACTTCTCCACGGAACCTAATTTGGGGAACACAGTGGCTGGGTCATCATATCCCTTATTGTTGATCAGCATGGCCAACGCTTTTCCCTGCGCGTCACTCCGCTGGGAGAGAACGAAGTCTCTGGTAACCACCTCATCTGCAGGGTCGACGGGAGGGAGCGGAATAGACGATGGCATGGTGAAGGCTCTGACAGAACGGGTAAGTGGGAGCACGACCCGAAACTGCATCAGCTCCAGCAGAGGCGGGTGTATCTCACGCAGCAAGTCCCATCCGGGATACGGCGCCGACGCGTCATTCGACAGGGTTATGATCTTTCCCTCAAGGCTTGAGAAATCGACGATCAGGTCGGCGCGCTCCGCTGGCCCAAGCAGGATCCTTTGCAGGGGCACGGGGGCTTCCAAAAGTCCGCCGTCGCTGCCGATCTGGTAAAAGGTTGCGAGTTTTGGAACATCGGTGGGCTTTCCGGCCAGATTCAGATAGAGATGAAAAAATCGAGAATTGGCCGCATTCAGAAGACGGAACCGGTAGCGGCGCGGTTCGACGTCAAGGCGCGGATAGATGGCGTCATTGACGATCGGCAATTCTCCAAAAAACTGTGGCCCCCAGCGACCGGGGGCAGCCTCGGTTCCATCGTCGTAGGTAGGGCAGTAATTGAGCTGCCCATGCTTGTCAAGAGTCCGATCCTGAAGCACAAGCGGAATCTCGTAATCGCCGGCTGGCAAATTCATACGAAGTTCCTCACCGTCGCGCAGGAAATAAAAGCCGGAAAGACCCGCGTAGACATTCAGCCGCGTAATGCCAAGGGCGTGATCGTGATACCAGAGTGGAGCCGCCTGCTGGTCATTGGGGTAATGAAACACCACTGAATGGCCGGGGGTGAACCAAGCTTCCGGCAGGCCATCGCTGCGCGAGTCGGTGCGGGAGCCGTGGAGATGCGGGACGGTCCTGACCGCCGGCGCAGGGGATGCAGCACCATGAATATGGGTATCAATTGGGAAGAGGTGCTGCTTGGGAAGTTCATTTGCCCATTCCACCGATATCGGCACTCCGCGCATCGCTTCAAAAAGCGGGCCGGGACACTGGCCTTCGTATCCCCACAGCTTGGCAGGCGGAAGTTGCGAGTGCAGCGGCTTCTCGAACTCCCTCATGCGGACCCGGTAGAACAAAGCCCCGCCGCGCTTTCCTTCGGGATGGATCCTTTGCGGAATAGGGAGCGGATCGATGAATCGTTCGAGCCGTGTCGACCAGTAGGGAAGCGGAATTGCCGGCAACTTTGGATGCACCTGCGGCCAGGCACGGTTTTCAAGCAGAGGCAGAGAAACGGAGGCCACGCACGATCTGAGAAAATCACGTCTGCTCTTTGCGTTCATTTCGGTGAATTATAGACGCTTTCCAGCCGCAGACCTCCTACTCGCCGGACCCGCAGAAAACATCGTCAGCAGCTACCGGCACTATGCAGGACCTGTCGCAGGACGGGCATACTTCGAAATCTTTGCGCTGTTGCCCAAGAATCGCGGAAGAAATATCGGCAAAAATAGCTGTTATCGTTGATGCTTTCCGAGGTACGGTAGGTTGCATGACGAAGCCGTATCCAAATTAGCAATCTATTTAATCCATCGCGAACAGCTGATCGCATTCCGATTCTCGGCGACGAAGCATAAACCATCGTGAAAGGTTTGAACAGGTCAACTTCAGTTCTGGTCAATCAAGCATCCACCATGCAATTGCGGCCATCTAAGAAAGTGCGTGAAACTGGAGCGCAATGTTCATTTAATTGCGCGGACTAGGAAACTCTAGACCTATCTAATCGTCGCTGCTTTTTGATCTGCGCGCTTTAAGCCTGATATATCGCTCCGAGGATTTTTCCGCGGAGGAAGCGCCTTTCTCTTTTGCCGAATTAGTGTCTGTGGCCAGAGCAGATATTTTGATGCTCTCCAGATACACGAAGGAGAGAATTTGCTGCAGCTCCATGTCCATCGATCTGGTTTCTGGTCCGGCACTATTAGCGTCTTCTGCATGCTTGTTATCGCGAGCTTGTGCGGATGTGCAAGTTATGTCCCTGGAGCGAGCGGTCAACCGCAGATCACCATCGCAGCAAATCCGAATCCCGTCAGTGCCGGCTCTCCCTCGACCCTTACCGTGACCGCCAGCAACGCAACTCAGGTCATTGTTACAGGTTCCGATGGGAGTAAGTACACCCTCGGCTCGACCGGAGGAACACAATCCGTAAGTCCGACTCAAAATACTACCTACACAGCAGTAGCCACGGGGTCGGGAGGGAGCGGCTCAGCCAGCGTCACGTTGAAGGTCAATGCAGCCGCGTCTATGCCAACGGTCAGCATTGCCGCGAATCCAGCCAGCATCGCGCAGGGCAGCTCGTCAACTCTCACCGTGACCGCAAGCAATGCCACGAGCGTCACCGTTACCGCCCCAAACGGCGTTTCTTACACCCTTGGGCCTACCGGTGGAACCCAGTCAGTCTCACCTAGCGCGACTACAACTTATACGGCGACTGCCAGCGGAAGCGGCGGTAGCGCCACCGCCGAGGTCACTCTTACGGTGACTCCCGCACCATCCGCACCAACCGTCAGCATCTCTGCGAATCCAGGCTCTATTACGCAGGGTAATTCGTCAACACTCACCGTGACTGCCAGCAATGCCACGAGCGTCACCATTACCGCCCCAAACGGCGTTTCTTATACCCTTGCGCCCACTGGTGGAACACAGTCCGTCTCACCGAGCGCAACTACGACTTACACCGCAACCGCCACGGGAGCCGGAGGGAGCGCTACTGCAACGGCGACGGTAACTGTTGCTGCGGTTTCCTCACCTCCAACCGTCAATATCACTGCCGATCCCAGCACGATTGCCCACGGGAAATCGACGACTCTGACGGTAACAGCCGCTAACGCCACCCAGGTTACAGTCACTGACCCGAATGGCGACACCTACAACCTTTCTCCCACCGGAGGAACCCAGTCTGTCTCTCCGGGCGCGACCACAACGTATACCGCAACTGCGACCGGAGCCGGAGGATCTGCCACTGCCAACACCACCGTAACCGTGAATCCGCCGGGAAGCCTCGATTCTATCCAGCACGTTATCTTCATGCTCCAGGAGAACCATACCTTTGACAACTACTTTGGCATGTTGAACCCATACCGAAAGGCCAATGGTTGGAATATTGGAGATGACGGTAAAGAGTATGACGTCGACGGAATCGACGACAAATTAAACTCCATTAGTAACACCGACGATAATGTCGATAACACGGGTACACATACCTACAGCCTCTTCAAATTCACGAGCACATGCGTAGACGACATGAGCTCCGATTGGCTCTCCAGTTACGGCGATGTCAACACCTATAACTTTCTGACGACTCGTCCTATCCTGATGAATGGCTTTGTCCATAATGCGGCCGGGTATGCCAATAGCTGCACTCTCTACGGAGGTTGCGCGGGCAGCTTCACTGACACCACGGGACAGCGTGCCATGGGGTACTATGACCAGACCTTCTTGAATTATTACTATTACATGGCTTCACAATTCGCCCTTTCTGACCGCTGGTTTTCGCCAGTTGCCAGCAAAACCATCGCTAATCGAATTGCAACCCTATCCGGTGGAACTACTCAAGGTCTGGTGAAGGACCCCGGCAACGATGATCACCTGCCTCAACTCGATATCGAGACCATCTTTCAGGAACTTGATCAAGCCGGTGTGTCATGGAAGATTTACTATACGGTGACCGAAGGTTTTTGCCTGGATTACGATGATTGTCCGACTACGGGGAATTCCAGGTACCCGGCTACCACCTTTTCCAATTTCACTTATTCGACAAAGTATCTGTATAACAACTCATCCGGGGCGCCTTGTACCCCCCCCACTCAACCGTCGAGCGTTGTAGGCGATTCAACCAATTCGTTCTGCATCGACCCTAATCACATTGCGCCCCTTTCACAGTATTTCACTGACCTGACCAATGGCACTCTGCCAAGTTTTGCCTTAATAGAACCCGGCTCCGGTGTCAACGACGAGCATCCTGGTTCGGGACAGGAAGTTCTTCTTGGCCAGGCGGAGGTTGCAAAGATCGTCAATGCGCTGATGAACAGTCCCGAGTGGATGAGTTCCGTATTCTTCTTTAGCTACGATGAGGGTGGAGGACCATACGATCATGTTCCGCCGGTCCCGGGGCATTCGAACGATAATACCGACTCAAGCGTAGTCAGCGAATATCCCGATATCTCCTCGATTGCTGTAAATCCTGATAGCTACAATCCTTGCGTCCCCCCTGGCGGCACGCCGACAACTCACTGCGATCTGGCCAGCACCGATCCGGGCGCGCATTCGGGGGATGCTGCCGCACAGCAGGGATTTGCCGCGCAATTGGGATTCCGGCTACCCAACATCGTGATCTCACCTTTTACACGCCGGCATTACGTTTCCCATATTCCCATGGATCATACAGCCGTAATCAAGTTCGTGGAAAACCGCTTCATTGGTCCTTCGGCGCATTTGACGGCACGCGACGCCGCGCAGCCCAACCTGTTGGACTTTTTCGACTTCACGAACATACCCTGGGCAACGCCGCCGGTGCCTCCCGCTCCGGTCTCAGATCAGTCACTTGGGTATAACTCTTGCACGCCGTCCAGCGATGCGCCTCAAACAGTCCAGAGCCAGACTATCAACCTGCTTCAGTACTAGCTAACTTCCGCTTTGTGAAGCTGCTTGGCTATGCACGATTTGAAACGCGGTTCTCTGATAGTAACCTCATAGCCGACACCTCATAGCCGTCAACAAGGCCTTCTGCTGAGTTAAGAACCGTCCTGGTCAGCCTTGATGGTGTATACCACTTCAGTTTGCACGTCGCAGCAATCCGGCGGTGCAGATATCGGTGCGAAAGTTGTCCCCAAAGCTTCCGCTACTCGCGTCCAGCCAACATCCTGAGTTTTGGGAATCTGATTTCCCCGAGTATCGGCGGTAACCGTGGTAACGCGCAGTCAAAAATTAGGGACCGCTGAAGACGGTTGGTCTCGATTGCGTCACCACGCCAACGATTACGTCGACTACGTCAGCAGATCGTCTTGGGGAGGTCTGGAAGCGAAGATGATTCCCCGCAAACTTCGGAACTCAAACGCAACAGCAGCTGAAACAGGGCAAATTTCCGCTCTCCTGGCAAGTCGCTCCGGCGGGAAATGTTTGAGAGTCTCTAAAGATCATGAAACAATATTCACATTTGTGATGCAATTGCCCCACAAATCACTTGTTTTTGTAACCCCTCCGTGTTACCTTCAGGGTGACTCTCCGAAGCAAGACGTCGGGCCGCCATAAGGCAGCCGAAAGAAGCGAAATCTCAAGCAAATGTTTATCCGCCACTCCATTCGCTAGGCCAGTAGGTTCCAAGTCACGGAGAGATATATATTGCGTAGTATATCAATATCCCTTTTGGGACTGACGGGGGCGAAGCCTGCTCTGGATTTCCTTCTAAGGTTCGCGCACTGCATTCAGTCACAGCGGCTTGCCCAATCCAAACCTGACTTCCGAACTCCAGATGACTGTTCTCAAGCCACGGTCTCGCTCCATCAGCATCCGCCTTTCTGAAGAGGAATTTCTCGCCTTTCAGCAAGTGTGTGTCTCCACAGGTGCAAGAAGCGTTTCCGATTTTGCGCGAAAAGCCATGCAAGACATACTGGAACGAATGGAAGCCAAGAGGCGCCCAAAGATGAAAGAGAGCGAGTATGCCGCTCAACTGGCGATTCTGGAACAGAGAGTTGCAGAGTTGGCGACAGAACTCGCCATGTTCAGGGCGCGGCAAACCGCGGGGGAAGCCGAGAATTGAGGTTGGGATTGCGGAAAGAATCGGCAATGCTCTGCCCGGACGGAGGCGCGAAAGCATTGGGATTCCTAACCGTACTGTCTCTCAGGCCTGTTAACACTACCCAGGCGAAGGGCGAAGCGCGCGGAAATCGTGTCAGATGCGGGGCTTGTTTTTCGCTGCACCCCGAAGGGGCGGGGCCCATTTCCCCGTCGCGCATCATTTCAGTAACTAGGGCCTGTTAACACTATTGGGGTGGATGGCGTTGCGAGTGTAAATTCGGCCAGACGAGAGGACGGCCGAAGGCTGTGGCAGGCCCCACCGTCGAGGCCGGCAACGAAGTATGGCCGAATTTACGCCGCAACCCGAAGGGACGAGGCCAGATTTTCCGATTTCGTTGTCGCTCGTCGCTCCAGGGATCGACCACAGCACGCTCCTCGCTTCTAGAACTCGGCAAATCTGGCTCCCGTCGCCGCCATCCCAATAGTGTTAGCAGGCCCTAGGTACAGTCCGTTCCTCGCGGCTTGGACCCGGCGAAATTAGCTCCCGTCGCCGCCGTTCGGGTAGGGTTGCCAGGCCCTAAAATAGCAATAGCGGAAATCGGCGCGATCAGGTATCCACGAGTCAGAGTCACGCGACGGCCAAACGGGATATTCCGCATCCGAATCGTTCGCCGTGGTTCACAGCAGGAAGCAGGAGCGGGCAGATAAATGGCAGGATCTCGCGGGGAAGACCTCGATCTCGAGGAGCTTGCTGCAAGATTGCTTTTCGCGTACACCCTTTCTGCCAAGAGTCAGTCGCGAAAGCTGAACTGTGAGTTCAAACAGGGGAATTGAATTGGAGTTTAAACCTTCAGTTACCGTAATCATTCCCACCTATAACGGCGCGCATCGCATTGCGCGCTGCCTCGATCAACTCTGCGCGCAACTTGCAGGCAGACGCGCCGAAATCATAGTGGTTGATGACGGTTCCTACGATAACATTGCCGATGTGATCTGCGGATATCCGAGCGTAAGATTAGTCTCTCAGTCCAATGCCGGGCCGGCCGCGGCGCGCAACCGTGGCGCGCGCGAAGCATCAGGGGAAATCATTTTATTTACGGATGACGATTGCGAGCCGGACCAGGAATGGTTCGACTCGATGCTGGAGCCATTTAGCGATCCGGAAGTCGTGGGAGTGAAAGGTGCATACCGTACCAGGCAGAAGCGGCTCATGGCGAGGTTTGTGCAGGCCGAGTATGAAGACCGCTACCGCTATATGGCTCGAACGCCCGACATCGATTTTATAGATACGTATTCAGCCGCGTTCAGGCGCGACTGCTTTTGGGAGGCCGGCGGATATGATACCAATTTCCCGGTCGCCTGCGCGGAAGATGTAGACCTTTCTTACCGGATGTCAGCAAAAGGGTGGAAAATGAGGTTTCAACCTAAGGCACTTGTCTACCACCAGCATCCTGATTCGCTTATTTCTTATCTCAAAAAGAAATTCAAATTTGCTTATTGGCGAGTGCTCGCCGTGCGCAAAAATCCGGGCAAAGCCATCAAAGACAGTCATACCCCACAGCTGATGAAGATGCAGCTGCTGTTCGGTCCCGCAGTGATTGCGGCTCTCGGATTTGACCTCATTGCCCGTCCTCCGATACCCGCTACCTTGCTTGCGTTCAGTGCCTTCTTTCTGACTACCGTTCCTTTCGCTCTCCGCAACATACCCAACGACCCCAAGGTGGGAGTAATCTCTCCGCTGGTTTTGGCGGGACGATCGTGTGCTCAGTTGGCTGGAATCGTCCTTGGGACGTTTCGAGCTGCGCCCGCTCAGCGTGGAGGAAATGTCAGAGCGCGGATTGAACCTCGTCCAGCAAACGAAACGCCTGCAATCTTCGCCGCAAATCATCCTGAAGGCGATTAGACGAAATGCTCGTTGAACGCTTGATCCACGGCCGAACCACTGGCCGATTCGACTTCGACAGATGGGAAGCGGCCGCATGACCGGGTCGAACAGAGGCTATG
Organism: Acidobacteriaceae bacterium; assembly: GCA_030038435.1. Taxonomy (GTDB): domain Bacteria; phylum Acidobacteriota; class Terriglobia; order Terriglobales; family Acidobacteriaceae; genus Telmatobacter. The sequence goes on along the minus strand of JASHOY010000059.1, from coordinate 1,539 downwards.
GAATGACCAAACGGGGAAATCAGCGTCGCTCGTTTTTGCGAGGGAGAACGCAATGATCATCCAGTTTCGTCGGTATGGGTTCGTTCTGCGCGTCGCAATCTTTACATTGCCTCTCCTTTCGTTCCTTCTGTCTGCCTATATCTGCACCCATTGGATCGGAATCTGGCCGGAACTCTCCCCGACAGATAACTGGTATTTGACCTTATTCACCACCATGGTATGGTCGATCGTGGCAGAAAGGCAGGAGGTAACCAGCATCACAAAGGTGAGCGCGGAGAATACCGGGCTCCGTGCATCGTTCAGCGCATGTGGCATCACATACCTTGTCGATTTCGTCGCGCTATTCCTGGTCCACCAGCGCTTTTATTCGCGTCTCTACATTATCCTGAGCGGGGTCATCCTGCTGATTTTGGCCGTCTCCGTGCGCACTTTGTTTCGAATCCTTGTGCGCCAACTTGCTGTGCGGCGACCGGCGGTCAAGGTAATCATTGTGGGCGTCGGCCGGCTGGCGGCTCGGGCGGCGCTGCGAATTCAACGCAATGATTTTGTTCGTTGTCAGGTGGTGGGGTACATACAATTACTCGGAGAAGAAATCCGAGTTTCGAACGCGCCAATATTTCAACTCGATGAATTGGACGCAATTGAAAATCTGAATGCAGATGACATCCTTGTTGCCGTCCCCTCGGAGCAATATGGCGATATCCGCCGCTGCATTTCCAAGCTTGAGATTCTTTGTAAACCCATTCGCATCATCGTGAACTCGGGAGACGGCATTAAAGTTCGGAACCGCGTTATCGAAGTAGGCCGCCTGCAAATGCTGGATCTCGATCCAGGTCCTACCTCCTCCATTGGGTATTTCCTGGTAAAGCGTGGGTTCGACCTAGTCTTTGCCGGCACAGTGCTGCTGGCTGCTGCGGCACCTATGCTGGTCATCGCAATGGCAATAAAACTGACTTCTCGCGGTCCTGTTCTATTCAAACAAAAAAGAGTTGGCAAGAACGGTAACCTTTTCACGATGTATAAGTTCCGTACTATGCGGATGGCGCCTTCCGGGGAAGGCGATACACACTGGACTGCGGAGAATGATCCGCGCCGGACCGTATTTGGAAGCTTCCTCAGAAAAACGAGCCTTGACGAACTTCCGCAGTTCTTTAACGTTCTCAGAGGTGAGATGAGCGTAGTCGGTCCGAGACCGGAGCGCCCGCACTTTGTAATGAAATTCCGCAAGGACATAGCTTTATACCAAACCCGACATCATTTGAATGTAGGCATTACCGGTTGGGCGCAGGTAAACGGGCTGCGTGGAGATACGTCAATTCATAGGCGAGTGCGCTATGATCTATATTATCTTCAACATTGGAGCCTGCTTTTCGACATCCGTATCATCATGATGACAATTTGGGGTGGTTTCATGGGCAAGAATGCCTATTAAGAAATCTGATCATTTCTTCCGTTTTGACCTTGTTTTGGTCGAATGATGAGAGAACCTTTTAATTGAGGGCGTCAGTTGTCGAAAGAGCACATAGCGTAAGTCGGAAC
>JASHOY010000058.1 GCA_030038435.1 Acidobacteriaceae bacterium | reverse complement strand
TTGCCAGCCAGGGCGTCACAGTTCATGCCATTCTGACCGGACCAGTCGACACGGATATGAACCGCGGCTTCGACATTCCAAAGGCTTCTACCGAGTATGCCGCTGCGGCTATCTTCGATGGCCTGGAGAGGGCGATGAGGAAATCTTCCCCGATCCCATGTCGCAATCGATCGCCGAAGGATGGCGCAACGGCGTAGCCAAGGCCATGGAGCGCCAGGTTGCTGGTTTCGTCCCAGAGACCGTAGCCCTCTAGTCGGGCATTGCTGGAAAAGGGGGCTTTAGGTAGAACGAATTGCCAAATCTCACGAAGGGAGAAAACGACGATGACGACGCAAGAAATGCATCAACGTGGCACCCGCGAGGAATGGACCGCGGCACGGCTCGAACTCCTCAAGGCCGAGAAAGAGCTCACGCGGCACAGCGACCGAGTAGCTCAGATGCGGCAGAACTTGCCATGGGTTCGCCTTGATAAGGAGTATCGCTTCGAGACTGACGAAGGCAGTGCATCGCTTGCGGATCTCTTTCGCGGGCGTTCGCAGCTGCTCGTCTACCATTTCATGTTTGGACCCGACTTTGCTGCCGGCTGCCCATCATGCACGTCGATCGCAAACGGCTTTAACGGGATCTTCGCGGATTTGGCCGCCCATGACCTGACGCTCTGGGCGGTCTCAAGAGCGCCGTTAAAGAAGTTGCAGGCGTACAAGCACCAGAAGGGGTGGACGTTTCCCTGGGCGTCATCTTTCGGCAGCGACTTCAATTTCGATTTCCACGCCTCGTTTACCGAACAGCAACAGAGTGAAGGGGCGGGATACAACTTTCGTCGCGATGATCCCGTCATGAACGCCGGAAGGGCAGGATCGCCAAGCTCCGGGCCTGCCAGGATGGCTGCTATGACTGGGACCGACGTGTCTACCTACACGCGCGAGCGGGAAGGTCTGAGCGCCTTCGCTATCGAAGACAGCATCATCTACCACACCTATTCGACGTATGCACGCGGGGTCGACGCAATCTGGGCCAAGTACCCGTGGCTCGACCGCGCGCCCAAGGGACGCAACGAAATGGGTCCATGGCTTCGTTGACACGACGAGTACGGCAAGTGAACCTGCAAACCGCATTCCAAAGACGCAATTCCCGTTAAGGAGTCGATGAATCATGATTTCCGACCGATCTTCGCAGCAAGTCTTCTTTGGCACCTCAGCGCTGCTCTTCATTGGAAGCACGGCGCTGACAGTCGCATGGTGCGGGTCAATGTCGGCGATGGGGAAAATGCCGATGCCGGGCGGCTGGGCCATGTCGATGACGTGGATGCGAATGCCCAGACAGTCGTGGATCGGGGCCGCTGCGAAGTTCCTCGCCATGTGGATCGTCATGATGGCAGCCATGATGTTGCCGTCACTGATCCCAATGCTGTGGCGCTATCGCCAGGCCGTTAGCAGGGTATGCGATTTGCGCCTTGGAACCCTCACCGCACTTGCCGGTATCGGATACTTCTTCGTGTGGACCCTGATGGGATTGGCTGTTTTCCCGCTGGGCGTTGCGTTGGCAACTGTCGAGATGGATATTCCGGCCCTGGCTCGCGCTGTTCCCCTCTTAATTGGCGCGGTCATCCTCCTCGCCGGTGTGCTTCAGTTCACCCCGTGGAAGGCACGCTACCTAGCATGCTGCCGAGAAGCGCCGGGGCACGGCCGCATAATGTCCCCCAATTCTGGCGAGGCCTTGCGACAGGGCCTGCGCTTTGGATTTCACTGCAGCATGAGCTGCGCCAATTTGACTCTCGTCCTTCTTGTCATCGGAGTCATGGATCTGCGCGCTATGGCCGTTATCACGGCAGCGATCACCGCTGAGCGTCTCGCTCCAGCCGGGGAGCGCTTTGCGTACGCCATTGGGTTTGTTATCGTCTGCGCTGGGTTGACCTTGATCTTGAGAGCGGTCGAACTTGGCTGAGGCTTCGAATCGACCGAGGAGCCGATCCATTAATGTGCATAGATTTCTGCCAAATCGCTAACCCACTCAGCGACAATGGATCGCGAGCCACATGGCCGAAAAGTTGCCTACGGTGTCTTTGTATCTCGCTTTGGTTCTATTGAGCGTCTGCGCTTTGGTCATTCTCATTGCTCGCATTGATGCTGCGACCACTCGCCAGCGCCTCGCTGGCGCTACACCAGAGCGAATCGCGGGCAGCGTCCTGACGGGATTGAGTGCCCTGTTCTTTTTTCGAGCAATTGGTATCTTGACACGCGGAATCGCTTATCACACGCCAATCGCCAGGACCGATTCGGCTGTCGACTTCGCGGATTTGTCGATAATTCCGCTTTGGATGATCGGCGGGATTCTTTTGATCCTCCGTAAGGCTTTTGGCTACGTCGCGGGTATCGGACTGCTCTTCCAGGCGAGCATGCTGTTCATAGCACTTGCTGTATTCCTGCCGTTGCAATCACTTCTGGTGGGTGCTCCGTTTCGTTTAGCCGATGCCGTTGCGATTCTCCTTATGGGCACTGTGTGCTTTGTTCCGCTCGTTTTGTTTGTAAGAGTAGCGGGGCGATAGACGAGGAGCGTTTCGATCGCGTGATAGGCCTATCGGGCTGTGACGTGCCACACATGTTTCGTGCGAAAAAAGCGCGAGAATCATCGCGCCGAAATCAGTTCACCGGAGACGTCGCAAATATTGGCGTGACCTCGGTTGCGCCGCTTGAAGCAGACCTGGAAGGGGGTTGAAAAGAGATGAACCCATCCCTGGCCAACTCCTTCATTCTCAATCTGGACAGTCCCCTGGCAATCCTCGAGGTTGTTGGTGGTAAAGGGGCATCGTTGGCGCGCATGGCAACCGCGGGGTTGCCCGTCCCCCCCGGTTTCCACATCACTACCGAGGCCTATCGCCAATTCCTGGACGAGAATCACCTCGGCAAAGAGATCCTGGCCGAGGTGGCGAGAGTGGACGATCAGCACACACCGGATGAAGCGTCGGCGCGGATTCAAGCGCTGATTGCCGAAGGCACGATGCCGGGCGAGATCGCCGCAGCGATCCGGCGGCGATATGAGCAACTGGGCGCAGACACGCCGGTGGCGGTGCGGTCATCAGCAACCGCAGAAGATTTGCCGGAAATGTCGTTCGCGGGCCAACTGGAGACCTTTCTGAATGTATGCGGTGGCGAAGCCGTCATCGACGCGGTCAAAAGGTGCTGGGCATCGCTTTGGACGGGTCGTGTGATCGATTACCGGCGCCGACAGCGGATCCGGTCGGAGGAGATCAGCATTGCTGTCGTCGTGCAACGGCTGGTTCCGGCCGAAGCTGCAGGCGTGGCCTTTACCGCAAATCCGGTGACGGGCGCAAGGGACGAAATAATGATCAACGCGGCGTGGGGCCTGGGCGAGGCAATTGTCAGCGGACGAGTTACTCCTGACACGATTGTGATCGACAAACAAACCGGCGCAGTGCTCTCGCAACAGCTTGCCGACAAGGAACTCATGACGGTGCCACTACCCGAAGGGACGCACGAAGAGACAGTTCCCAAAGGAAAGCGCCGGAAAGCCGCGCTCGCTACGCGCCAGGCTCAGGAACTGGCGCGGCTTGCCGTCCGGATTGAGGAACAATACGGCCAGCCGATGGACATCGAATGGGCGATTTGCGACAAGCAGATCTTCATCCTGCAGGCGCGACTGGTGACCGCATTGCACGAAGCACGCGAGGCACTGGACTGGAAGTTGCCGCGGGCCAAAGCGCGCTACTTCCGCCAAAGTGTGGCGGAGTTGCTTCCTGAGCCACTCTCGCCACTGTTCGCAACGCTGGCGCTGCCGGAGTGGGATCGAGCGACTCGGGCAATCATGGCGCAGGCGTTGGGAATCCGGCGCGACGCGTTCCCGCTGTTGACGATTCACGGCTACGCATACTACGAGATTCCGACGCGTGGGATGCTGCGCCTTTTGGTTTCTTTGCCCCTACAGGGACGGAAGATGGCAAGGATGATGAGGACGGCGGAAGCGCAATGGGGCGAGGAAGCGCGACCGTCGTATGCGAAGGCGGCCGAGGAGTGGTTGCAGCGCGATCCGAGCGCGATTTCGGCGCAGGAACTTATCAGCGGCGCAAGACAATTGGCGAAAAGGGCGGCGAACTACTATTTGGCGGTTCAGATGGTGCTGGCGCGCGTAAACATGAGCGAGGGCATCTTCACAGCCCTATATGACCGGTTCGTCAAGCGGAAGAACGACCCGCCGGCCTCGACGTTTCTGCTGGGCTTTGACAGCACGCCGATACGCGCGGAGAAGTCGCTTTACGATCTCGCGATGTGGGCGCGCGGCCGAGACGAACTGGCTGGATACCTGGCGCGCACATGTAGCAAAGAGATTGCAGCGGCCATCGAATCGGCATCGGAGCCATTGGCCGATGCGACAAGCTGGCATGAATTCAAGAGCCTCGCTGCGGAGCATCTCAGTCGCTTTGGCCACGCCATTTACAACCTGGATTTTGCGAAAAAAGTGTCCGCTGAAGACCCCACATCGCAACTGGAAACGTTGAAATTCTTCATTACGGGTAAGGGGCGCAATCCATACGAGAGGCAGGCGGCAGGAGCGGAGCGCCGCGAGCAGGCTGCCGCAGCCGTGCTCGCCCGGCTTGGCTGGCCCAGAAGACAACTGTTTCGCTGGGCGCTCAAGGGGGCGCAGCGATGGGCCCCGCTGCGCGAGGAATCGCTGGCCGACGTCGGTATTGGATGGCCGGTGCTTCGACGAATGCTGCGCGAGCTAGGACGGCGGGTGGTTGCGGCGGGAGGGATCGCCGAACGCGACGAGATCTTCTGGCTCGAAGAGAAAGAGGTGGAAGAAACGGCGCGGCGTCTCGATGCAGGAGAGCCGGTGGAAGATTTTCGGAGGGCGACCGCCGAGCGGCGGCGGACGTGGGAGCAGGAGCACACAGTGGTACCGCCAGTTGCGCTGCCACTTAAGGGCGGCGCAAAGGTTCTGGGCATCGATTTCAGCCGGTTGATGCCGGCGCGCACCAGCCAGATGGAGCAGGGCGTGATTCGAGGATTCGGCGCGAGCCCCGGGAAGGTGACGGCTCGGGCATGCGTGATTCACGGACCGGAGGAGTTCAGCCGGATGCGGCCAGGCGATGTTTTGGTGGCCAAGATCACCACTCCGGCGTGGACGCCGTTGTTCGCCATGGCAGCGGGAATCGTGACGGATGTAGGCGGCCCGCTGAGCCACAGCTCGATTGTGGCGCGCGAATACGGGGTGCCGGCAGTGCTGGGCACAGGAGTTGCCACCCAGCGGGTCCGCGGCGGGCAAAGCATCACCGTGGATGGAAACAGCGGCGTCGTGACCTTGAGCGGTTAAAACGACATTCCCTCCGAAATACCGGACTCGGGGAGATTGGGAACTAAAGGACCTGTAATCTGCGTAAGCAATGGAACGGGGACACGACATGAGCGCGAGATCGGGATGGGCAGCGACTGCGGTCGGGACCGCAGTAGGAACGGGTGGTTGGATCCTCGGGTTGGGCAGGATTTTCTGGCCCGAGCGTCCGCTATGGGCGCTTTTCTTCATTACTCTCGCCGTGACCATCGGCACCCAAGTGATTGTCGAGCCAGAAGTGCGTCGCAACGCTGGTCGTGCGCGCAATTGAAGGAAATCCCGGGAGGAGCCAAGGCTGAAAGAAATGTCTATTGCTCGCGTATCGCAGAGACCGGATCGACACGCATCGCCCGCCGCGCCGGAAGATAGCAGGCAACCAGCGACATCGCTCCTAACAGCGCCATCACGGCGAGGATGGTGAGCGGATCGTTGGCGCCAACCCCATAGAGCAGCGCGGCGGTGAAGCGCGTGAGAGCAAACGAGAGCGCGAGTCCAAAACCAAGACCGATGGCTGTCAACCACATCCCCTGCAACAACACCAGCCGCAGAACATCGGTACGCGATGCGCCGAGAGCCACACGGATGCCGATCTCGTGCGTGCGCAACGCTGTGCGATAAGCCACAACGCCGTAGATGCCGCTCGTCGAAAGGATCAGCGCGATGACGGCAAACATTCCGGCGAATGTGCTCTCCATTACAGCGAAAATCCCAGCCATCTGGGTTGACTCGCGCATGGTGCGCACATCGAACACCGGAAGCTGGCTATCGACTTCGTGGATCGCCTGTTCCACTGCCTGTTCCATTTCCGCCGGATTGCCGCGGGTCTTCACTTGTACAATCGTCTCGTTGTCCGCGTCCTGAAAAAAGCTCAGATATAGCATGGGTTCGGGAGGTTCATTCATGAACTGGTGCTTGGTATTCCTCGCGACACCCACCACGGTAAACGGCCGGCCAAAGATCATCAGTTTCCTGCCCAGCGGATCCTGGCCCGGCCAGTAATGGCCAGCCGCCGATTGGTCGACAATCACCACCTCGGGGGCCTTCTCGTTGTCGTCCCGCGTGAACTCGCGCCCCTCAACGATGGGAATCCCGAGTTGCTCGAAGTACCGTGAGGTCACCTCGGCCCTGCGCACCTCCAGCGATTCATGGGGCTGAGGCGAATAGCCTTGCGGATAAGCCAGCGCTGTCTTCCGGCTGAAATCCATTGGAACCCAGTCGGTGAGCGACGTAATGGTCACATTCGTCAGGGCCGAAACGCGATCGAGTATCCGGTGGCGGATCACCTGTTCCTGCGAGTTGTCGTAGCCCGCGATATTCAAGCCCACAGACGCGGTAAGAAGGTCATCCTGCTCAAATCCGGGATTGGCAGTCGCAATGTTCCGCAGCGTCCGCAGAAACAGTGCCGAGGTGACTAGCAAGGCGAGCGACAGAGCGATCTGCACCACAACCAGTCCGCTTAGCAGGCGCCTGTTGTGCGAGCCGCCGGAAACGCTCGCCGACTCCTCTTTCAACACCTCGGCTGCAGAGACACGCGACGAACGCCACGCCGGAAACGCTCCGCAAGCCAAGCTCGCCAGTAAGGCCAGAATCATGACTCCGATGGCAACCTTGCCGTCCAGAGTGCCGTTCAAGACGATCGGATTCGCATTGGGCGGAATGAAGTCCGCGAATCTGTTCGCCGTCCAAGACGTGAGCATCAGCGCGGCGATGCCGGCCAAGAGAGAGATGGCGACCCCCTCGATGACCATCTGACTGAGCAGTCGAACACGTCCTGCGCCGAGTGATTGGCGGATGGCGATTTCGCGACGCCGCGCCACGAACCGCACCAGCGTGAGCGTGGCAACATTCACGCAGGTCAGCAACAACACAACACCGGCAATCGCCAGTAGCACGGGCAGGGATAGAGCCATATAGCCATTGGCGCCGTAGGGCGAGCGCCACATCGGGTCGAGCACGATCGTGTTCTTGCCCGGATGGTCGTTGGGGTATGCGGTCACGATCCGCTGCATGATTGTCTCAAGATCGTTGGTAGCCTGCTCGCGGCTCACGCCCGGCCGCAATCTTGCCAGCACGTTGTAGTGGTAGGCGCTGCGATGTGTCATCTGGTACGACGCCGTCCCAATCGGGTTCAACGTCAGCCATGCATCCTCGCGAATTCCGGGCATTGCCCCGATAAATCCCTTTGGTGCTACGCCGATGACGGTCACGGTGTGCCGGGCAATTTCAAGTGATTTGCCCACAATCGCCGGGTCGCCCGCAAACCTCTTCTGCCACAGCGAGTAACTGAGCACAACATAGGGAACGGCGTCGGGACGCGTCTCTTCCTCGGGCAGGAAGAATCGCCCCAGCAGGGGTTTCACACCGAGCAGACCGAAGAAATTCGATGAAACGTTGGAGATGTAGATCCGGTCGGGAACAGCTCCAGCGCGCGTCAGCGTGATCCAGTCGTGGTTATAGGCAAGCATGCCTACCAGGCTGTGATTTTGTTCGCGCAGATCGCGGTAATCGAGATAGGAGAGCGACGGTGGCGGCGACGTGCTCCACTCGCCGCGCAACACGCTCACCAGACTGCCGGTATCCTTCGCTCCGGGTATCGGATGCAGCATGGTGCCGTTCATCCAACTGAAGACCGTGCTGTTGGCGCAGATAGCGACGGCCAGCATCGCTGTCGTCGTGATGGTGAAACCGGGATTCTTGCGCAGTTGCCGCAAGGCAAAGCGTACATCCTGGAGCAGTCCAGCCATGACCGCCTCCCATGGAACTTCGCTCTTGGGGAATGAGAGTATTCCTCACCTTATTTGCACGCCGTGCGCCAAAGCACATCTGAAGTTAAGTGACTGCTTCTCAGCGACATAACGGCTGTCACTCACTTACGCATCATCTCGCATTTTGTCCGCATGCGTGCCTGTGTGTCCGTTTACGAACAAGTCCAGCGGATCCTAAGCGGGCGTGCTGGTTGACTTAGGGGTTGCTTTGCCTTTCCGGATCATCAGGATGCCTACTGTGATCATCCACACAGCGAGCGGGAAACCCGAGGCGAAGGCTTCGGGTCCCAAGCCTGCGGGGTTATAGAAGCCTTGAAGATCAATGTGGCGGACATACATCGATGGGACAAAGACCAGACACGCAAGCGCGCAACCATAGCCCATCCAACCCGACCACTTCGGGAGGGCGTTGCGGGCTGTTGTCGCAAAGCTGGCGACTCCCATGAAAAGAGCCATCAGGAACAGGGCCACCGAGCCGTACATGAGGAACAGGCTCTCCATCAAGGTTCGAATGACCGTGGGATCGCCGGGCACGGTCAGGGCGTCCACGACCTGGGAGCCTTGCAACGAGTCAGCGACCAGAGTAAGGGTGACGTAGACCACGCCGACGCCAAAGAAGAGCGTACCGAGCCACTCCAGCCGTGGGTCGGCCTGGCGAATCAGGTGGCGCAGCCCCGAGCTGAAGATCATGAAGAAGCTCAGGATGAACAGATCGAGCAGAACGCAGGTCATGATATTGGTTCCATTCCTGAAAGCGTAGTCGGGGAATTTACTCGACTCTGCCATGGAGGTAAAGCGAACTGCGCGCACGAAATAAAAAGGAAACTCGATGAAAAACATGCCGATCGCCGTCAAGGCACATATCCCGCTCCAGCGATAAATCTTCAAATCGTTCATGGTGCCGCTCCTTTCTTATGAAACCGCGCTGATTTGTGAATGCTGTTGTGTCGCCGTCCTGAGCGTCACCGCACATGACTGGCGATCACGCCCGCTGTTATCCCCGGTGTTTTGAAGAAGTCGCCGCGTCGATGAACATTATCCGCCGGTCCTACAATGAAGGCGGTTCGCGCTCGCTCTCGAGGAGTGGAAAACTCCGATGTTGCGACTCGCAGTATTCTTGGCTGGATCGACAGGTTTTATACTGCTGTCATGGCGGTCTCTGAGATGTTTCCGTTCTCACGGCTTCTTTCGCTTCTTTGTCTTCGAATTTCTGTTGGCGTTGATCCTGCTCAACGCCCCGGCTTGGTTTCGTGACCCGCTCTCGCCGCGCCAACTCACCTCGTGGTCCTTTGGTGCTATTTCGATTGCTCTGGCGATTGAAGGTTTCCGCCTGCTTCGTGTGATCGGACGGCCTTCACCATCCGCGACGCGGGGCACGAATGTAGCTCTTGAAAACACTACCGTCCTCGTCACGGTAGGTGCGTATCGGCTCATCCGCCATCCACTGTACGCATCCTTGATGGCACTCGTCTGCTGCGCATACCTGAAGAGCCCATTTTCGCTTGGCCGGATCTTGTTGGCGTTGGGCGCGACCAGCTTTCTCATTGCGACAGCGGTCGCCGAGGAACGGGAGAATCTCACACAATTCGGAGGCACCTACGCCGCTTATATGAAACGCACACGACGGTTTGTCCCGTTTGTTTTCTGACTTGGTTGTGTTGCTCGGAGGGATAGCGACCGACTGATTTGTCATTTGTTGCGTTTTCCTCTTTGCGGCCTTGGGATAAGTCGTTCACAGCTACTTCATGCCCAGCACTTTTCTGATTGCTGGCGCCGCGACGCCGGAACGCATCACTGTCGCGCGCAGATCATCGGCGAGCGCAAGCAGCTCGGCCGAGCCTGGAGTTGAGAAACCGACGAAAAAGCAGTGCCAGCACAGAGAAGGGCATGACCGCGGCGATCCGCAGGCTCCCGGGCACGACCTTGTGTCCAAGGGCTTTGAGCACTGCATGGGTTTCGCGGATGGCCGCTGCCGCCAATCTCAGATCTTCGTCCGAAGGAGATACGCCCTTAGGCTCGGTCGCGAGCTTAGTCGCCAGCGGCACGATCGCTGCCACCCCGGCGGCATGCGTGACCAAATAATCGACGACGTTGGTCGAGGCCTTGGCCCTGAGACCTGCCTCATTCAGCAGGTTCACCAACCTCTTCAGCCGCGGAGTGATGGTTCCGTCTATCTCGCCAAAGTGTGGCGACGCCAGTGGCCGCCTGTATGGGCCGACCGCCCGGACGATCTCCCCGTCAAGCTTGCCTCCCGCGAAGACAAGTCCGAGCATTGGTCGCCGTGGCCCTAATGCCGCAACGATCTCCGCGGGACCATTGAGATTGTTGTTCATGAACGCGACATTCGGTGAGCGATTGGCTGTCAACGTCGGCAGCAGGTCAGCAACCTGGTTGCGGCGCACCACCACGAGAATGTAGTCGTAGACGTCGTCGGGCGCCAGTTCACCGATGATCCGGTGCCACCAGGACCAGATTGCCTACAACCTGTCTGGTTTCGAGTAGCGCATTCGCCCGCGCCGCCTCCAGCAGTGGAAATCGGCCGCTTATGACGGGTCGGATCTTAGCCTCCTCAAGCAGTCGAAACAAAATGGCCCAGTCCTGCAGGAATGGCTTTCGATAAAAGAGCGCGGCCCCTGCACCATAGCCCTTCAACTTGCGGCCGTTAGGAAGCAGATTGACCGCCAGAACCTTGACCAGAAGACGGAGAACACCACGAAAGCTCCCAGGATTGCTATACTCCACGAACACGCCGCCGCGGCGCAGGAGCGGAAGAGCCCTGTCGATGTAGTCTCCGCCCATTCCGTCGAAGATGAAATCAAGCCCTTCCGGCTCGGCGCGGCGCATCACCTCGACGAAATCCTCTCGTCGGTAGTCGATCGGGATTGCGCCGAATTGAGTGAGAATGGTGCTCTTGTTTCCAGAGGCGAGGCCGTACATCTTGAGTGCAGCGAGCCTGCCCAGATCAAGGAATGCCGTACCACATCCGCCGCTCGCGCCGACGATGAGCACCTTGTCACCGGCCTTCACCTTCGCGCGACGGTGCAAACACTGGTACGCCGTCACATAGTTCAGCACCAGCGGGGCCACTTCAACTGGATCGAGTGAGGAAGGAACCGGAACAAGCCGGCTCTGCGGAAGATAGAGATACTCGGCGTAGCCGCCCATCGAAGGCCACGCTGCGATTCTCGTCCCTGGAACGGTATGCGCGGCTCCCGGCCCCGCCGCATCCACGGTGCCCACGATTGCACTGCCCGGTTCGTAGGGCACCTTGGGCGGGAACGGGCTCAGCCCGTAACGATTCTGGACGTCAGGCTGGCAAACGCTGCAGGCCAGGACTTTGACCCGTACTTCCCTGCCTGCCGGTTCGCGAAGGTCGCATGCCTCGATCCGCAGGCTCTCCGGCGGGCCCCGCTTTGCGACGACGATACGTTTGTATTTCACTGTGTATCTTGCAGACGCGAGACAGGACTACCCCCAAAATATCTAACCAATCCCAGATCGGCAGTCTGTGCCTCTCATCACGTGGCGAAATTCTAATGTTGCCGAGTGATGACTCCCGTCCAGGCAAGACACTTGGATGTATACTCGCGTCGACGACAGGAAGCCGGAAATCCTCATTTCCGAGGAGGCTATCCGATGTTCACACTCAATCGACGCACAGTTTGCAGGTGGCTGAGCCTGTCCCCGCTTTCTTCTCTATTCGCTCCAATCTTCAAGTTGCAGGCTGCCATGGTCCCGCCATTCAATCGGCGGATCCTGGTCGCCTATGCCAGTCAATGTGGATCGACTGAAGAGATTGCGCGAGCAATCTTTCGCGATCTCCAAGCCCGCGGCTGTCCAGGCGATGTTTCTGCCGCGGGAAAAGTCAAATCGGTTTCCGGATATGATTCCATCCTGGTTGGAAGCGCGGTTCACTATTATCACTGGCTCCCTGAGGCAATTGATTTCGTGAACCGGTACAGAACCGAACTAAGCCGGGGTCCGAACGCCTTCTTTACGGTTCATTTCCTGAACACCGGCAATGACGACGACAGCAAGAAGAAGCGGCTCTCGTATCTCGACGACGTCCGCGCCGTCGTCAAGCCCGGCGCCGAAGTTTTCTTCGCCGGGAAGCTGGATACGAGCAAGCTGGGCTTCTTCGATCGGATGGGCTGCAGACTGATGGGAATGCAGGACGAAGACAAGCGTGATTGGAATGCAATTCACACCTGGGCGGGCAGCGTGTTCGTTAGCCAGGTACAGCCAGGATTGAGCCATCCGCGGAATGCATTAGCGCGTTGAAGGAGATCTTTCTATGGCGGTGGAAAGGTTACGTGTCATTGTCTGGTTCTTCGTTGCCATTCTTGTCTCGGGCCTTTGCATGATTTTTGCGGGCAAAGCCCTGCAAGTGCCGCTTGCTCTGGTTCACAAGCTTCTCGCTGTTCTCTGTCTCGTTTTGCTCGTTCGCAATGTGGGTGCGCTCCGTGCCTTTACCACCCAGCCAGCTCTCCAGGCCGCAATCATTGTTTTCGCCCTTGCCTTCCTTGGGGCCTTCGCAGCCGGCGTCATCCAGAGCATTCCAGCCTGCGCCGGCTCCGTCTGGCTCAACCTGCACCGTGTCGCAGCAGCCACTGCCGCCATTGCCTGCGTTGTAGCGGCTCGCTTGGCCGCTGTGGCGGCCCGCACCGGATCATAAGCTCTCAGTGATCGACCGGATTGCGGGAACGAGCGTCAGCGCGGCGCGGACAGCCACAGATCTTAAGCAACCTGAGCCGGATGGTATCGACCTGCGCTTGAGCCCACTCGGTGCCCTTCAGCGCCAGGCGGCGCAGAGCTTCGACCAGCGTGTAGGCCAGCGCGGAGAAGTAAAGCCGGAGCTGATTGCCTTTCATCTCATCGGTCGAGAGCCGGTCGGCGAACAGGCACATCTGCTCCTTGATGCGGTTCTCCATTTCGCCGCGGGCGCAGTAAAACCTTTCGTATAAGTCTTGCGCGGCCCACGCGTCGGTGGTGAGCGAAGTGACGATGAAGCGCGGGTTCTCGCCCTTGTCCAGATACTCAGCCTTGGCCACCACGCGGCGTGCGCGCGACCAGCTCTTGTGGGTGCGGTAATCGAACTCGGCGAAGATGCGCGCGGGCTTCGAAGTGGCCCGATGCTCAACCGGGCAAGCAGGTTGATCCTGTGATCGGTCTGGCGCAACAGCAGCGCCCCGCCGTCGGTTGAAACTTGACCAGCCGTGAACCCGGCTTCCACACGGCGCGAAAAATGGGCTGCAAACGAGAACGAAACTTGATTACACTCTGTCATCAAAGGCCGTTGCTCCTTGGGGCAACCAACTACGTCTGGACAACGCAGTTATGCCACAAAAACAACGGCCTTTTGCTACTTTTTCTGCTCCCCGACTTTATTCCTTACCTAATGCCTGTGAGAAATGCGGGTTAGTTCCATTAATGAAAAGGAGTAGGGCCTGGAGCAGCGACGACTTTCCGGAATTGTTCTCACCAATGGCACAAACAAAATCTGACAGAGGGGATGCGGTATTCCGCAGACCCTTATAGTTGCTTACGGCCACATGAGTCAGCTTCATTTTCCTCTCGTCCTTTCAATTTCCGATTACTCATCTCCCTCGTCCTCAGTGTTGCCGGAGTCAGCAGCGTCCTCGGTTGTTGGGCACGATGGATTCGATGATTGTGAGATCCCGGCTAAGGAGCAATCGTGTGGTGCGGGCGGAGGGACTTGAACCCTCACGGGGCTTGCGCCCCAACGGATTTTCTTACCATCTACGGCTTTCGCCGCCCTGCCGGAACCGCGTCCGAGGGACGCCGGCAAGTTTGTGGTCTGGACTATACCTTCACCATAACCGTTCGCTCCATCGCCGTTCGGCGGTAGGTGCTGCCCGTCTAGTCTCTACACCTTCCCCTCCGGAGTTCTCCGTCGGGGCTTGGCTCGGGATCGCCATTTCACAGGGTTCCCCGAATTTGAGCAGTTCTGCATCGCCGGTTTCCCGGCGAGCACTCAAGTTGCGCTTAAGTCCGATGCGTCTGCCGATTCCGCCACGCCCGCGTGGCC
>JASHOY010000057.1 GCA_030038435.1 Acidobacteriaceae bacterium | reverse complement strand
GACCTGGAGAAAGCCCTGCGTAATGCGTCACCGGACTGGAAATGCAAGAATGTGCAGATAGTCGTTAAAACCACTGTAACCGATGGCGTAGCCGGACCTCCGCAGATCGTGGCCGTCTATGTCTGGTAGCGACCGAAGATCCTGCCCGGCGGCGATGAATCGCCCCGTGCAACCGCTGCATTGCAGTCGCTGCGATCTGAATTCCTTCGTCCAGAAGAAGACAGGGCCTTGCCGCGCACGAAGAGCTTTCCGGATCCCGTGCTGCGGGCAGCGGCTGTGCCAGCGGGCTCTCGTGTCCGCAACGTCGGAATCCAGGCCGTCAATCCCTTTGCGAAAATGCACATCGCGGTGGATTGCAACAGAGTCTGCAGAAAACGGAGGGTCAATTGGGCAAGGGTAGATTGGTCGCGCTGTATTCCATTGCCTTTTCCTTTGCTTTTCTGATGGCGTGGGCGCAGCTTCCGCAAGCCGGAAAATCGGGCGAAGCAGGAGGTATGGCCACCGCTGGAGTTTTCAAAGCGCAGCTCGATTCCGCGCACCGGCCGATCACCGCGGGCGGAACCGTGAAAACGGGACCCGTTGTCTTTACAAACATTGCCGCCAAAGCAGGCCTTACGGTGTGGCATCGCACCTCGGGTGCAGCGATCAAGCGCATGATCCTCGAAGCCAAGGGCGGCGGCGTTGCCCTGCTGGATTACGACAACGATGGATGGCTCGACATCTATCTTGTGAATGGATCGACAGTGAATGCGATGGACGGAAGAGAAACACCTCCACACGCCGCATTGTTTCACAACAATCACGACGGAACTTTTACCAACGTGGCTGCCCAGGCAGGAGTTACCAATGATCGCTGGGGATACGGGGTTGTCATAGCCGATTTTGATAACGACGGCTGGCCCGACATCTACGTAACCAACTTCGGCAAGAACCGGCTTTACCGCAACAATCGCGACGGTACTTTCACGGATGTCGCGGAAAAGGCGGGGGTGGCGCTTGGGACCTGGTCGACGGGAGCGACCTTTGGCGACTACGACGGCGATGGAAACCTCGACCTCTTCGTCGCAGGCTATCTGAAATACGATCCGCATCATCCTCCATTGCCGGGCGCGGAAACCTCCGGCGCAAGCTCATGCCGCTTCCGCGGCGTACCGGTTCTTTGCGGCCCCCGCGGCCTGACTGGAGAACACGATCACCTTTTTCATAACAATGGCGACGGCACTTTCACCGACGTGAGTGACAAGCTTGCAGTGAGCGACCCGAATGGGTATTACGGTCTGGGCGCCTTGTTTGTGGACGTCAACAACGATGGCCATCCCGATCTCGTTGTGGCTAACGATTCAACCCCGAACTATCTCTACATCAATAAAGGCGATGGTACTTTTGAAGATCGCAGTTACCTGAGCGGCTATGCTTTCAACGGCGAAGGCAGAGAGGTGGCGAATATGGGCATCGCGGCAGGGGATTATGAGAATAACGGCCACCTCGACCTGATGAATACGACCTTCGCCGACGACAGCGATGTGCTTTTTCGTAACGACGGAACAGGCAATTTCACCGATGTAAGTTACCCATCGGGCATAGCCGCGCCTACCATCCCTTTTGTCGGTTTTGGCGACGGCTTCATCGACTATGACAACGACGGGTGGAAAGACTTATTCGTTGCCAACGGCCATGTCTATTCGTCTGCCGACAAACATCCTGAATGGGGCAGTTCTTATGCGCAGCGTCCGCTGCTTTTTCGTAATCTGCGAAATGGCAATTTTGCATTAGTTCCCGCTGTAGAGGGCACAGGACTTGCCGAGGTCAGCGTGGGCCGCGGAGCCGCCTTCGGCGATCTCTTCAACGACGGCAAAATTGACGTAGTCATCAACAATGCGGACGGCGTTCCTGTGCTGTTGCGGAACGTGAACCCCGATCATCACCACTGGGTGGAATTGAAGCTCGTCGGCGGACCGGGGAGCCCTCGCGATGCCGTCGGCGCAACCGTCTATTTGATCGCTAACGGGATGCGTCAGCGCGGCGATGTGCTGAGCGGAGGCAGCTATTTGTCTTCCAACGACCCGCGAGTTCACTTTGGGCTGGGCGATGCAACGGACGCGGGAACGGCCGAGATTCATTGGTCTTCGGGAAAAAAGGAAAGTGTAAGGCTGCCCGCGCCGGATCGTATCTATACAGTCACGGAAGATAAGGGGATTACCGCTTCACTTTGCATGGGCCGGCCATGCGCGCCCGCAACCTCTTCCAGGTGATTGGTGTGCTCTCCTCTTGTCGCCCGAGCGCCCGCTCCGACTCCGCCGTTTCCGGCGCGCCCCGCTCCGAAAGCGGATGAAGAGGCTTCGAAGCTCCAAACCTCTTCGCTTGATCTTCAATGTACATCGATCGAATTGATCGTCAGTCCATTGCCTCCCGCACTGGCGAAATTGAGAGAATTGCCTGTTCCCGGCCGATCGAAATAAGCCTCTACCCACACCGAACTCTGCGCCGCGCCCGTGGGAGGGAACTCAACCCGCGTGGCGGTTTGCCCGTTTACTCTCAGTTCAGCGAGGCGGGGCTCGGCGCCGGAGTTGATGTAGTTGATCCGCACCTGCGCCCACTCGCCCTGGTGCCCTGAGACCCCGGAGAATCGCATCTCTGCTTCGTCAATCGCCCTTTTCTCCTGACTCGCTACGCGCGCAGGTTCGTAGTGCGTGGTAGCGCCTTCCATTCCCTTGACAATCAGCAGGACTCCATCTTGGGCGGGTACGATCGCCTGGTAACTCGCTTTCACGTTGCCCAGATCCTTGCCTGTCCACACATCGCGCACCGAGGCCACGTCTGCGGTCAAGCCCAAATCCGCCCACTTCACGCTGATCGGTGCGGGAAAGTAAGTTCGGTTGAGGAGCACGACGGCACGTTCGCCAGGATTGCTCAGGAACTTGGACCATACCTCAAGCCCGTGCCCGGCTTCCGACACTTTGGTTGCCTGTAATCCCAGCCCGTCCTGATCGATCCGGATGACATCGGCATTGGTCAGTGCCGCCAGCGACTCGCTATCCAGATGGGTAAGATCGGCTCCCACCAGAAGCGGGGCTCCTGAAATCGCCCACAGCGCGATGTGCAACCGGTTTTGTGCGGCATTCAGTCCGGGCATTCCCAGCACCATCATGTCCGGATCGTTGTAGAAGCCGGTGTGCTCGGCCTCCGGGTGAATCCCCTGATCGAAGTTGGACAGCATATGGTCGAACGCCACTTTCCGCCCCGCATTCACACTGCCGGCCACGACCGGGGCCACGATGTCGTCGCTGGTTCGCCAGATCGACTGCAGGGCGCCGCCGACTCCCGGTCCCCAGCTCCAGGGGCTCTCCTTGCCCCAGTTGCAGATGGAAAAGTAGAGCTGGTGGCCAGTGATCTGCTCAGCCCGGGCAATTGCCCTTGCAACCTCGCCGTACTGCACATCGGGATCGAGGTTCTCCTTCGCCCCGCCACACCAGTCGATCTTGACGTAATCGAAGCCCCAGCGCGCGAACTGCAGGAAGTCCTGTTCATAGTGGCCCTCGCTGCCGACGTGGAAGTATGCGGGACCGAGGTCGGGATACATGGAACAGCCATCCTTGCCCGCGTCGGTGTAAATTCCTGCTTTCAGGCCCAGAGAGTGGATGAATCGGACAATATTGCTCATGTCACCGGCAACTTCGCCGGCTTCGATCGGCGGCCACGCCTTGGGATCGACGACGATGTTGCCTTCTGCATCGCGGTCCCCCAGCCACCATCCCTCATCAATATTCACGTATTCGTAGCCGGATTTTTTCAGGTCGGAGCTGGCCATGAATCGGGCTTGCTGCATAGTGATTTGCGAATCGATGGTATTGGAAAAACTGTTCCATGAGGACCAGCCCATCGGCGGCAGAGCGATCTTCGCCGATAGCTGTTGTAATCCTTGAGCGTCTAAGGATGCGAGGCAATACCAAGTGAAGATAAATGCAGTTCCAGCACAACGAAGCCCCTTTGTAATGAGCCGCATGAGCCCTCCTGTTGGCGTCATAGATCTTGATTGCAGTGGACTTCCTGACGAGGAATATGCGTCTTACGTAGCCAAATCTCCTCCGGCAGACCCACCTGTACAGACCGCATAAAGTCGAACGCTAGAGTTCTGGGAACTGCAGAGCAAGTAAAAAACGGTTTACAACTGTTAGGAGTCACGCCCCAAAACCGTCTGGCAAATAGGTTTATCGAAGTCACCGACGCATCACCGCGTGGGTGCTTCAGATTCGGCCCAAAGACTTATGGGTGACTCAGGTCACTTCAACCAGGCCATCGCTGATGACACGAACGGCGCCCTGTTACAGAATTAGAAGCGAGTGGGCTACGTGGGCGGCGATTCGCCTGCATCGACGTTTAGCCGCAGGGACGCCTGATCAAAATCGTAGACGCGTACAGAGTGGTTGCCAGCCGGGAAGCAGGCTTTTGCTCCCCCCGCGAGGCCGTCGCCTCACCTTCGCGTGGTCCCAATGACGACACCAAGCGCGAGCATTTCTGGCTGTCGAATTGCGAAGCGATGTCAGCGAGTTTTCACAACCGTCTCATTTTTTTCCTTGACAGTAAATTAGGCTCTGTTATACGGTGTTGCGCGGCGTAAACGTTTAAGGATTAGTCGCTCTGAAGACGAAAGTACATCGGCTAGATTCACCTTTTCGGAACAGAAAAGAATCGAGGGGCGATCCTCTGACGTAACACGCCGTAGACTCTCGAAGCTTCCCAAACCACTCGAAGTGAAATTTCGGTCGCGATCCGCACGAAAGAGCTAAGGAGGCCCCGATGCCTTTCAAAAGACAAGCAGTCGTTGTGCTCGCTGCGGCAGTTTTGTATTCGTGTTCATTCCTGGCCGCGCAAACCCCGACAGCCCAAGTTACGGGCGTCGTGCTCGACAGTACGGGCAAAACGATTCCATCTGCCATGGTGAAAGTCACCAACCAGGCCACAAACGTCGTCAATCAAAAAGAAACAAACCCGGACGGCACATTCACCATCATCAATCTCCTGCCTGGCAAGTATGTTTTGACGGTAGAGAAATCCGGATTCAAGACCATTACGCTTCCTGCGATCACGCTGGACGTCGACCAGATCCTGGCGGAGAAGCTGACCATGGAAGTCGGCTCTGCAGAGGAAACGGTGACAGTGACCGGAAATGCGCTGCAGATTCAAACTGCGTCGACGGGGTTGGGCACCACGATCAGTCCGGAAATGATGGCGCAGCTGCCAATGAACGGGCGCAATTTTACCGAACTCGAAATCGACCAGCCCGGGGTGACTCCGATCTCTACCGCGCAGTCTTCCGGGGTGGGTTCAGGCGACGGCGACATGATCGGCATCCCCGGCACCGTTACCTATAAGGTTTCGATCAACGGCCAGGTGAACCGCTCCACTGAGTATTATCTTGACGGCATCATCAACAGCGATTTCCGTATCTCTGCTTATGACTACCTGCCCATTGAGGATACGATCGATGAATTCAAGATCCAGTCGCACAGCGGCAACGCCGAGTACGGGGGAGTGTTGGGCGGAGTGGTGAATTTGGCGACTAAAGGCGGCACAAACCATTTTCATGGTTCGGCTTGGGAATACGCCAGGAGCCAGATTTTCGACGCGCGGAATCCATTTACCGGATTTTGCAACACTGCCCAGTGTCCTGCGCTCGCCAGCAAGCTTGCGGGCGAAGTAAACTCGGGCACAATTAGCGCCGCCCAGAGTACTTCGATCCTTTCCCATACTCCTGTTTCGCCGCTGGGCTATTCGCAGAATGAATTTGGCGGAACTCTCGGTGGGCCGATCATCAGGAACAAGACCTTCTTTTATGGCGCGTACGAAGGCTGGCGCTACTCGCAGCCGAGTGATTCTTTCGCCATCGATCCCTCTGCGCAGGAGCTGCTCGGGGACTTTAGCGGCGAAGTGACCCCGGAACTCATCGGATCCGTGAACAGCTCCAAGACTGCAATCACGCCCAATCAACTCTATAACCCATTCGCTGAGTCAGGACCGAGTTCCGCCGTTCCGTTCTATTGTGAGCCGGGAACGACTGGCATCGCCGGAACGGCGGCTACCCCGATGCCACTGGCGAATCCCGGCCTCGCATTCGGCTCACCTGGTTATGGTCAGCAGGTCTCAGGCGGGGTACCTTGCGATGTTCTGCCTCCGGGATTGATCGACTCAAAGGTGGTTTCAGTGATTCAGGCCTACACAAAGACGCAAGCCGCTGCATGCGCCTTCACGCCAAATTATGCGACCAACGTCGATAACTGTCTGGATAGCCGTGCGACAACTGACGATTCCGAGAATATCGATGCGCGCATCGACGAACATCTGGGCAACAAAGATACCCTGTTCGGCCGAACGTCAATGTTTTGGGATACGCACGATGCAATCGTAGCTGGCACAACCTCGATAAACCCCACTATATATCATGCGTGGAATTACGGCGGCGGTTGGGACCACGCCTTCACAGCGAACTTGATCCTCGAAGTCCGCGGAGGGTACAACTCGAAACCGTATCAGATCAATGCCACGAATTCCGCGGGTTTTGCGCCGGAGACATCCGCCGGGCTCACCGGGATAGCAGCGACACAAGGCTTGTACCTAAGTCCGTCCAGTTATCCAAATATGGGCAATGTCGGGCCTGAACTGCGGGGCAATCCGATCGGAAACGGGACAGTTAGTTTGTCGTGGCTTCGCGGCAAACATAACATCCAGATGGGCGTGGAGTATATCTACGAGAAGCGATTGCAGACGAATCTATATACCGAGTTCAGTTACAGCACCAATCAGACCTGTCCGACTAATGGTTCCGGAAATTATACCTGCAGTGGCGCGGAGGGAAATGCTCTGGCGTCGGCCTTGCTAGATCTCCCCTCCGGTTACAGTGCCAATTTACCTCAATATGACATCGTCCACCTCCAGGTGCAGAGCTGGGCAGGATATTTTGAGGACGATTGGCATGTAACCCCCGATCTTACCTTGAATCTCGGCCTGCGGTATGACTTCGACCCGGCCGTGAATAACATAGCCAATAACGGGCAACAGTGGAGCGCGCTCGATCTGCCCGCTCGGGAATACATCATTGAAGGCTCTGCGACGAGTGCGAACTACGCAACGGGCTGCGGTTCGCCGGCGGTTCCGCCATGCATTCCCGGAGGGCTTTCAGCCGTCCCGTATGGCTCTGCAATCACTTTTGTCGGAAACCAGCCCGTAGCCAAGTCCATTCGAGACAATATTGCCCCGCGCCTCGGCGGGGCGTGGCAATTCGCTCCCAGGATGGTCCTCAACGCGGCATTTGGACTTTACTACGACACGATGAGCGCCCGCAGCCAATGGGTACAGAACACCCTGGAGGGATCGCTTTGGCCGTTTACCGGCGGAGTGACATTCACGTTCAATAACGCCCCGATTGGTGCCTCGCCGAGCACCACAACGTTTCCCATATGCAATTCGCTTGCGTCCTGCGGTCCCACCACCGCCGGATACTCCTCTTCTTCGTTTGAAGGCGCAATTGGCTTAACCAACCCAAAGGTGAATCCCACTCCGTGGGCTAACACCAGTTACACCAACGATCCGAGTTACTCCGACCCTCGGTCGGAAGAATACCAGTTAAGCATACAGCGACAACTCACTCCAAATTCGCTGATCGCCGTTGCATACGTTGGCAGCAAGACACAGCGGCTCGACTATACCGGCAAAGCAAACGAACCGGTCGGGCCATTCTGCGAGAATACCGCGCAGTGCGCCACACCGGTTACGCCGGCCCAGGCGGAGGAGACGGAGTATTTGCCATTCTCGGCAACCGGTTGGAATTACTCCGAATCGACCGGCGTCTCGAATTACAATGCCCTGCAGGCCCAATACCATCAACGTTTCTCGAATAGCCTGACAACGCTGGTTGCTTATACCTGGTCGAAATGCTTGTCGACGAGCAATGGGTGGTTTAATGCTGAGAACGGCGATTTGAGCGATCCTGTAGAGGACTTCTTTAATCCATCGATTGCTTATGGCATCTGCGGTTTCGACACTCCGCAGGAGCTCAACATCAGCGGAGTTTACAACCTGCCCTTTGGAAAAGGCCAGCACTGGCTCACAAGGGGACTGCTTGCCTGGACACTGGGGAATTGGGATGCGGACTTCTCCTTTCAGATGAGATCTGGTCAAGCTTTTGATCCGAGTTGGGGAGGAGCCAGCGGCAGCTGCTCGGCCACTGCCACCGCCAATTGTGTGCCAACCTCCATCGCCGGTCTTGCCACGACCTCGAGCGACCCCGCAAGTCTGTCTGTGCCAGGCAGTTCGTATACAGGGTACAGCAGACCCAGCGTCCTTCCCGGCTGCAACGTCCATAGTGGCCAGGGTGAAAGCCAGTGGTACAACCCCGCTTGCTTTGTTAGCCCTGCATCGCCGATGGTCGGGCCTGGCTATGGTTTCGGAGACGCCCCCGTGGGCGGATTGAGAACACAGGACTTCAACGACTTGGACTTTTCCCTGATAAAGAACATTCCATTTCGGGAGTCGAAGACATTGGAGCTTCGGTTCGAGGGTTTTAACGTCTTCAACCATGTCGTATGGGGCGAACCGGGCTCAGGAGTCTCTCCCAGCTTTGATTCGTCAACGGCCGCGGTTAGCTACGGCTCGGCCGGCGTCATCAACGGCATCGCGAGCACGCCGAGAGAATTGCAGCTCGCGGCAAAATTCAGTTTTTAGTCAAACAGACACGACGGAGAGCGGGCGCTTCGCGGCTGCACCACATGTGATTGCCCTTCTCTCGACCAGAGTTCCGACCTTGCCTCCTATCGAGAAACGACGTCAAACTCGGGCATTGTTCCATCACATCATCTGGGACCTATTTCACCCGTGGATTGGTGGAGATCGGACTTCAAGACGAACGAGCCACGGCAGACTCCGCGGAGAGAGCGATTCAACTCACTCCGGGTCGTTTCGAAGTTAGGCATCTTCAAGCAGACCCAGGAGTTACCGAAATTGTGAAGGCTCCTCTGTGCGCGACGGTGCTCGAGTAAAGGCCGCTCCGCTTCATCGCCCGGGGGCACTTGCAACCACTTCCTCCTTAATTCGAGCGCTTATTTACCAGCTTGAGTGGACATTCGCGAACTAAACTTCGGCGTAACTGGATTTCGATGAGTTAGGACTGGAAGAGCAACTACACAGGAGTCTGTGAGTTATGAATCGTCGTAGTTTTGTTTCACGCCTGGCAGCAATAGCGGTCACGGGAGCAGCGGCGGACAACTTATCACCGCAATTGTCGGCCGAGTCGCGATCGACAATGAGTCGTGCCGCATGGATGAGAACTGCCAAATGGGGCGTCATGACACACTATCTGGCAGATTGGATTGCACACGAGACTGGCGAGCCAATGAGTGTCGAGCGCTGGAACGAACTGGTCAATCAATTCGACGTAGAAGGCCTGGCCGATCAGTTACATTCAGTCGGTGTCGGTTATTATCAGATCAGTATCGGTCAGAACTCGGGATATTACATTGCTCCAAACCCAACCTATGATCGGTTGGTCGGGACTCATCCTACTAAGTGTTCACGGCGCGATCTTGTTTCCGATCTTCATGGAGCGCTAGAAAAGCGAGGCATCCGACTCATGGTGTATTTGCCCTCGGGTGCCCCGGCCGATGACTCTGCCGCGGTTAAGGCTTTGGGTTGGATGCGCGGGCCATACCGAAACCAAGAATTTCAGATCAAATGGCAGCAGGTGATCCGGGGATGGTCGCGGCGTTGGGGCAGTAAGATTTCGGGTTGGTGGTTTGATGGGTGTTACTGGCCGAATACGATGTACCGCTTCTGCGAGCCACCGAACTTCGCGACCTTCGCGGCTGCGGCTCGGGCTGGCAATCCAGAAAGCGCGGTGGCATTTAACCCCGGTGTTTATCACCGCATTTACTCACCTACGCAGTATGGGGATTACACAGCTGGCGAAATGGATTTGCCGGCCCGCATCCGGATTATTCATGCCGACGATGGCTTGATTGATGGTGCCCAGATTTACATTCTCAGTCATTTGGGTGAGCAATGGGGCATGGGCTCACCGAGGTTTTCAACCGACGATGTGGTGGACTGGACACGGAAGGTCACGAGCCAGAACGGCGCATTCACCTGGGACACGCCCGTCCAAATCAATGGTCATATCTCGGAGGAATTTGTGGACCAACTCATGGCAATCGGAAAAGGGCTTAGACAAGACTGACAACTCAAAGGCGCTACGCAGATAACGGCGTGCGCTCGGCGCTTTCGAATCGCAACCCGGGTATCGATGGCAGATGCCAAGGTCATGAAGATCAGCGAAGTTAGCTTGAACAATCCAAAGACCTGGAGGGGAGTTGTGGCAAAGAATGACGACCAAGAAAATTGTAATCGATCGGCGCAAGTTCCTGAGACTGGGCGGTGCGGGTTTAGCGGCATTAAGCTCTGCTCCGCGGTGGGCCGGAGCTTTGGATATTCGAGATAGTCCGCAGCGCACCAAGCCTGTTAACCCCGTGATCATCAAACCATCGCAACTTGAGGTGGTTCTCGATCGCAACGACGCTTTGCCCTATGAATACCGCCCTCCGGCTCTCCAGACTTATATGAGGGGAGAAGATCCTGGCGGCCAGATGACAGCGACACTTTGCTGTCTTAAGCCCTGAGGATTTGTGACCAGCTTGATTGATGCTTCGTCGGTTCATGACACGGATACTCAGGCCGATTTCCCCGTTCCATTGCAGCTATGACGTCCAGTCCGCCGTGGATGTAGTCCTCCGCTATGGCGTGGACGGCGCCACGCTCAATGACGAAGATACCCTTGCACTCAGCGGTCTAGCCCTCGGCTGGATTCTCACCTCATCCAGTCGTGCGCAACGCGATTCCGACACCAAGGGACTGGTGCGCCTCTTGATTTTGGGCGATTTACGACACCATCCAACAATCTCAGGGCAAGCATAAAGTCGTGCCCTCTTAAAGCCCGACTTTTTTGCCAAAGACGGCTGAGGACTAACTCTCTTCGTCCGGAACCAGGTCGCCTTCGCCGGGCGCAAGGAAGAGGTTGGCTTCGAGGCCATGCTGCCGCGTGTAGAGGTCGTAGTAGCGCCCGCCCAGCGCGTAGAGTTGCGCGTGATTCCCACGCTCCACAATCCGCCCCTGCTCGACCACCAGAATCTGGTCGGCGCGGCGGATGGTGGAAAGCCGGTGCGCAATGACAAATGTCGTCCGTCCCTGCATCAGTTGGGCGAGTCCTGCCTGAATCATCTGTTCAGATTCGAAGTCGAGCGAGCTGGTGGCCTCGTCGAGAATCAGGATGCGCGGCTCGGCCAGCAGCGCCCGGGCAATAGAAAGCCGCTGGCGCTGGCCGCCGGATAGCTTTACGCCCCTCTCGCCAACGATGGTGTCGTAGCCCTCCGGAAAATGCTCGGCGAACTCATCCACGCGTGCCGTGCGACAGGCAGACAGGAATTGCTCTTCACTGGCCTGAGGCCGCGAAAACATGACGTTGTCGCGGATGGTTCCGTCGAAAAGAAAGGATTCCTGCAGCACCACTCCAAGCTGCGAGCGGTAGCTGTTCAGGTCGACGCTGGCCAGGTCGAAGCCGTCTACCAGCACCCGCCCGGAAGACGGCGTGTGAAATGCACAGAGCAGGCTGATGATCGTCGACTTGCCCGATCCTGATGAGCCCACGAGGGCGGTTACGGTTCCCGGCTGTGCCTCGAAGCTCACCCCGTGCAGCACCGGCTTGTCGGCAACATAAGAGAACTCCACATCTTCAAACTGCACTTCGCCGGTGACGAGCGGCATCTGGATGCTGCGGCCAGGGATCTGGTTTTCCTGCACCTCGGCCAGCAGTTCGTTGGTGCGGTCGAGACCGGCGAAAGCTTCGGTCAATTGCGTGCCCACGGCCACCATCTGGAAGACCGGCGCGATCATGAACGCCAGGAACATGTTGTATTGAAAGTAATCGCCGACTGTCCAACCGCCGAACGGATGGCCCTTGAGCACGAGCTGGCCGCCCATCCACATCACCAGCGCGGAAATAACCCCGAGGACCGTTGTCGAGGCCGAGCTCAGCACGCTGGTCATGGTCAATGACCGCATCACGTTGGCCAGCAGCCGGTCCACGCCGGCGGAAAACACCAGGTGCTCGCGCTCTTCGGCGTGATAGCCCTTGACCACGCGCACGCCGCCTAGAGATTCCGTAAGACGCCCGGTGACTTCCGCATTGATTTTGCCGCGCTCGCGAAAGATGGGGCGGATGACGCGGAATCCGTATTGAAGCACGAAGACAAACGCTCCTACGAACGCGAAAACCGTCAGCGTCACTTTGGTGCTGCGATAAAGCAAGAAGAAGAAGACCATCACGGCGGTGAACATGCCGCCTACAAACTGGACGAGCCCGGTGCCGATGAGATTGCGGATGCCCTCCACGTCGGTCATGATTCGCGCCACCAGCGTTCCGGTGCGGTTTTCGTCGTAATAAGCCACCGAAAGCAGGCCCACATGCCGCTGCACCACACGGCGCATGTCGGCGATGAGCCGCTGGCCGGCGATGGAGAGAAGCTGGGTAAGCGAGTACGAGGTGACAGCCTGCACCAGCGTGGCGCCAAGCACGATCGCGATAAACCGCGGCAGCAAATCGGGATGCGGATGCGGTGGCGACAGCACCTTGTCAATCAGCGCCTTGGAAACGTAGGGCATCACCAGGCCGGCAACGCGATTGACGGCCATCAACGCCAGCCCGCCAAGGATCAAACCTTTGCGCGGTTTGATCAGGCTCCAGATTTGTGGGCCCAGCTTCTTGAGTTTCAGTTTGGGTTTGGGAAGCGCGGCGCCCGGGCGCACAGCCCGGCTCTTGGCGCCTCCCTCGGGACGCAGGCCAAAGCCCATTCCGCCGCCGCGCATGCCGCCCATGAGTTAGACCTTCAGTGAGCGCCGCGCCGCGATGAACGAGCGCACGCACAGGATCACATAAATCAGCAGCAACCCGGCCATGGTAAGTTTCGACTCCAGGGCTACGGTGTCAACCGGTTTCGTGTTTGCGCCTTGTATGGCCACGATGGTTGCGCCGATAAAGCCCAGCAGCGCGATGGTCACGTTGATGTGCATGAAGAGCTTGCGGCGCGCTGCAGAGGGGCTGATGGCCAGTGCCCCACAGATGCCCAGGGCCACGCCCCACCATGCCGGAATCAGCGCCGTGGGATGAATGGCACCGGTGCCGTAATACCCCACCAGGCCCAAAGCAATCAGTAGAATTGCGAAAATGATGGTGACTTTTGCCATGCGGAAGACCTCCGACGCTGTGCATGGCAAGGATAGCAGTTGAAGGGGGCAGGGGTCAGGGGGAAGCCAGGATCGAAGAGTGGTCAGGGAACAGTGACCCGCGGCAACTGAGCGCTGACCACTGTTCCCTGGCCATCACTTCACCGCTGAATGCGCGCCGAACCGCCTTTGGCGAAGGCCCGCACCTGGTCGATGGTGGCCATGGTGGTGTCTCCGGGAAAGGTTGTCAGCAACGCGCCGTGCGCCCAGCCCAGCTTGAGCGATTCTTCCCGGGACTCGCCCGTCAGCAGTCCATAGATAAGCCCCGCCGCAAATCCGTCGCCGCCGCCAACGCGGTCGTAGACGTCCAGGTCGGCGGTGGGCGCGGTGTACGTTTTACCGTTCATCCACACCACCGCGCTCCAGCCGTGACGGTTCGTCGACCGCACCTCGCGCAGCGTGGTCGCCACCACCTTGACCTTCGGATACTTCTTCACCACGTTGTCGATCATGGCGAAGAACACGCTGGGGTCGAGTTTCGATTTGGCAGCAACCTCGGGCCCCGGAATGCCCAGTCCCTTTTGCAGGTCTTCCTCATTGCCCACAAGCACATCGACATTCTCAACGATCTTGGCGATTGTCTCCACAGCGTGATCTTCGCCGCCAAAGACCTTCCACAGCTTGGCGCGGAAGTTCAGGTCGAATGAGGTCACCGCGCCGGCAGCCTTCGCCTCCTTCATCATCTCCGCGGCCAACGGCGCCGTGGTCGGCGAGAGCGCCGCAAAAATTCCGCCCGAGTGCGCCCAGCGCACACCTGCGCCAAAAATCGCCTTCCAGTCAAAATCGCCGGGCTTCAGCCGCGCGGCAGCTTCGTTCGAGCGGTTGTAAAAGACCACTGGCGCGCGCACGCCGAATCCCTGATCGCTGTATACGGTAGCCATGTTCGGGCCGGTTACGCCGTCGTGCTCAAAGTGCTTGTAGAAAGGCTTCACGCCCATAGCGCGCACCCGCTCGGCGATCAGGTCGCCGATGGG
>JASHOY010000005.1 GCA_030038435.1 Acidobacteriaceae bacterium | reverse complement strand
GACGCCTTGGATCAACTCCAATCTCATGGTTGCCAACCTGTTGCTTGAGCAAGATCCCAAGCTGCGGGTCTTTGAAACCACCCGCATCCTGCGCAGCCTCGACCAGTACCTCAACCAGTACTGGCCCGACGCCGGCGAAGAAGAGGGCCCCGGCTACTTCAGCGCATCGCCCATGTGTTACTTCGAAGCGGTCAGCATGATTGATGGCGCCACCGGTCATGCCACCAACATTCTGTCCACCCCCTTCATCGATCAGATGGGCCGCTATATTCTCAATGCCCATATTTGCGGCCCCAACTACATCGACTACGGCGACGCGCACGTCCACGCCGGGCCCGATGGCGACCTGCTTTGGCGTTACGGCCGGGCGGTGCGCGATCAGCAGCTTGCGGATTTCGGCGCTTACTGGGCCAATCACCGCCTGCCGGAGGGTAACCAGCCCAACGCTAACCAGCGGCGCCTTGCATCCGTGCCCCGCATGTCGCGCGCAATACCCATGCTGCTGGAAGCGAAGGAACTGCGCGCCGACAAGGGCGCTGACGTCCTCTTCCGCGATTCTTATTATCCGGATCTTGGCCTCGTCACCGCACGCATCAAGGCCGGCTCCTCCGAGGGCATGTACTTTGCTGTCCTCGCCTGCAACAACGGCCGCAGCCACAGCCACAATGACACGGGCAGCTACATCATTTACCAGGACTGCGAGCCGGTGGCCATCGACGTCGGCGTGGAGGCTTACACAGCCAAGACCTTCAGCCCTGAGCGCTACACGATCTGGACCATGCAATCCGCCTATCATAACCTGCCTACCATTGGCGGCGTGATGCAGCATAATGGCGTGCGGTACAGAGCCACCGACCGCAAATACTCCAGTAATGACGATCGCGCGACTTATTCCTTCAACATCGCCCCAGCCTATCCCCAGGAAGCTGGCGTCACATCCTGGCTGCGCACGATCACGCTGGATCGCAGGCTTAACAAGGTCATCGTCGAAGAAAACTTCCAGTTGGAAAAAGCAGTGCCCGTCGTCCTCTCCGTGATGACGCCGCGCGCCATCACCGCCGCGCCGGGCATGCTCACGCTGACAGCATCATCGGCAGAGAAGAAGGCCAGCCTGCTCAAATACGATGCGGCCGCGCTTTCGCCCAAAGTGGAGACCATCAAACTTGATGACATGGGTCTGCGCATGAGCTGGGGACCGCAAATCTACCGTATCCTCATGAGCTCTACGCAGCCGGTTGCCGCCGGTAAATGGACCTACGAATTTGCACCCGCTTAAATCCCCGGTGAGGCGCAGCTCAATTGAATTGTCCCGACAAGACTGCAGATCGAAGGCCTGCCCCGCGGCGCGGTAATCTCCGCGACCACGAAATGGGAATCTATTTTCTGACCGGGCCACTCGGATAATTTATAAGTTCGCCGGCGATGGAACCTTTGTGACTCGTCCCTGCGGAGCTGCTTATCTTGTGTTCTACTTTTCTGGGCGGTCTTGGCATAGGCTGCCAATCGTCTCGGGAAATCGCTCTTCGGTGCTCGTCTCGAAATTAATCGTCGTCTGAACGCCGGGCTGGAGAGCCCCATCACTACCGCTTTAAAAACCACCGGGCATTGGCCAACGTCAGATCGAATGCTTCACCGGGCGCCCACGGGATGCGAAACAGATGTCTTGCGCCTCAGGCCACAGTGACGCATTCTTGAATGACGGATAAACCTTGCCGGGGAAAGGAAGATAAGCAACATGACGGGCTTGGCTGCAGGCCTTCCGATTCTTGTCGCCGCCGGCGTCATGAACGCCAGTTTTACCTTGCCAATGAAATACACGCAGCGCTGGGCATGGGAGAACACCTGGTTAGCGTGGTCGGTTTTCGCGCTGGTGCTGTTGCCTCCTTTGCTGGCGTTGAGCACGATCCCACACATCGGTGCAGTCTATGGCGCTACTGCACCCAGTCTTATTTTCGAAGTGGCCGGCTTCGGCGCGGGATGGGGCGTCGCGCAGGTCTTCTTCGGACTAGCCGTTGACGCCATCGGCATTGCGCTCACGTTTTCGATCGTGCTGGGCACTTCCGCCGCGGTCGGCACGCTGATTCCCTTGTTGCGGCTTCATCCGGAACGGGTGCATTCGCACCTTGGCCATAAAGTGTTCGTGGGCGTGGCCCTGGTCATCGCCGGCGTGCTCGTATGCGCCATCGCGGGAAAGCGTCGCGAAGACTCCTTGCAGGCAAAAGCTGCCGGAAACAAAAAGATGCTGCTCGGTTTAGTGCTCGCCGTTCTCTGCGGATTTGGCGCTTCATTTGTAAACTTCGGCCTCACCTTCGGTTCTTCGCTGATTCAAACGGCGCGCACCTTCGGTGCCGGTGCATTGGCTGCTTCCAACGCTGTCTGGATGCCCCTGATGATGGCGGGGGCCGTACCTAACGTCCTTTACTGCAATCTGCTTCTGCGCAGGAATCACAGCGCGTCCCGCTTTGCCGGAGCGGGGGCCGTACACTGGCTCCTCGCGCTTATCATGGCCGTATTCTGGTTTGGCAGCACGGTGCTTTACGGCATCGCCGCCGCGGAACTGGGCTCCTGGGGAGCGATCCTGGGCTGGCCGCTGTTCATGTCGCTCATCGTGATCACGGCTTCCGTGCTCGGCGTGCTGAGCGGAGAGTGGAAGCACAGCGGAGGTGTTCCAATCGCATTACAGTGGGTCGGTGTTGTTCTGCTTGTGCTCGCGGTCTTTGTGCTCGCGAACATGAGCCGTGCGCTGTCGTGATCGCAGAAAAGCGAATCGGAGAGCGTCTATGTCGGCAGGTTTGCCAAACACGGGTAAAACAGGTTTTCCTGTGGAGTACTGCTTCGGGAGGAAACAGCTTTGATCTTCCGGCCCTCGAACTACGATAAGTTTCCGACTATCGCGGTCGGAACCGAGGCCGAGTGTCGCGCGGGGTGGGACGAGATCGGCGCGCGCTTTCGCATCGAACTCGAAAGCCGCCGCGCTTTGTGTCTGGAGTGCTACCCGGGAGTCTTCGAACGCGAAATCCACCGGGCGCTGCAATTGCGCCTGCCTGCCGCCGTCTTCTTTCTCACCGAGAATTGCCTCAAACAGCCTGAAGAATTGGAGTCCATGCTTGCGCCCGTATTGGGTGATGACCGCATCTTCGGCCGCATGAGCACGCTTTGCCTCGACAACTATTTCGATGCCGATCGCCTGCGTCAGATGCGCTCCGAAGTGCAACGAGCGGCCGAGCTGGGACCTGTGATCGTGCTCGGCGCCGGAGCTTTCTTCGTCGCTCCCGAGAATGCCGCAATCATTTACGCCGATATGGCGCGATGGGAGATCCAGCTTCGCTGGCGGCGCAAGGATTCAGGCAACTTCGGCCTGCACAATACCCACGCAGAGTTTGCGGCCAAGTACAAATGCGGATTTTTCGCCGAATGGCGTGCCGCGGATCGCCTGAAACGATCGCTTCTGTCGAAACTGGATTACCTGCTCGACACCAATCTTCCCGGGCAGCCGAAAATGATCGCGGGAGACACGCTGCGCCGCGCGCTGCACGATGTCGCCCAACGTCCTTTCCGCGTCGTGCCTTACTTCGATCCCGGTCCGTGGGGCGGGCACTGGATGGAAGAAGTCTGCGATCTGCCGCGAGACGCCCCCAACCATGCGTGGTGTTTCGATTGTGTTCCCGAGGAAAATAGCCTGCTGCTGGGCTTTGGCGCTCATCGTGTGGAGATTCCGTCCGTCGACCTGGTCTTTGCCGAGCCGCGAGCGCTTTTGGGCGATCAAGTCTACGAGCGGTTCGGGGCTGAATTCCCGATCCGATTCGACTTTCTCGATACCATGGGCGGCGGCAACCTTTCTCTGCAGGTGCACCCGCTAACCCGCTACATCCGCGAGCAATTCGGCATGGACTACACGCAGGACGAAAGCTACTATCTGCTCGATGTCGGCGAGGGCGCCTCGGTGTTTCTTGGCCTGAAGGATGGTGTCTCTTCGCAGGATATGATTGCCGACCTATGCCGAGCGCAAAATGGTGAGATTGACTTTCCTGCCGAAAAATATGTCAACCGCTGGCCGGCGCGGAAGCATGATCATTTTCTCATTCCCGCCGGGACGATTCACTGTTCCGGTGCGGAGAGTATGGTGCTCGAAATCAGCGCCACACCCTATATCTTTACATTCAAACTGTGGGATTGGGGACGCCTTGGCCTCGATGGGCGGCCGCGACCCATTTATATCAAACACGGCGCAGCGAATATTCAGTGGGACCGGACCACTGACTGGGTAAGGCGGCAACTGATCAATCGATTCGAGATGGTTGCGGAGGGTCCAGGTTGGCGTGAAGAGCGTACCGGCCTGCACGAATTGGAATTCATTGAAACGCGCCGCCACCGGTTCTCAGGTGCGGTTGACCACAATACCGATGGGGGGGTGAACGTACTGAATCTGGTTGAAGGTGAAGAAGCAGTCGTCGAAAGTCCCGCCGGCGACTTCGATTCGTATGTCGTACATTACGCCGAAACGTTCATTGTTCCCGCAGCGGTTGCCTCCTATGCGATCCGCCCGAGTGGCCCTTGCCATGGAAAGGAATGCGCAACGATCAAGGCATTTGTGCGTAAAAGACCATGAGATCCTGGCCGGCTGACGATCGCGGTATACCGGAGTTAGCCAAACGATTTGTTCTGTAGATCTTTACACGGTGAATTGGATTTGGGACGGGAAGGAAATGACAAGAAGGAAATGAAGAATTGACATGTGTTGACCTGCCTTTACTCACTTGTGTAACGAATTTCGAGCCGACGAATGGCCACGCAGATGAGGCAAACAGAGACCAGGACGATGGCCTGGTACATGTATGCGCAGATTCCGATCATCGGAAGGATGGCCGTTGAGATGCGCGTTCACGGCGATCCACTGGCGATTCTGCCGTCCGCGCGCAGAGCGGTACAGGAAATGGAGCCGAGGCTTCCTCTGATACGACCGATGACACAGCGCACACAATTCAAATTGACCATTTCCAATCAGCTTCTGTTCGCGAGGCTTGCCGGTTTCTTTGGCATCTTGGCATTGGTGCTGGTAGCTACGGGACTATACGGCACACTGGCTTACCGGGTGAACTTGCGTACAGCAGAGATTGGGGTTCGCATGGCGATGGGCGCAGGGCGCGGACAGGTGGTCTGGATGGTATTGAAGGACAGTTTGGCGCTCACATTTGTTGGGCTGGCCACAGGACTTCCACTTGCGATGCTGCTCGGTCACGCGCTGGCGTCATTACTTTACGGCGTGAAACCTATGGACGGATTGAGTTATCTGGTCGCGGCGAGCGGAATAGCAGCGATGGCGCCGGCGGCAAGCGTCGATCCGCTGGTTGCCCTGCGCACCGACTAATGATTCGGAAGTTCTGATGGGTGACATCCTTGCGGCTCAGTTATTTGCGCGAGGACAGTGATGTATTCGACCCACCTTCCCGGAAGAGGCACGGTCAGCCCCTTTAGAAGGACACCGGTTGCGGAAAAACCCATGATTTGGCCAAAAGGTTAAAAAACGACCCTCGCGGTCTGAAGACCCTATCGATTTGCTGTGCACTCAATATGGCATTCTGGACAGACGGCACTCACTCTCGTTTTTTGAGCGGGACCGTCCGGGCCCCATAGGCGCGCACTGACCTTTCGAAACGTGGGTCCCGGGTTCACAATGCCGGTCGTCGATAGCCAACTATTTAGGTATCATGAATCGCAATGCACGCTGCGGGAAGACTCCTTCCCGCGACAGCCAATGCGAGCTGATGAGCGGTCTGGAAACTGGCCTCCGACTCGCAGCGAGGTGAATTACCGCACCATGGAGAACTCCTTCAAACACGATGTGCGGAATTATCCACTGTACTTTTTGCTGTGGACGTTATTCGGCCTCTTCTATTTCAGCCAAGGTATGACGCAGAGGCTTGTATTGCATGACGCAACTCCCTGGTGGCGTAACCTGGTGGCCTGGCTGGTCGGAGTTTATATCTGGGCACTTTTGACTCCAGCCATCTTATGGCTAGGCCGAAGATTCCCGATCGAACGTGGTGACTGGTTGCGTCAGGCCGGCCTCCAGCTCATGCTGAGCGCAGGATTTTCAGCCGTCGAATTGATTCTGGAAGATTTGCTGTATTCCGGCATGCACCTGTTCCCGTCGGACACGAGTGACTTTCGGGTTGTCATTGCTAGGTCGCTGGTCAGGGGCTTTCACGGCGGCATCTTGAACTACTGGATTGTGCTCGGATTGCAGTGGGGCGTTCTCTATTATCATCGCTATCGGGAGCGCTCCCAGGAGGTGCTGCAGATGCAGCTGCGAGCCTCCGAGTTGCAGTCGCAGCTGGTAAGCGCGCAACTGAACGCGCTCAAGATGCAGCTCCAGCCGCATTTCCTTTTCAACACGCTGAATGCCATAACGGTGCTGGTTCGACAGCAACGGAGCCGGGATGCGGAACAGATGCTCGGCCACCTGGGCGATCTTTTGCGGGGTGTCCTGGAAGATGTGGATGCTCAGGAGGTTTCCCTGCGCCGCGAATTAGAGTATCTGCAACTGTACCTCTCGATCGAGCAGGTGCGTTTCGCGGATCGGCTGCGGGTCGAGATTGCGGCCGATCCAGCCACGCAGGAAGCATCGGTCCCGCAACTGATCCTGCAGCCGCTGGTCGAAAATGCCATTCGCCATGGCATCGGGCGCAGTTCCTCCGCGGGCAGAATTCTCATTCGGGCAACCACCATCGAGGGGAGAGTGGAGGTTCGCGTAGAGGACGATGGACCTGGGCTTTCACCCGGCTCCTCGGGAGAGGACCAGGGCATCGGACTTGCAAACACTCGCGCGCGGCTGCGGCAGCTTTACGGTGAAGACGCCACCTTGGAGATCGAGAATGGCAATGACCGAGGGGCGATCGTCATCATGAGATTCCCCTTTCGTCGCCAATCGGAGAGCATGGCAACGTATGCAGTTGACAACACTGATCGTCGATGATGAACCGTTGGCGCGGGAAGGCCTGCGGGCTCTGCTCGCGAAAGACGCCGAGGTGTCGGCCATTCGCGAGGCAAAAGATGGGTGCGAGGCGGTGGCCGCGATTCGCGAGGGCCATCCGGATCTTGTGCTTCTTGACGTGCAAATGCCGGAGATGGATGGCTTCGAGGTGGTGCGCAGCATCGGCGCTGCGACTATGCCCGGCGTGGTGTTCGTCACCGCTCATGATCAGTACGCCATTCAAGCCTTCGAAATCAATGCGCTCGACTACCTGCTGAAACCGGTGATCGAGGAGCGTTTTGTGCGGGCCATGGCACGTGCCAAAGAGCGTATTCGCGCGAATGTAGTTGATGCGAACCGGCAGATTCTCGGCTTGCTCGAAGCCATTGCCTCACCCCGAAAATATGTGAAGCGCCTCGCGGTGTGGTCGGCAGGAAAAACCACTTTCCTCGACGTTGAAGAAGTGGACTGGATCCAGGCCGCGGAGAATTATGTGGAACTACACGCCGGCAGAATGAGCCATCTGCTGCACGTTACGATGAATGTTCTCGAGAAATCTCTCGATCCAGAGGTTTTCCTTCGCATCCACCGCTCGATGATCGTCAACATCAGCCGAATCCGGTTTCTCCAGCCCGGTTCACACGGCGAATATCTGGTCACGCTGCGTGATGGAGTTCGCCTCCAATCCGGGCGAACTTACGCAGACCGATTGAAGGCTTTAACGAACAACCCGTTCTGACCTCTTTATCTGCCTGTTGGTCAAAAAAATCCTCCCACTGGTCAAGCAATGCTTCTCGCCAGTATTTCGCACCGCTAAAACTGAGCTCGGGGAAAGGATCCGTTCCATGTTCAGCACTTCGAAGCTTATCCTTTTGTCGCTCACGTTAGCGCTCATTGGTGTCTCCCCCGAAA
The DNA here is from genome assembly GCA_030038435.1 of Acidobacteriaceae bacterium. Lineage (GTDB taxonomy): Bacteria > Acidobacteriota > Terriglobia > Terriglobales > Acidobacteriaceae > Telmatobacter. Next base: position 17,372 of record JASHOY010000005.1, on the reverse strand, counting down.
AAGCGGCAAAGACGCCATCCCGTGAAGGCCCGGAATATACAACGGATGGGCAACTCAGGTTTCCCCGGAACTATCGCGACTGGGTCTGGCTTACATCTGACTTTCACAGGGCTTCTGACCCGCTAAAACCGCAGGCAGGCGAACGTCGCCTGTTCAACAATATTTTCGTTAACCCGGAGGCGTACAAGGCATTCCTGCGGACCGGAAGATGGCCGGACAGGACCATGCTCGTGGTCGAACAGCGCACCGCCGTGGAAATGGGCTCCACCAATCCAAATCAAAAAGGAACCGATCAGAACTCCGTAATCGGGATCGGTGTGCACGTGAAAGATGATGCACGCTTTCCCGGCAAGTGGGCTTTCTTCGGATTCCAGAGCGGTAAGTCTACCGCCAGTATGATTCCGGCCACCGCTGCTTGTTATCGCTGCCACGCTAGCCGCGGCGCAGTTGACACCACCTTTGTTCAGTTCTATCCAACGCTGCTGCCCACCGCGAAGAGCAAGGACACACTCAGCCCCGCGTACCTTCAAGCGCGCAGGACCCTTCCTGCAGCAACAAAATAGCCTGGAGTACAGTATGTCGACCTCCGCGAACGTCGCTTCGGCAATGGACTCTCCGGCCCTATCGCGCCTTCTCCTGCCCATCCTGGCCGGCGGCGCGGTTGCCGGAACCTTTGATATCGCTTCTGCCTTCATGACATACGGGTGGGGCGTTTGCCGCGGCATCGCCGCGGGGCTTCTCGGTGCAGGGGCGCGGCAGGGTGGCATCGGCATATGGCTTCTCGGCCTCTTCCTGCACTTCTTCATCGCGACCACCATCGCGGCCGTCTACTGCCTCTCCAGCCGCCGGCTGACCTTCCTGCGCGAGCATTTCTTCGTCTGCGGGCTTTTCTACGGGATGGCTGCCTGGTGTGTGATGAACCTGATCGTGCTCCCGCTGAGCGCCATACACGCCAGGGGGCCTTACCAGATTCACGGTATGATTCAGGGCATCCTCGTTCACATGTTTATCATTGGGCTGCCCATCGCCTTCATCAACGCAAAGCTTTCGCCTTCCTCTGGCCCACTCCGTGGACAGTAACTGGAGCCGCTGAACCGTGCAGAACCGCAGCCTCGCATCGCATCTCGGCACTTATGTCTACGCCGCGGGCGCCGTCTTCCTGGGCCTTCTCGGAATTGCCTCTGGCGACTTTGCCACCACGTGGCAGCACGTCGGGCCGAATGTGCCCTTGCGCGAGCCGCTTGCCTATCTCACCGCCGGCATTGAACTTTCCGCCGGACTGGCACTCCTCTGGCGCCGAACTGCGCGCGCCGGTGCTCTCACGCTCACCGTCGTCTACTTGATCTTCACCCTCGTGTGGGTTCCCACCTACATTCAAGACCTGCGCAACTTCGATCCCCTCGGCAACGTTTTCGAGCAGTTCTCTCTCGTGGTTGCCGGAGCTGTTCTCCTCGCGTCATTCTCGCCCGCGGGCTCAATCCTCTCGCGTCTCGAATCCAACTTCGCACGCCTTTACGGCCTCTCGGCCATTTCCTTCGGCATCGGGCACATTTACTACATGCCGGGCATGCTGACCTGGATTCCCAGGTGGCTCCCGCCATCGCAGATGTTTTGGGCATATGTCACCACCATCGGCTTCTTTCTCGCGGCGATCGCCATCATCTCGGACATCCTGGCTCCGCTTGCCTCGCGTCTGATCACCGCGGAGATTTTCGCCTTCGAAATCCTGGTCTGGATTCCGAAGCTGGTCGCCGGCCCCCATGACCACTTCAACTGGGCCGGCAACGCTATCAGCGTCGCGCTCTCCGGCGCGCCGTGGGTCGTTTCCGACTCGATCTGTCGAGTTGCGAATCGAGCACCACAGAATCTGCCGCCCGAGACAGCGCTGTCTGGTGATGAGCCGAAGCGGACGGCCAAAACTGGCGAAGGTAGTGTTTGGCAATAATGCAGGTCCCTGCCCAATTCTCGCCTGCCGGTCAACGGCCCGGAATTTGCCAAAAAATATGACCTGGTTATACATAGGCAAACAATAGCAACGGATAGAGGAAAATCTCTTGGAAACCCTATATAACTCTTCATCGGCTGCTGAAGGAGCTGGCTTAAGAATGATTCCTGGAGGCTGGAATCGGTCAGCTTCCGTAGACGCGATATTCAATGCGTTTGGTTCGTGGAGATGACCCATCTCCAGATCCCTGGAGCCGATTACGGAGTGCATGTGATTGTTCCGGTCGTCAGTCAATCGGTGTACCTGAACGGCCGCGCCACCAGCCAATACGTCGGAGACGTCATTGTGAGTCCCGTCATTTTGGGATGGCATGCGGCGCTGGTTCGGAACCGTTTCGGCGGCGACAAGTTCTGGGTCAAGATGATTATCCCGGTCGAGTTCGGATTGAGCAGACATGCGGAAAAGTAACCACACTCTGCTTACGCGACATCCCCCTCGATGCGGAGGGCCGGCACGTCTGATCGTTAAAGCGCTTCCGCACTCGGCTTGGCACGCACGCGGCGCGGTCCGGTTGGCCGCAGGTTCCAAGGCCGTGCGATTGACCGGTGGCGGGGAAAGACCGTATCAAGGGAGGGCGATGAATAAACACATGTTCGCTGCCTTCTGTGTTCCGGTTCTTGGATTTTCTGCCATTTCTCCGCTGTTTTTAACGGCGCAAAAGCAGTCTTCTTCGCTCGGTCCGAAGCCGCCGGCTGCCGCGGCTACGGTGGGGACGCAGAATCAATCGGGGCGCGAAGCGCTGGATACGTATCTGGATGACCTTGCGGCGAATCTTGAGGCACAGCGCTCGGCTGGCGTGGCGGCGATTCATACACGGGCGCAGGTCGAGGCGCGCCAGGCTGAGGTGAAGGCAAAGATTCTGGCGCTGATTGGGAAGTTGCCGGAGCGCACGCCTCTGGACGCCAGGATTCTGGGCGAGACACATGCTGACGGGTTCACGATCCGCAAGGTGCTGTTCTTCAGCCAGCCGAATTTTCCGGTAACCGCACTTTTGTATGTTCCTGACGCTGCGGCTCGGGACGGAAAACGGCCGGGGATTCTGATGTCGCCGGGGCATTCGCCCGCGGGCAAGGCCGGGGATGCGGGCATGGCAGCGCTGTTTGCGATGAATGGATTTGTGGTGCTGTCGTACGACCCCATCGGGCAGGGCGAGCGGCTGCAGTATCCGAATCCAGAGAAGCCGGGGACGTCGCTGGCCTCGCGGCCCACGGGCGAGCACGGCGAGGCAAGCTTGCAGCCAATGCTGATTGGCGATACGTTTGCGCGATACGAACTTTGGGATGCGATGCGGGGGATCGATTATCTTGCCGGGCTGCCGTTCGTGGACGCGAAGCGCATTGGCGCCTTCGGCTGCTCGGGCGGAGGGACGATTACAGCGCTGGTGGGTGCGCTCGATCCGCGGCTGGCTGCGGTGGGCACGGCCTGCTTTATTACTTCGTTCGACAAGCTGCTGCCTTCGATCGGGCCGCAGGATGCGGAGCAGTCGACGCCGCGCTTTATCTCCTCGGGGCTGGGCTTTCCCGACTGGGTTGAGGTGGCTGCACCCAAGCCCTACGCGGTGATTGAAACGTACCAGGACATGTTTCCTTTTGCCGGCGGACGAGCGACGGTGATGGAAGCGCGGCGGTTTTATTCCATCTTCGACGCGGCAAGCGAGGGTGAGCCGGTGAACGGCCAGCCTCCCTCGGTGCCACCTACACCGACCGAGCCGGCGCTTAATCTCGACACCACGAATCATGTACCGCTCTCGGCGCCGCTGCAGTTCATCACCGGGCCCGGGCATCACGGGGCCCTGCGGCCGATTACGGGAAAGATCATCAGCTTTTTCATGCGCAACCTGGAGCCGGGATCGGATGCGGACCATCCCATAGTTCCGCCGGCGTATCTGCAATACGGACCGCAGAACCCCATGGCCAAGCTGGGCAAAGCTGCTTTTCAGGTGACGCCGACGGGACAGGTGGCGACGAGTTATCCGGGTTGCGCGACGGTGCACTCGCTGAACCTGGTGCGGGCGGAGAAGATCCTTGCAGCGAAGCGGCCGTTTCTTACACGGGCTGCGTTGGCCGCCGCGATTCGCAAGGAGACCGGCGCCGATGCGGTTCCGGGGGCATCCAAGTTCGCGGCAGACGCGCTGGAGACCAGATCGGGAACATCGGTCTTGACTCTGGATGGCTTCAGGCTGATGGGCGATCTCGCTGTACCCAAGGCTCCCGGCCGGCATTCGGCAGTGATTTTGCTGGTGCCCGATTCGATAGATGGCGGCTCGGCGATTGACCGCGCCAACAAGGCGAAATTCGAGAAGCTGTCCGCGAAAGGCAACGTAGTGCTGGCGTTCACGCCGCGGCCTTCTCCGCCGGGATGGGACGATATGAAATCGCCGATCCTGGGGCCGTTTTATCTGCTCAGCCTGCGTGCGGACCTGGTGGGGAAGACGCTGGTGGGACTGCGCGTGGATGACGTGATCCGGGCGACGGATTACCTGGCGCAACGGCCCGACGTGGACCCGCAACGGATCAGCGCGACAGGCAGCGGACACATGGGCCTGGTGCTGATGCACGCCGGCGTTCTCGACGGACGGCTGCGGCACATTACCGTTGATCACGTGCTCTTCAGCTATCGCGCTCTGCTGGAGGCGCCCATGCCGGTGGGCGCACCGGAAGACGTGATTCCCGGCGTCTTGCGCCATTACGACATTCCCGACCTGGTGCACGTGCTGGGACATCGGCTGACGGAAACCGATGCGCTGCCGGGAACGGCGGATTTGAGCCAGATGTCGACGCCGCTGGCGACGCTGGAGAAGTAGTCAGTTTTTAGTTTTTAGTTTTTAGTTTTTAGTTTTTAGCTTGCAGCGCTCAGCTGCCGGCGATCTGCAACACTTTTGCCCTGAGCAGCCGTTTGCACAAGGCAGCCGTTTTGGATGGCAAAAGAATCTTCTTGACAAATTGTACTCTATTATATAGAGTGCTCTTTATTAAGGAATTCTCTGAGAGGTTGCGCAGATGCGCGAGGAGGACGGCATGTCACAGGAAATGGAAAAGCGGGAGCTGGCGGAGCGGCTCGACCTGATTGAGAGCATGATCGCCGAGGGGCGGCAGGCTACCTGTAATTGGGGGTGGGCATTTCTTCTCTGGGGAGTGGCGTATTACGTCGCAGTCGCGTGGAGCTGGTCGGGGTGGAATGCGATGGCGGCGTGGCCGGTGACCATGATTGTGACCGGCGTTGCGTGCGGCGTTCTGGCCGGGCGCCGGCGGAAGGGACGGCCGTGGACGGGAATCACGCGGGCAATATCGTCGGTCTGGTGGGTAATGGGCGTCTGCCTCCTGACGGTCATGCTTTCGCTTGCATACAGCGGCAGGCTCAATAGCCACGTTTCGGTCGCAATCGTAGGGGCGATGCTGGCGATACCCAATGGCGTATCCAGCGTGGTCCTGAAGTGGAAGATGCAATTTGTCTGCGCGCTGGTGTGGCTCGGAGTGGCCGAAGTGGGTTGCTTCGGTTCGGAGATGCAGGGTCTGATTGCGTTTCTGGCGGCCACGTTTTTCTGCCAGATTGTCTTTGGCGCCTACGCCATGATTATGGAGTCGCGGCGCGGCCAGGTGCGTGGAGAAGCTCATGTCTGAATTGCCTGAACTGAATCCGGTGATTCACGGCAAGCTGCGGCTGGCGCTGCTCTCGCTGCTCGCCGGGGTGGAGGAGGCGGAGTTTACTTGGCTGCGGACCAAGACGGGATCGACGGATGGGAACCTGGGCGCGCAACTGCAGAAGCTGGAAGAAGCAGGCTACGTGAAAGTGAAGAAGCAGTTCGTCGAGCGCAAGCCGCAGACGTTGTATCGCATGACCGCAGCGGGGCGGACCGCCCTGGCCGAGTATGTGCGCGCGCTGAGGCAGTTGCTGGGCGACTCAATGAGCGCGGACTGACGGCTGTGGGCAGCATGATCGCAGCTGAGCTCAACGGCCGGACATGGTAGCGTTCGCTTCAGGCCTGCCGGATTTCAGCGACTCGATCAGGTCGGGGTTGACGGTGTCGGGGTCGGGGCGCACCGGCTTGCCGGCATCGAGGGCTTCCATCTCGGTGCTAGCGAGCAGGAAGGCCCCAATGCCTTTGGGGTCGTTGGTATCGGTCTTTTCTCCAATGTAGTAGGCGTAGCTTCCGTCGCGGTAAGGATGGCCGCCGAGGCCGGCGCCGGCCACGGTGCCACTGAGGGAAACTTCGCCGCCCGGGCCGGTATGGACGAAATGGCTGAGGATGCCGGCGTAGCCGCTGCGAGCGTTTTCAAGATAAGTTGAGGGCAGATATCCGAGGCGGACTCCGCGCACCAAAGCGTAGACAAACATGCATGAGGCCGACGCTTCGAGATAGTTGCCTTTTTCGCCTCCCTTGTTGAGGACTTCCCACCACAGGCCGGTCTGGGAATCCTGGACGCGGGCGATGGCGGGGGCGAGCTGGCGAAGCTGCGCGATGAGAACCTTGCGTCCGGGATCTTCGGCGGGATAGTTGGGAATGGTGTCGACGAGGGCCATCATGTACCAGCCCATGCCGCGCGCCCAGAACTGCGAGGAGTCGCCCGTAGTTTTGTTGGCCCAGCGCTGTTTCTTCGACTGGTCCCAGCCGTGGTAAAGAAGGCCGGTCTGGGGATCGCGGGCGTGCTCGTATATGAGCTGGAACTGGCGAGTGATGTCGCTGAAGGCTTCGGGATGGGAGAACGAGGCGGCGTATTCCGCGTAGAAAGGCTCGGCCATATAGAGGCCGTCGAGCCACATCTGGTTGGGGTAGATTTCCTTGTGCCAGAAGCCGCCGTCGGCGTTGCGCGGCTGCTGCTGGAGCTGGTCGAAGAGGAAGGTAGCGGCCTTGGAGTAGCGGCGGTCGAGGGTGACGCGGTACAGGAGCAGAAGCTGGCGCCCGAGGAGGATGTTGTCAAGCTGGTGCTCGCTGGGCACATAAGTGGCGATGGAGCCGTCGGGGCCGACGAATTGGTTGACCGAGTTTTTGATGTAGGTGAAGTAGGTGGCATTTTCGGTCTCGGCCCACACGGCGTCCATGCCTTCCAGAAGTGTGCCGAGTGCGTAATTCCAAACCCAGCGGCCGCCGGCGGAGACGAAGCGGCCGCCGGGCCAGCGCTGGATGGCCGAGTTGGCCATGCGCTGCGACCAGGGCAAGGGCTTGGAGTCTGCGTGAACGAGCGGGACAGCGGAAACGGACGCAAGCAGCAGGACGGACGCAAGACAGCGAAAAGTCTTCATTCGGGCTCCGGATTGGTGCCGGCTCAACATGCCGGACGATGCCAGGTTTGGGGAAGCGCAAACTGCGGTTTCGCGGCGGGCCGGGTGCTGAGTTCACTCTATCTGCTGGAACGGTGGGCGGACAAATCGTGAGGTATGTTAGCAGGATGGAGAGCGATCAGGCCCTGACGAATCGTGACGGACAAAATGGGATAGGCGATTCTTGACTGACGGGTAGTGACGGCGCGATGCAGCTGCAGGGTGAAGGAAGTCTGGCTTGGGGAAACTGACGGTGAGATATAAGTTGTTGCGCGGTTGAGTTATCGGGCGTGGATAAGTTGCGGATGCGCAGCTATAAGTTGAGTTTTGGCGATGGATAAACCCGAGATAGCGCTTTTTCCGCGCCGGATAAATGCGAAAGAGCTTGATTTTACGGCCTGATGGAGCTTGATTTCGTATTGCTGGGAAAGGAATTGCCAATTTTGCACCAGCCCATGTGAAATCCACAGATTAAGTCAAGTTTTGCACTTGCATTCACAGATTCAACGGGCCTAAGCTCTGATTCCAGTTGGTGATCCTGAAGGGAATTGGGAACGCAGTTCGGATTCCGGCAGGACGATGTAATTTCGGTTTCGCTGCGCCGTTTCACAGGTCGGCTTGTCCGGCAGGTGGAAGGACGAAGCGAGGTCGGAGAGGCATCCAGAGCTGAACGAAATGTGCGGCGCCCGTTTGGACGCGAAGATTCATCCTTTGGCTCCGCTGAAGGATGCAAAGTTCGAGTTTAGCCGGGTTCATCATCGACCCAGCCGTAGATGCAGGAGCCGGGAAAGCCGGAGACGCATAGACGGCAGCACCGGAAGGCAGAATTCGGGGCGCGACCTGAATCTTTGTCAGCCGGTAAAGCTGGAAGGCGCAGCGGTCGGGGAAACCTGGAAGCTGGCCGACTGGCGACGCAGACGGAGCGAAGGTCCGGGGCGACCCGGAGATTCACCGTAGGCGAGGCCGGAAAGTGCAGCAATCGGGGCAACCCGAGGATGCACTGGGAAGCAATCACCGGAGCGGGCGCGCGGGGCAACCTGAGCGTTCGAAAGGGTGGGAGCTAAAGCACGAGAGGCGAGGAAACTCGAGGATCGGCGCCGGCAACAGCACAAAATGGTGCAGGAGGCGGGGAAACCCGCAGCCCCACCAAATAGCTGATGGTCGATGGTGGTCCAGTTAACTGCAAGGACATCCGGAAAGCGCCAGGGACGAAAGTCTCTGGCGTTTTCGTTTGTGGGCTGAATCCTGCCCACCCGCGCAAGCGCGCATTCTCTAATGCCAAGTCGGAGCGTGCGCATAAGCGGGGCAATCTTCTCCGCTTCACCGCTTCCCCATCCGGCTCTTATAGACTGAATGCGGAGTTTTCGACATGAGACTAGGCAAGTTTCTAAAGAACGGCGCCATTGCCATTCTTGGGATATGTGGTCTAGCCGGAGCAGCGAACATCTATGCGCAGACGGGGACCGCGCCGTCGATCCCGGCCTCCGCTCTAATCCAGCCGCAGGAATTGAACCGGATTCTCGAACAAAAGAGCGGTTCGCGGCCTTTGATTCTGCAGGTGGGCTCGCGGGTGATGTTCGACGAAGCGCATATTCGCGGTGCAAAGTACGCAGGTCCGGGCTCGCAGGAAGCCGGGCGGAGCTTGCTGCGGCAGCATGTGGAGCATCTGGGACGCGAAATGCCCATCGTAATCTACTGCGGCTGTTGTCCGTGGATCCGGTGCCCGAATATCTTTCCGGCCTATCAAGCACTGCGCAAGATGGGATTCACGCATGTGCGGGCGCTTTACCTGGCTGATAACTTTGGCGCCGACTGGGTAAACAAGGGGTATCCGGTTGAGAATTTGCGGTGACGCGAGGCGGTCTGTGTCCGCATGGCTGGCAGCCGTACTGCTGGCGGGGTGCTTTGCAGGTGCGGCGCGAGCATCGGAGAGCTTGGTAAACCACAGCGCACCGTCTTTCGTGCGCCGTGACCTGAGCGGACGGGGCGTGAGCCTGGCGCAATTCAAAGGCAAAGTAGTGCTCCTGAACTTCTGGGCGACCTGGTGCGCGCCGTGCGAAGCCGAGATGCCGGCGTTTTCACGCTGGCAGCAGGAATACGGCTCTCGCGGCCTCCAGGTCATTGGCATTTCGATGGACGACAGCGAGGATCCGGTGCAGAAACTGGTTGCCCGGCTCAGGCTTGACTATCCCGTTGCCATGGGAGATTCGAAACTGGGAGAACGGTACGGCGGCGTGTTGGGACTGCCGTTGACATTCCTGATCGATCGCAAAGGGGTGGTGCGCGCGCTGTTCCAGGGATCGCCGGATCTGAAAACCGTCGAAAACCGGATGAAAGCACTATTGGAAGAGAAGTGAAGCAAGAACTGACAGATGTACGTGCAAGGTTGGCGTCAGAAGGAACGAATCTGCCGCGAGCGAATCGATCATCGAAAAATGAGGAGCCCACTGGGATGGATAAATCAACGGAGATCGTTTCGTGGCCACCTAAGATCGTGATTTACGCCACGGATTTTTCTGCAAGCGCACAACACGCCGGACGTTATGCACAGTTTCTGGCGCAACAGTTCCATGCGGACCTGCTGGTGGCTCATGCCTTCACGCTATCGCAGGCGGCGATGGAGCTCGAAGCTGAGACGTCGCCGCACCTGGAAAGCGCGCAGCGCAAGGAGTTGCAGAGCGAATTGGCTAAAGAGGCGCAGCGCTTTGGCGAGGGCGCAAGGGATGTGAAGTCGATTCTGATGGAAGGGAATCCAGTTGAGTGGATTCCGGCGCTGGCGCGGGCGAGTGCGCCTTCCGTGATCGTGCTGGGCACCAGGGGCCGCGACAGACTCGAGCGCGGTATCGTCGGGTCTACGGCAGACGGGATTCTGCGCTCCGCGAACTTGCCCTCGGTAACGGTAGGGCCGTTGGCGCCGGAACTGGCGCCAGGAACGACAAAGATCCGGAATATACTCTTCGCTTCCGACCTTTCCCCGGCGGCGGTGCACGGAGCAGCGTATGCCGTGAAAGTGGCGCAGACTTTCGGCGCCAACCTGGATGCATTGCACGTGGTGGACGAAGGCCAACTGAAGAACCCGGAGAAGCTGAACCGGATTCACCAGAAGTTTCATGCAGGGCTGGCCAGCGTGGCGCCGAAGTGCGCCGACCATTTGGTGGAACCGCGCGAGTGGATTGAAGCGGGCGCGGCGCACACGCGGATTCTCGAACACGCCGCCGAGCACAAGGCGGATCTGCTCGTGCTCGCGGTGCACACGAGCTCGCATTTATGGCTCCGCCAGCGGTTGTCGGGAGCGTTCTACATCGTCGGTCACGCGACGTGCCCGGTGATGACGATCACCGGATGAAAAGCCGAATCTCCTGACCGGGTGCGAGAGGACGCCGGATGTGAGGCACACACCCCCCGTCGCGGCCACAGCCGCGATGGAGCGATGAAGCAGTCTCGTCAATTGCTGGCAGGAACTGCCGGCGCGGTCGCAGTCTGTGACTTGGAGAACCCGCGAATGTAATAAATGAGGTTCCACACCACGGCGTCCTTCGCTCGGCCTGCATCCTCACCGGGCATCTTGCTGTTGCCCACGCGAATCAAGTCGAAGAGTTCTCCATCCTGTTTGCCGGCTAGAGTCCCGGGATTGGTCCAGTCATTCAGAGTGAGGTTCATGCTGGTGGCGACATCGGTCTTTCCGTTTCCGTTGTCGCCGTGGCAAAGGGCGCAGTCGCGGTTGTAGATGGATTTTGCCTCAGCTTGCGAGGCGGTTGTGGGCGTGACGGGGTTTTTGGCGTCAGGCGCCATGGGCCCCTTTACCGGCGCGGGAGCTTGCGCCGCGGGTGCGGCAGCTTGCGCCGGTGCGGCCTCCTGAGTGATGCGTCCTGAAACGGACATGGGTGCGATCATGAAAAGGAACGCTGCACAGACGGACAGAAGCGACTTCAACATGGCAACCTCCCCGGTTGCAGATGTCGGGGAATGGCATCTTTTGGAATTATGCGCTCATTATAAGCCCATGCAACAAAAAGGATGAATGGGGTTGCCATCGAGACAAGCACCTTCGCCGGGCGGCGATGGCAAATCCGCAGGCAGAAAGCGCCGCGGGGAAGGACCTGGAAAACGGATCAGATCAGTCGTAGAACGGCGCTAGTCGTAGCGCTCGAAGACAATCTGCTTGCGGTGCCAGCCGTAGTTGGTGAGCAGGTCCCGGACCGCCGCGACCATATTATTGAGTCCGCAAATATAGGCATAAATATCAAAGTGAAGATCAGCAGGAGGGATGGAGGGATCGGGCGGAGGTACCGGCAGAGTTTGACCGAGGCGAGAGGCGCGCTCTTCCACGATACGGGCGAGATACTCCTGCACGTGGCCGCGGAGGCCGGTCCAGTCCGGCTTGGGGCGGCTCAGCGTTACGAGGTAATGGAAGTTGGGCTGGCGGGCGGCGAGGGCTTCAAATTCCTCCTGATAATAGACGTCGGTTTCGTAACGCGTGCCGTAGATCAGCCAGATATCCTTGCCTTGGCTGCGGTCGGGGCCGGCGGCAGGAAAGAGCCATTGCGTATAGGCGCGCATCGGGGCGACCCCGGTGCCGGTGGCGATAAAGATTGAATCGGTAACAGGTTCGTGGAGCGTGAAGTAGCCGTGTGGGCCATGAACCTGGATGGTGCCGCCGATGGGCAGATCCGGAAGGTCAGCGAGGTGATTGGAAAAAAAGCCGTTTTCTACGCGGTTCACGCAGAGATCGAAGTGATTGCCGTTGGACGCCGAGGCAATGGAGTAGGCGCGGGTCTGCTGTTTACCATTCTGGTCTCTGGCTACCGCAGAAACGAACTGGCCAGCCTTAAATGGAAAAGCTTCAAGACCTTCGAGAGCGAATTCGAAATGAAAGCACTGCGCGGGTTCGGATATGCAGTCTTTTCGATCCAGCCGCGCCGTATAAAGCTCACGTGCCACCCTGTACTCGCTTTACGGGGAATCCGGGCCGCATTGGGGCCTGTTCCGATTATAGTGCGGCTTCGCGGTGCTCCTCTCATATGGTGGGCCCGGAGGGATTTGAACCCCCAACCAAGGGATTATGAGTCCCCTGCTCTAACCGTTGAGCTACAGGCCCCGATTGGCTATAAATTGCTTTGCAATGAATGAATTATAGACGTCAAAGCAAAATGCATTTTGCACCACATTTGCAGCATAGTCGCCGTTTTTTGACCCGGAAGTTCCTCTATGCAACTACCAAACAACCAGCATCAAAACGCAGCGCGCGAAAGCCACGCCTTTGGATACCGCTGCATCCCATTCCAGACTGAACCCATCGATGGGTGGAACTGCAGTCTTCTGAAGTGCAGCCTACCATAGCTAGAAGGGTGCCTTTCAACCCATCTATGATCGCACAATGTGGCGCACCTTTTCTTCGCCAAACGGCTCAAGCAATGCGAGTTGTTCATAGAAGCGTTTGACCTACGTCGCCAGCAAGACCTCCGTCCCCGCGGACAATGCACGTGAGTGGCTTCGCCGTGGCTGAACGGGACAGATTCTCGCTGGCGTCGTCAAATTGCCAATCTTATGAAGAAGATCAATTGGCCTAACCGTCCAATCGCGAGACCCGATTGAATCAACAGCGGCAGCTTGTTTCGACGGGGGAGGTGTGAGTCCGCGATCAGTGAACATCTTCTGACATGCCGCTATCAAGGTATTAAGACGACCGACAACGGCAGGGGTGCTCTCAAGTCTGACTTGAAAGCTTGATTGAAGGACGGTCCTCAATCGTTCAAGCGACATCTGAATTTCCTTGATTGGTCGGAAGCTGAATCCTGACCGCAAAGCGCTTGCAATCTTCGCCTGTATGAAATCCTCAATTCAATATAAACGCCTCCCCTGATGAGAAAGATCGAGCACCATGATCTCGCAATTAACCGTGCGCTCTTCCATCGTGGTCCACAAATGCAGAGAATCAAACCCGGTTCGCTCGCAGGCCCCCTCCGATCCCTACTTGGCGGACGGCGCGATGAGGAAGCTGACCGGCGGCTAGCTGCTTGCGCAGCAATTCTCGACCACACCTTGCCAGCATGCAATCTGGCACGGGCCTGATTCTAGATCCTCAATGTATGAGAGCGTTACGGTTCTTCAGAATCAGTCGCATAGACGAATAACGAGATGTTCATGATCTAGATCAGTAGTGCCGAGTATCATGGCGTCTCTAGACGTTCTCGGTCTGGAGCGTCCCTAAGAACAACTAAATTTGTGATGACAGGTGGAGGCTTCATGGGCCCACTTGAGCCGAAAGTCGACCAAAAACCAGTTCGCGCCGCACAATACGTGCGCATGTCGACTGAGCACCAGCAATACTCAACGGAAAACCAAGCGAAGGCTATCGCCAAATATGCAGAGCAGCACGGCATGGAGATTGTCTTTACGTATGCAGATTCGGGAAAGAGCGGGCTCACCTTGGCTGGTCGAGAGGAACTTCAGAAGCTTCTCGCCGCGGCAGAATCAGGAAATGCCGACTTCACGGTCGTGCTTGTCTACGATGTGAGTCGCTGGGGCCGTTTCCAGGATGTGGACGAGAGCGCCTACCACGAATACATTTGCAGGCGAGCCGGCATCACCGTTCATTATTGCGCCGAACAATTCCAGAACGACGGGAGCCCTCTGTCGGCCCTGATCAAAACCGTAAAACGGACGATGGCTGGCGAGTACAGCCGGGAGCTCTCAGTCAAGGTTTTCGCCGGCCAATGTCGGCTCATCGAGTTAGGCTACCGCCAGGGCGGCCCTGCTGGATACGGCTTACGCCGTCAACTTGTGGGAATGGATGGAGAGTCGAAAGGACTCCTCGACCGAGGACAGCAAAAAAGCATCCAAACCGATCGTGTGATCCTGGTTCCCGGTCCTGACGAAGAAGTCGCGGTCGTTCGAGATATCTTTGACGCATTTACGAACAATGAGCGAACCGAGGCTCAAATCGCGCAGCACCTTAACATTCAAGGCCGGCGCACGGATCTGGCTCGTTCTTGGACTCGCGGCACCGTTCATCAGCTGCTAACAAATCCGAAATACGCTGGGATGAACGTCTACAATCGAAAATCCTTCAAACTCAAGAGAAAGCGGATTACAAATCCCCCAGAAATGTGGATTCGGAAGGAAGGCGCATTCGAGTCGATTGTGCCTTTGGAGCAGTTCCTTCAAGCGCAGGAAATCATTCAGAAAAGATCGAAGCATTTCACTGACGCCGAAATGCTTGAACGCTTGCGGAGCCTATATGAGCACTACGGGACACTGTCGGGAATCCTGATCGACGAAACCGAGGCAATGCCTTCGAGCAGCGCCTACAGGTCACGCTTCAATTCGCTCGTTCGTGCATATCAATTGATCGGATTTACACCGGCACGCGATTTTGCCTATATCGAGTTGAACAGGAAGCTTCGGCGCGTCTACAGAGAGCAATGCGAGGCACTTCTAAGCGAAATTCGAAACCGAGGAGCATCGATTCGTCAGAATCCAGATTCTGAACTCTTCGTCGTCAACGAGGAGTTCACCTTGTCACTCATCGTGGCAAGATGCCGGGCGACTCAGGGCGGGAATATGCGCTGGCATTTGCGATTTGAGACTTCTCTCCGCCCCGATATCACCGCGGCAGTCAGACTGGAACCCGACAATCAGTCCGTTCGAGACTGCTACCTTTTTCCCGGAATCGACCTCGTGACGTCACAGCTTCGTCTTGGCCGTGAAAATGGAACGCTCATTGACCTGTACCGGTTCACGGATTTGCGGTTTGTAGTCGGCATGGCCGAACACGTTCCTATTTCGAGGGTGGCATGAAAGAGGAGCAAATCCAGCTGATTGAGATCGCGGACGTTCTTGTCGCAAACCCGCGGCCTCGCAATCCAGTAAAATTCCAGGCGATTGTTGCCAGCATCGAGTCGGTCGGTCTCAAGAGGCCTATCCTCGTAAATCAGCGTTCATCCCCGGACGGAAAATTCAAGTATGAACTCGTTTGCGGCCAGGGAAGGCTCGAAGCCTGTCTGGCGCTCGGGAAAACCGCGATTCCAGCCATTGTGACGGAAGTGACGCGAGAGCAGCTCTACCTCATGAGTCTGGTAGAGAACATTGCCCGAAGACCGCCCTCCAATCGAGCTCTCTTGCTAGAGGTTCGGAGCCTTATTGAGCGCGGGTATAAGGCGGACCAAATTGCGCAGAAACTTGGTATGGAGAAGAGCTATGCATATGGGATCGTACACCTTCTGAAGAAGGGCGAGAACGTCCTGCTCCAGGCTGTCGACGCCGGCAGGATCCCGCTTCGCATCGCTGTACTCATCTCCTCCGGGACCAACGAAGAAGTTCAAACAGCTTTGATCGAGGGGTATGAAAAGGGCGAATTGCGCGGCGCCAAATTGGCGGCCACGCGGCGCATTATGGCAATGCGATTGGCTCGAGACCGGGGTTCGGGACGGGCCAACGTCAGCGGGAAGAAACTATCTGCGTCAGTACTCGTTCAGGAGTACGAACAACATGTGCAGCAACAGCGGGCGGCTGTGACGCGTTTGAATGCTGTCACGCACAGGTTAATGATTGTTTCGACAGCCTTGAAGCGCCTCCTAGGAGACGAAAACTTTGTCACGCTTCTACGGGCGGAAGCGCTACACGATATTCCGGCTCATCTTGCGGAGCGGATGTCATAGAGGAGATACAAACATGAGCCCAAGTGCGAAACTCGGATTTGAGCTCAAGACAGCGGCCCTGCCGGTCGAATCGATCGTACCCAGAGCACAGATAACGCAGGAAATCCGAAAATCCAAAAAGTACAAACAGATCGCTTCGTCGATTGAGCATGTTGGCCTGGTGGAGCCGCTTGTAGTCTGTTCCCTGCCCAACGACCAATATTTGCTCCTTGACGGAGCTCTTCGTCTCGATAGTCTCAAAAGATGTAATGTGCGGGAGGTTCTCTGTATCCTCTCGACCGATGACGAGGGATACACCTATAACAAACGTGTCAATCACCTCTCCAACATCGGTGAACACTACATGATTCTGAAGGCGCTTTCGAACGGCGTAAGCGAGCGCGATATCTCAGTGTCGCTCTCGGTGGATGTAGATACAATCCGTAAGAAGCGCTCGATGCTTGATGGAATCTGCCCCGAGGCTATCTCACTTCTGACCAACAGAAGGGTTGCGGTTTATACATACAGCGTGCTGCGAAAAATGAAGCCGCTGGGACAGATCCAGGCCGCCGAACGGATGATACATGCAAACAACTACACCACGCGGATGGCGAAGGCGCTTCTGACGATCACCAAACCCGAGCTGCTTGCGTGTCCCGAGAAGCAAAGCCGTACAAGCCCCGGAACCAAGGCAAAATTGGATCTTCTCCAGGACGAAGCAGAAACATTACTCGTCGACTTGAAAAAAGTCGAAGAATCTTATGCCACGCAGGCTCTCGATCTGACGCTTGCTTTGGGGTATATTGAACGGCTCATTTCCAATAAGAATGTCGAACGGTACCTGGCCAAGCACCATTCAGAGATCCTGAGCGAATTCAGGCAAGAACTCAAGGAAAAGGCCGAAGTCAAGTTGGGTACCAGTGTTGGGCCGAATCCACACCCATAGGCCATAGAGAATCTGGAGATCCCATACGCGAGCGGTTGAGAAACCACATCTATTCAGACGCGAGTTTCTTGCAATAGAAGCAGTGCCCGAGCTCGCGCACTTCCACTGTGCCGTCAGAATGTACTCGCACGAGATAGTTCTCCCGCCACACGTCGTCCCACGAGATGGCCTTCCTGCTAAATCGAAGCTTCGCTGAGAGCCCAGGGAGCACCCTCTCCTGGATTGCGGCTGGATTGGGGATTACCACGAGACCAAACAGATCGTAGCAGTCGTTCCGCTGAGATCTTTGAAGGAACTTCTTGATCTCCTTTTCGTAGTCATCACCGTTCGCCGTGACGATGATGGCTTCAAGTTCACGCGCCCGCGCCTCGGTGATCGGGTTAAATCCGGCCATACGTGATCAGGTTAAAACCGGCCAACGGGATTGGCCGAAGACGTGATTGTTTTACCTTGCCGGCGTGCAGTTGTGCAAGGCGGCGAGTGGCGCGTTGATGTTCAGAGCCGTTGATTTCGTGTTACGGTA
>JASHOY010000056.1 GCA_030038435.1 Acidobacteriaceae bacterium | reverse complement strand
GGTGATTGGACGGCGTTGGCCGATGCGCCCACGTTGTGGCCGGTCGAAGGCCGCGTGACCTCGAGCTTCGGCGAGCGTATGGATCCCATCAACGGCGAAGGGGAATTCCATACCGGAATCGACATTGCAGCACCCTTCGGCTCTCCCGTGCGCGCTGCCGCAGACGGCATCGTCACCGGCGCAGATATGGGTCACGGATATGGCCGCACCGTCGAACTGAACAACGGGCACGATATCATGACCGTTTATGCGCATCTCTCCGCCGTAGCCGTGGTAGCCGGCCAGCACGTCTCCCGCGGGCAGGTCATCGGCTTCGTTGGAGAGTCAGGGCGCGCCACCGGCCCCAACCTGCATTACGAAGTGCGCATCGACGGCGTCGCCGTCAATCCCTACAAATACCTGCGTGACTCCTTCACGCAATTCGCTCGCCTGGACGACGACCAGCCTCTGCCGGGGCAGTAGGCGGGATATTCCCGCTCAGAAAAGTGTCGCTTTTGTTGGGCAGCGTAAGCTGCAAGGGGCTTATTCGGTGGGCGAAGATGGGGCCGGCGTGTTCACTTCATTTCCACCCGCCGATGAAGAAGCCGGAATCTGATTCCCGCTCGACAGCGCCTCGATAAATGAAGGCGACAGCGTAGCTGTAACCAGAACACGATCGTGGTGCTGAGTGACAACCGCCGTGCTCAGCACTTCGCGGAGCCCGTTATTGGCGGTGTTGGAGGCCAGCGACTCCGTGAAGCCTCGCGCCATGGTCACCAGTGTAGCCAGGGAAGCGCTCTGGCTGGCTGCCGCCTGCTCATTGGGTGCGATCTCTTCCACGCGCAGATGCAGAGCGTTGGGCACAGGCAACCGGGGCGTAATGCTGGCGATGATGGTCGAGTCGGTCTGCAGTGGCAACTGGAAGCCGAAGATGCTGATCGCCCCGCTCTGCGAAAAAGGCAGCCCGATCTGCCCCACGCCCCAGGCCAGAGCCAGTAAGGGAACATCGTGATAGTGCTGGCGCAGTAGCGTTGATCCGGCGAAGGGCCACGCGGCAGTGCTGCGCCGGTCGATGATGGAGTGAATTTTCTCCGGCGTGGGATAGTTGGAAACTGCAATGACGTCATAGCCAATTTGCGAGACGCGCACCGTGCGGCCCTGGGAAAGGATGTTGTAGATGGTGTGGCCGGCGTAAGTCTCGCGTGAGGCGGCGTGGCCGGCAAGCCAGCGGTTGAGTTTCGGCCCGGTAATTTTGCCCACCAGCACCATCGAGTAAGCCGCCGGGCCGTTGGGTCCGTTGGGATTGGGCATGCGATGCAGCGCAATTGCCGCCTGGTCCAGATCCTCCTCCCAATCGATGCCCGTGGCGTCGATGAATTCCTGGTATTCGGGAACCCGCTGCGGAGGCTTCAGACGCGCGTGGCGCAGCAGCGCGCGAAAGGGTTTGAAGTTGATGTAGACGATGCCATCCGATTCCGGCAGCAGCCGGGCCGGCTCCGGCGGAGCCTTGGAGCGCAGGAAAATGGCCACAGCCAGCAAAACCAGGGCCGCGGCCACAATGGTAAGCGTTCTGCGCGTGCGTCGGTGCATTCCCTCCGGCTCGGCGGCAACCGTCAGCTTTTACCCTAACACCCCGGGGCTAATGACTCGGAAAGGGATTGGGCGTTGCGGCCGGGGTCGCAGGAGCCGGAATGGGACCGGGCACCACCGCCGGGACAGGCTCGAGCGCCGCGTCGATGTGTATGCTTCCTCCCGTCACGTTCAGCTTGCGCGTCCAGTCTGTATATCCCGATTTCTTGACCGTGATCTCATGGCTACCTGGCGCAACATCCACGGTCGAAAGCGTGTTTCCCACGAACGCGCCATCGATATCGATATCCGCGCCCGGCGGAGTAGAGCCTATGATCAAGCTCGCCTGAGCCGTGGTTGCTGCAGATTTTGCAGGGGGGTTGGGCCCGTTGAAATTTGCCAGGTTGAGGTGCATATCGCCGTCTACGTAGGCTGTGATCTCCGTCCCCTGCGGAATCGTGACGTCCTTGCCATGCATAAAGAGAAATAACGGCGCAGCCGGGAAGAATATGATGCTGGTAGCCACTATCGCGCCGGTCATTGCGCCCACGTGGCCGCCTCCCTGAGTGTCCTTGACGGCACGGAGCGCGGCCCTTTCCTCATCGGCTAGCCGCACATAGCTGATATTAATATTGAGTTTTCCACCCCTGCCCATCCTTCGCTTCGGCTCCGCCTCGGTGACCGCGCCGATTGCAGTTGAGCCCTTGGGAATTACCACCACCCCGTCGACTTTCACTTCCTCAACTACTTCGAAAGGCACTTCCTGTCCAACTTTCGCATCAGCCGATGACGTGGTTTGGCTCAGGCGCAGCTTCACCGGCGTCCCGTCGAGCAGCGTGCCGGGCGGCGGAGCCTGCCCCGGAACTGCAGTGACCGGCTGGGACTGCGATCCAGACGCGGCCGCGGGCGAGGCCGTTTGTTGAGCGGCGAGAACCGGGCACAGGAATACAGAGAGAACGGCAGACAGATGAATGCACATCAGCATCTCCTCGCTGTTCCGAACGGGAAAGACTATTTCGGGATAGCACCCGCATGATCCACCCGGTGGGCAATCCACGCAAGAGCACTTTAGGTGTAATCAATAGAAACGATCGCGATGCGGTCGCCAAAATCCGCTCAGGAAGCATAAATCTTTTCGGCTGTATTCCTGTAAAATCCAGCAAATCCTTTGCCCACAGTCGCTTAAGTCCGTACACGTTTCCAGCCACTGAATCTGTACCTCTGTAAAGCCGTCCCCCCCAGCCCGCTTCCCTGCCGCAGGCGCAGCGGATAGAGTTGCGGTATCATGGCAAAAGCCTTTTCTCGCACCTTTGCGGAGGATCTGTATCGAGGCGGTGGACCAGGTGACCGAGTATCCGCAATACAGCATCGTAATTCCGGCTTACAACGAGCGCGCGCGCATTCTCGCCACTCTGCGTGCGGTGGTGGAGTGTATTCGCACCCGCCAATGGTCGGCTGAGGTTGTAGTGGTCAACGACGGTTCGCGGGACACAACCGCCGAGCTTGTCAGGTCTTTTGCCGCGCAGATGCCCGAAGTGAGAATGCTGGAGAACCCCGGCAACCGCGGCAAAGGCTACAGCGTGCGCAACGGACTGCTGCATTCCCTTGGCAATGTGGTCATGTTCACTGACGCCGATCTCTCTGCCCCGATCGATGAGGCCGAGGGACTCTTCGCCGCCATCCGAGACGGCGCCGATATCGCCATAGGCTCGCGCTGGCTTGAACGCACCCGCCAGACCATCCGGCAACCGCTCTACCGGCAGTTTTTCGGCCGCTGCTTCAATGCGGTGACCCGCCTGATTATGGGGCTGCCCTTTGCCGACACGCAATGCGGCTTCAAGGCTTTCACCCGCGCCGCCGCGCAAACCGTTTTCCAGCTTCAGACCATCGAACGCTGGGGCTTCGATCCAGAGATCCTCTTTATCGCGCTCAAGCGCAACTTCAAGATCGTCGAAGTGCCGGTGAGCTGGGCACACGACGAGCGCACACGCATCAGCTATCTCAAAGACGGCATGCGCATGCTGCAGGACATTGCGCAGGTTCGCTGGAATGCGCTGCTGGGCCGCTATGACCGCGACGTGGAGCGTATCCACCGCCCTGGCCTGGCTAAGTTGAAGTAACTCGGCATCCATTCGCTTCGTATTACCTCACTCCTTGGCGCCCTTGCTCCTTCTCTCTTTCGCTTTCAAGACGCGAGTGAATGAGCGGCCTGCCGCAAAGAAGCATCTGTGTAAACTTATCCTTCCCGCTTAGAGCGTGTTATTAACTTCCGGCCAGTAGGCGGAAGAGGTTGGCGAGCATGATGCAAGCGAAGGCGAGGAAATGAAAAGCGGCCAGAGTCTTTGCCAATCGCTCATAGTCTCGGGCCAGACGTCGGAAGCGCGCAGCCCAGGCGAAACTGCGCTCGACCACCCAGCGGCGGGGCAGCAGGACGAAGCCGCGCTTGGCCTCGGTATGTTTGACGACCTCCAGTTGGATGCCGTGTTGTTCGGCAGCCGCGGCAGCGTTCTCGCCGGTGTATCCCTGATCCACAAAAGCCAGTTCGACA
>JASHOY010000055.1 GCA_030038435.1 Acidobacteriaceae bacterium | reverse complement strand
AACCGCCTCGAAAAGAGTTGATTACAGTTTTTCTGTCAACCGCGGGCCGGTGGTCGACGTCACCGTGGAGGGCGCCAGCATGGAGCAGGACGACATCAAGCGCCTGATTCCGGTCTACGCCGAAGGCTCAGTGGACGAAGACCTGCTCAACGAAGGCAACCGCCGGCTTCGCGACTACTTCCAGCGCCAGGGATACTTTGACGTCAAAGTGAGCCACCAGCAGACCACGCCGCACCCCGGGCTGGTTGAGATTGTCTACACCGTCCGACTCGGGCAGCGGCGCAAGGTAGCGCAGGTTTCCGTGGAGGGAAACCACTATTTCGATTCCGAGACGTTAATGAGCCTGCTCAGCGTTCATGCTGCAAGCCTGCTTGACCCCCGCGGGGCTTACAGCCAGGCGCTGGTTGCCGCAGATGCCAGCGCCATCGAGAGCGTCTACCAGAACAACGGCTTCGCCGAGGTTAAGGTGACACCCAAAATCATCAACACAGAAGGCGCCGGTGACGCCCGGGCGGCCGGTACCGCGGCGCTGCGGGTGGTTTACATCATCGACGAAGGCAGGCAGCTTCGCGTCGGCAAAGTGCGCATTCAAGGCAATCGTCACATCGCAACCAGCCAGCTCACCCCCTTGATGAATACCTCGGCGGGCCAGTTGCTTTCGCCGCAAAACCTGGGCGGAGACCGCGACACGCTATTGACTGCTTACATGAATCGCGGTTTCGATGAGGTGCAGGTGAATGTAACGCAAAAGCCGGAGACTCAAGCCGGATCCGGGGCCTCGTCGATGGTGGACGTGACCTTCAACATCGATGAGGGTCCACAGATTTTCGTCCATAAACTGTTATTGACCGGGTTACATTACACCCGGCCGGCCACCGTGGCGCGCGCGGTAACCATTCAGAAAGGCGACCCACTGAATCCCACAGCTCTCACCGACACGCAACGAAACATGTACGATCTGGGATTGTTCAGCCAGGTAAATGCGGCGGTGCAGAACCCCGGGGGCGCCCAAACCGACAAGACGGTGTTGCTGCAGGCCACGGAAGCGCGCCGCTGGACGCTTACCTACGGCTTCGGCTTTGAGGCGCAGACCGGGCAGCCGGAGAAAAACTGCAAGGGCGAATTCCTGAGCGGCATTCCCTGCACTCCGAACGGCAAGACCGGCGTAAGCCCTCGCGTTCTGGCTGACATTACGCGCAACAACCTCTTCGGCCGTGCTGAGTCGGCTTCCGTGCAGGGAACTTACGGCCTGCTGGAACAGAGCGCAGATCTGCTTTTCCAGATTCCGCAGTTTGAAGGCAACCGGAACCTTGGGCTCACCTTCTCTGGCGGCTACGCCAACAGTCAGGATGTGACCACTTACGTGGCTTCGCGTCTGGAAAGCGGCATACGCTGGACGCAGAGCTTTCAGGCGCCCGGATCGAGGCTTTCCCGGGCGAATACCTTCGTTTATGAATACGATTTTCGCCGCGTGAAGGTGGCTGCCAGCAGCCTGCAGGTTTGTCCCTGCGACTTGACCGAGCTGTCGACGGCGGTGCGCGTCGCGGGCCCGTCGTTTACCTGGATTCGCGACACGAGGGATTCACCGCTGGATGCTCACGGCGGAACCTATACCAGTTTTCAGGATTTCTTCTCCATTTCGCCGCTGGGCGCCGAGGCCGACTTCAATCGCATCGACATGTCCAACGCCAGCTACTACAGCTTTGACAAGGGCCGATTTGTGCTGGCGCGCAACACCCGTTATGGCCAGGTGCGGGCATTCGGCAGACCGGCGAACGAACTGATTCCGCTCCCCGAGCGGTTGTATGCCGGCGGTGCCCTTTCCTTGCGCGCTTTCTCGCAGAACGCGGCCGGTCCGCGCGACCCCGAGACGGGATACCCCGTGGGCGGCGCGGGCGCGTTGCTCAATCAGACCGAGCTGCGCCTTCCGCCTCCAACCCTGCCCTGGCTGGGGAATTCGCTCAGCTTCGTCCTCTTTCACGACATGGGCAACGTCTTCACCAACGCCGGTGACGCCTGGGAGAGCGCTTTGCGCATCCATCAGCCCGACCGCAATGCGTGCAAAGAACTCGCCACCGTGGGCGTTCCTTCCACCTACGTGCCCAGCGGACCGGTTACCTCCACGGGACCGCAGGGACAATGCGACTTCAACTACTTCACTCATGCGCCGGGGATCGGGCTGCGCTACCATACGCCGGTGGGGCCCCTTCGCCTGGACTTCAGTTATGACCTGAATCCGCCCATCTACCCCGTGAACATTAACTACTCTCTTGCCGATCCGGCGTCGGATCCGCAGGTGGGCGAAGCGCCGCATTTCAACTTCTTCTTCAGCTTCGGCCAGGCTTTTTAATGATCGCTTCCACCCCAATCCGGCTCACGTCCGCGGCGCAGACCTGCTGCCCGCTTGGGCGCCGGCGTCATTCCTCGTCCGCTGTTAGCCCGGGACTGATTTCAGCTCTGGCTATCTTGTGGTTGGTGTCGTCGTCCCTGCCCGGCTGCGCACAAACTGCGCCCGAGGTGCCGCTGGACAGCGTGGTGGCGGTGGTCAACCGGCAGGTGATCCTTTCCAGCGACATCGACGATGATATTCAATTGTCGGTTCTCGATCCGGCCCCGGGAGCGAAGGATACACTTACCCGGCAGCGCGCACTTCAGGAATTGATCAGCAGAGCCTTGATCCAGCAGCAGATTCGCCAGGAAGATTTGCCCGCCATCCAGCCAAGTTCTTCGCAAGTCACGGCGCGTCTGGAAGAGATTCGCAAGCAGCTCCCCGCCTGCGTGCGCGCCCACTGCGACACGCAGGCCGGATGGAAGGCATTTCTCGCGGAACACGATCTGACCCAATACCGCGTGCAGGCTTATCTGCGCAACCGCATGGAGATTTTGCGGTTCATTGAGGAACGCTTCCGGCAGGGAATCCAAATTACCCCCCAGCAGATTGAAAACTACTACCATGACACGCTGCTGCCGCAGTACCCGGCGGGCGCCAGCGTTCCTCCCCTGCGCCAGGTGGCTTCGCGCATCGAAGAGATTCTTCTGGAGCAGCAGGTGAACGTGCTCTTCGACAACTGGCTCGATAATCTGCGCGGCCAGGGCAATGTGGAGATTGTCGATCCCGCGCTGCGCGCAGCACAGGAAACTGCGGGCAACAAAGTTGGCAGCCAATGAGCCAGCGCGAAAGCACCTCCGTTTCCACACCGCAGAAGCCGCGGCGGAGCCGGATGCGCCGATTCTTCACGCGGCACTTGCCCTTGGGTGCGGGTGGAGCGGCCGTGTTGCTGGCCGCCGCACTCGTCGGCCTCTATCTCTGGGCGTGTTCGCCTCAATGCGAGCACCTGCTTCGGCGCTGGCTGATTGTCCAGGCGGAAGCGGTCACCGGGGGCCGCGTCGAGATTGCCAGCTTCACCTGGTGTCCTCTCCGCCTTGAAGCCGACGCCGGCGGCATCACCATCCATGGGCTGGAGGGGCGCGGTGAAGCGCCATACGCCCACATCGCCAGCCTTCGCGTTCACTTGAGCGTGCTCGGCTTCCTCAGTCCCAAGGTGCTGCTGAACGATCTCGAAATCAGCGAGCCCAGGCTGCATATCATTGTCTATCCCGATGGCAGAACCAATCAGCCCCGGCCGCGCCCACGGAAATTGCATGCTTCGGCGATGGAAACCCTCTTCGATGTGAAGGCGGGTCACATCACGATTGAAGATGGAGTGCTTGACTACGACGATCGTGCTGCTGCTTTCGATTTCCAGAACCGCAACGCGCCTCTGAACTTGAATGCCGATGATGCTTCCCTGCTGATGCGTTATGTGCCCGCCGCAAAAGACGCCCCGGGGCACTACCGCATCGAAGCCGGAGTTACCGATCTCGATCTCACGCGTGGGGCACGACCATCACGAGCGGAAACCGCGCACGGCCGTATGCAGGCTGTTCTCGATCTGACGAGAACGGGTGCCAACCTTCGATCGCTGCACGTCACTTCCGGCGATGACAATCACGCGACGACGAGCCTAGAGATCAGCGGGACGCTTCAGGACTTCGCCCATCCCCGTTGGCAGGGGCAAGCGGCGGGCGACCTGGACATGACGTTGCTTGACCCGACGACCGGCTATCCATTTGCCCCTGAGGGCATCGCGCATGTGAACCTGAGCGGCGCCGGAGCCGGCGGAGAGTTTCGCGTCGATGGCAGTGTTTCTGTCGTGAACGGCGCCTACGACGGCCCAGGCGTAAACGCCGCCGGCGTGCAGCTCAACGCGCATCTCCACGCCGATGCCAACGAGCTGGCGATTACCTCAATCGCCGCGCATCTGCGCCAGGGCGGGGAAATTGACGGCGCCGTCGTCCTCAATCACTGGTTGCCCCCGGTACCGGGCGCCGCATCGCTTGAAGCAGCGCAGCCCGCGGCAAGCCGGCTTCGGGCCCGGAACCGTCGCGCTGCCGTCGCCAAGCCTCAGCCCCCGGTCATTCCGGTCGACGGCAAAGTCACTGCCCGGCTCAAAAGCGTAGCGCTCGACACCATACTTGCCATTGTCAGCCAGCCGCCCTTCCAGCGCCTGGGCTTCAATGCGCTGGTGAGTGGTCCGGCAAGCGCAACCTGGTCGCATGGCGATGCTCAAACCACCGTGGTTTCCGCAACCCTTGCGCTTGACGCCGGGGCTCAGACTCAGGCCGGCGAGAACCCTGCGGTGGGAAACATCGATGCCACCTATTCGCAGCGTGACGGCTCGGTGGACTTGCGCAATCTTGACGTGAAAACCCCTGGGAATCATTTGCAGGCGCAAGGCCGCATAGGCGCTTATCCCATCCGCAGTCCATCGGCCATCGCCGTCGATCTGGAATCGAGCAGCCTGGGCGAATTCAATACCCTGCTGCAGAGTCTGGGCCTGCACCACGACGGCAAATCGGGGATTGCGGCGATTCCTGTCTCGCTGCATGGCCAGGCCGCTTTTCACGGCTCATGGACCGGCTCCTTGGCCGACCCGCACATCACCGGAGAGCTGAGAGCCACGCAACTGGTTCTCAGATTGCCGCCGCCGGGCGACAACCCCCTGGCGCAGCCGCGCCTGCTGCACCTGGACTCTGCGGACGTAAACGGGAGCTACTCGGCCATGCGGATTGCCGCCAGCAAAGCACTGCTCGCTGAGGGCGAATCGCGCATCGTGCTCAGCGGAAGCCTGGAAGCGCCGGCGGGCCAGCGCCTTGAATTCGGCGCGAATTCTAATCTAAAGGCGAACCTTCAGGCCGAAGATGTTCCGATCGACCAATTGCAGCCCTTCTTCGGCAAGAATTTGCCGGTCTCCGGGGCGTTGGATGCGAAGCTCGCAATTTCCGGACCGCTGCATGCACCGGGCGGGTCAGGCTGGGTGCAGTTGCAAGGCGGAAGCATCTTTGGCGAGCCGTTCAAGCATGCGCGCATTGAGGGAACACTTGAGGGGCGGGCATTGAATTTGCACGCGGTCAACATCAGCGGCCCGGCCGGTGGAATTTCTGCCTTGGGAAGTTACGATCTCTCCTCGCGGCGTTTTCAATTCGAAGCAAGCTCTCCGGGAATCGAAATTGCGCGCATTGCAAGGCTGCGCAGGCAAGGCCTGGATGCGGCAGGCACGCTGAGATTTAAGCTTTCGGGTTCCGGCACTCCAGACGATCCTCATTTTCAGGGGCAGGCGAATCTTTCCGCGTTGGCTCTCGGCGGCCAGCGGCTCGGCACATTGCAGCTTAGTGCGCACACGGTAAAACACGCGCTTATCTACGACGGATCGACGCGCATGGTGGGAGCCGATCTCCTGTTGCACGGGCAGACCGCTCTGGGTGGCACATACTCGACCAACACCAGCCTTTCGTTTTCGCAATTCAACGTTGCCGCACTGCTGAAAATGGCTCATGTGGAGGGTCTGACCGCCGATTCGTCGCTGGCCGGGACAGTGACCGTCGACGGTCCGTTGGCTCACCCCGGCCAACTACGCGGCGAGGTGCGACTGCGTGAGTTGGCGGTCACGCTCGCCAGCGTGCATTTGAAGAGCGAAGGCGGCCTGCATGCCATACTGGTCGGCAATCGCATCACTCTCGATCCGCTGCACGTGACCGGCGAAGACACTGACATGCACGCGCAGGGGCAACTCGACCTGAGCGGCAGGCGGCGCCTCGATCTTGCCGCGCAGGGTTCCATCAATCTCAAGCTGGCCCAAACGCTTGACCCGGATCTGAGCGCGGCCGGAACCACGTCCTTCCAGGTCGAGGCTCACGGTCCGGTGAATGATCCAAGGTTGCAGGGCCGCATCGATTTTCAGGATTGTTCGCTTTCGCTGGGTGACCTGCCCAACGGCCTGAGCCAGTTGCACGGCTCGCTGGTCTTCAACCAGAACCGGCTCGAGGTGAAGACTCTGACCGCGATGAGCGGCGGCGGCCTGTTGAGCGTAAGCGGCTACCTGGCTTACCAGCACGGAATTTTCGCTGACCTCAGGGTCTCGGGGCAGGGAATCCGCATTCGCTATCCCCAGGGCATCAGCTCGCTGGCAGATGCCAACCTCCATCTTGAGGGGCCGCAAAATAACCTTCTGCTCTCCGGAAACGTGCTCATCACCCGCTTTACCGTGAGTCCCACGCTTGACATTGCAACGCTGGCTGCGCAGGCCAACGCTGCGGTGGAAACGATTGCCCCGCCGGAAGCGCCCTCCAACCACATTCGCCTTGACGTACACGTGGCCTCGTCGCCGCAGTTGAATTTTCAGAACGCATACGCCAAGCTCGCCGGCGACGTGGATCTGCACCTGCGCGGCACCGTGGCCAATCCCTCCCTTCTCGGCCGCGTGTCAATTACCGAAGGCGCCGCCACCATCGCCGGCACGCGCTATGAACTCGAGCGCGGCGAGGTCACCTTCACCAACCCGGTGCGCATTGAACCGAACATCGATCTTACCGCCACGGCACGGGTGAGCGATTATGACGTTACCCTCGATGTACACGGCACTCCGGCGCGGTTGACCATCAATCCCCGCAGCGATCCGCCCCTTCCCGAGGCGGATGTAATTTCGCTTCTGGCCCTGGGCCACACCCAAAATCAGGAGCGCCTCTACACCGCCCAGCAGGAGCAGGCGCTCGCCAGTCCCACCACCGACGCCATCCTCGGTGGCGCGCTCAATGCCACCGTCAGCAGCCGTATTCAGAAACTCTTCGGCGCCGGATCAGTCAAGATCGATCCTAATTATCTGGGCGCCCTGGGCAACTCGACTTCACGCATCACCGTGCAGGAGCAATTTGGCCGCAACGTGACCTTCACTTATGCCACCGACGTCGACACCACCGGCCAGCAACTCCTCCAGGCCGAAATTGCCGTCAATCGCCACGTCTCCCTGCTCGTAGCCCGTGACGAGTCCGGCGTCTTTTCCGTGGTCATCAAAGCCACCCGTCGTTATCGCTGAACAGCCTCAAGTGCGGTTGGGCGTAATTGGAAGCGGCACCACCGGAGGCCCTCTTCGACCGCGCTTTCGCACCATGCCCGGTCGGTTAAACTGCCAGATAGGGCCGCCAATGCCGGGCATTTTTTCCAAGACGCGCACTACGCTGGAGATGATCAAGTGGGAGCACTCCATTTTTGCGTTGCCCTTCGCCCTGACCGCGGCTCTGCTGGCCGCTCACGGCCTGCCCACCCTCAGAACCCTGGTCTGGATCCTGGTCGCCATGGTGGCGGCACGCTCCTGCGCCATGGCCTTTAACCGCTGGGCCGACGCGGAACTGGACGCGGCCAATCCGCGCACCCGCAGCCGCGCCATACCTGCCGGCCTGCTCTCTCGACAATTCGTGCTGGGTTTCACTTGCATCGCGGCCCTGGTCTTGATTGCCGCCGCGGCGGAGTTGAACCGGCTCACCCTCTATCTCTCGCCCCTGGCGCTGCTGGTTTTGCTGGGTTACAGCTACATGAAGCGCTTCACGCGCTGGTCCCACCTCGTCCTCGGTCTGGCGCTGGGCCTGGCGCCCGCCGCGGCTTGGATCGCGGTGCGCGGCAGCCTCGATCCCCGCATCCTCGTGCTCACCGCGGCAGTAACCCTCTGGGTTGGCGGTTTCGACGTGCTCTATGCCTGTCAGGACTACGAACACGATTGCGCTTCAGGACTGCGCAGCCTGCCCCAGTCGCTGGGAATTCCCGCCGCCTTCTGGGCCGCCCGGCTTATGCATGCCGCCATGCTCGGCTTGCTGATCTGGTTCGGAAGTTTGTTTCACTTTGCGTTGCTGGGCTGGCTGGGAGTGGCCGCCGTCGCCGCCCTTCTGGCCTACGAGCACTCGATCGTTTCCCCGCGCGACCTGCGCCGGCTCAATGCCGCGTTCTTTACCATGAATGGCGTGATTGCAATGGTGTTTCTGGGCTTTGTGGCTGCCGATCTGTGGTTGAGACGGTAAACAACAATTTGAGCGCCGGCGATTTTTAGCCGGCAAGCATTGAGGACGCATATCGGACGCGCCATGAAGATCGCCATCCAGGGGGAACCCGGCTCTTTCAGCCATGAAGCCGCGCTCAAGCTGGTTCCAGGTGCGGAGATCATTCCCTGCGCGCTCTCCGCCGAGGTCTTTGCAACGCTGACCCGCGGCGATGCCGATGGCGCCGTAATCCCCATAGAAAACAGCCTCGCCGGCTCCGTATCCGAGCACTTCGATCTTCTTCTCAGCCACGACGTCAAAGCGGAGCGAGAGACACTGCTGCGCATCCGGCACAATTTGATCGTGGTTCCGGGGGTTGCGGAGGAAGCGATCGAGCGTGTGTATTCGCACCCCGTGGCGCTGGCGCAGTGCCGCCGTTTTCTCGCCGAACACCCGAAGATGAGGGCATTGGCCTTCTACGACACGGCCGGCAGCGTAAAGCAGATCATGGAGTCGGACGACCGGCCGGCGGCTGCGATCGCTAGTGAGGCCGCGGCCCGGTATTACGGTGCGCAGATTCTTGCCTCCGATATTGAAGACAATTCTGAGAACTTTACGCGGTTTTTTCTGGTTCGGCGCGGCCCCGATGCGGGCGTGGATCCAAACGCGAACAAGATAAGCCTGGCCTTCTCCATCGAGCACCGTCCCGGCTCGCTCGTGGATGCCCTCAAAGAACTCGCCGCCTTAGGGACCAACCTGACCAAGATCGAGTCCAGGCCCGTTCCGGGCAAACCCTGGGAGTACGTCTTTTACGTCGATTGCCAGATTGCTTCTGCCGGGGAGGGGGAACGGGCGATTGCCGCTTTACGCTCCCATTGCGTGATGGTGAAGGAACTGGGACGGTACCGGGAAGCCCGGCATTGAACAATCAAAAGCTATACGCAGCAAGAAGGGAACGGCATGCGCCGTCCTCTTCCCGCGTCGCATTCAGGATTTTAGAAGTGGTAGGCGACGCCGATGACTGGCTCGAAGATGTTGTACCAGCGCTTGGTCGACAATTGCGAGTCGCCGAAGTCGGGCACCTTCGTCACCAACCCGCGGTACTCTGCGCGTATGTCGAAGCTGGGACTGATCTCATATGCAAAGCCGGCGCCATAAATGCCACCCACCGACGTTTGCTGCTTGGCGTCCAAGGTATTGGTGCCCGTATTGCGGATGGGCAGGAAGATGAGCCCAGCCGGTCCTCCTTCAATGAAGGGATTCCAATTCTTGTAGACGAAGGAGCGCACATAAGCTCCCGACATTTCCTGGGTGCGGGTCAATATATGGTAATGATTCGGGTTGGCGAAATAGCTGATGGTGTTCTCGTAGGTGATTCCATAGTTGGCCTCGAGCGCGCTGGTAGGCGTGATCATGAAGCGGTAGCTGAGCAACGCCCCGTATGCGGGACTAGAGTCGACTTGTACATCGGTGGATGAGGCCATGAACGGCTCAATAAGCGACGTTCCGCTCAGGCTCATGTCCTGGCGGCTTTCCTGGGCGCGGCAGGCAACCGCGCTCACCGCCAGTAGTAATGCTATCAATGCGATCTTCTTCATTCGCTCCTGAACCTCTTGGACTGCGCAACCCTGCGGCTGGCATCGAGCTCATCGATTCCGGCGCCACGGTCCGAACCGGGCCCCGCTCTCAGCATTGTAACTGGCCAAAGCGGGCCGGCGCGTGGTGGATGGGCGTGAAACCGTCTCTGCTATAGACGCGGGTCATTGCGATCGGGAATCGAAAGACGGGGGACGCACTCCCGCATTCCCTTCGTCCCGTTTTTTTATCCCGCCCGCTCCACGTGGTAGTAGAACGGCGGCCCTTGATCCTGGGCCAGCGCCCGCAGCGTGCTGAGAAACGCCCGGGCGGCGTAAGAAAGAGTGACCTGGCGGCGATGTACGATGCGCAACACGCGCCGGATCTCCAATTCTTTCACCGGAATCTCCACAAGATCTCCGGATTCCAGTTCCCGTGCCACGGTGAGATGTGGAACCAGGGCCACTCCATTGCCCATGGCCACGAAGCGTTTGATGGCCTCAATGGTGGGCAATTCAATCACCATGTTCAGCGGGGTCTGATAGCGCTGGAAAGTTTCAATCACCTTGCGGCGCAGAGGCGAGGCGACGTTGTGCGCGATGAAGGCCTCCGTGCCCAGATCATTGATGGATACGCGCCTGGCATCGTGCAGCGGATGTTTGCGGCCGACGATCAAAGCCAGCCTGTCGGCATAAACCCCGATAGTGCGGAACGGCCCCGGATCGGGGCGAAACGAGATGATGCCCAGCTCGAAGCTGCGCAGGTTCAATTCATCGGGAATCCGCGAAGCCAGCATGCGCTGCACGGTGACGCTGATCTGCGGGAATTTGCGCCGGAATTGGTCGAGCGCGGGAAGCAGATACATGCAGGTGTATTCGTTGGCCGCAAGCTGCAGGCGGCCGCGCTCCAGGTTCTTAAGCTCTCCCAGCGCGCTCGATGCCTCGCGCCGCAGCGCCAGCAGGCGCACCGCATATTCGCGCAGCAATGTGCCCGCCGCGGTCAGAGAGCCATCGCGCGCCGCGCGGTCAAGCAGCGTCTCGCCCACTGACTCTTCGAGCTTGCGGATCACCTGGCTGACCGCCGGCTGGGTCCGGTGCAGGCGCAAGGCGGCGCGGGAGAAACTGCGCTCTTCTGCGACCGCAAGAAAGGTTTCGAGCTGGTCAAGGTCCATAAGCAATTCTAATAGACTCCCCAAAGAGAATAAATTTGCCTTATACCGTCAAATACGAGAAACTGACTTTGCTGGCAGTGGGCTTCCCCGCATCAGGCGAACCGCATTATGAGCTCAAACCGCGTCTTCTTCTTCGACACCACCCTGCGCGACGGCGAACAGTCGCCGGGCTGCAGCATGACTACGCAGGAAAAGCTGACCATGGCGCACGCCCTCGAAGACCTGGGCGTGGATATTGTCGAGGCCGGTTTCGCCATGGCCTCGGAGGGCGATTTCGCCGCCATCTCGACCATCACCCAGGCCATCCGCAAGCCGCGCATCGCCTCGCTGGCGCGGGCCAAAACAGAGGACATCGAGATGGCGGCGCGCGCGCTGCAGTTTGCCGATCGCGCACGCATCCATGTCTTTCTCGCTTCCAGCGACCTGCATCTCGAGTACAAGCTGAAGATCGGTCGTGCGGAGGCGCTGGACTTATGCGGCGAATCGGTGCGGCTGGCGCGGTCGCTTTGCGACGATGTCGAGTTCTCTCCGGAAGACGCCACGCGTTCCGATCGCGACTTTCTGGTGGAGATGGTGCGCATCGCCGTAGAAGCCGGAGC
>JASHOY010000054.1 GCA_030038435.1 Acidobacteriaceae bacterium | reverse complement strand
GCTTCGGTCGGAATGAGGCGTCGAGTTTTTGGGTGGCCATCGGTAACCGAGCGATTTCCTCGATTACTGCTCAGGACTGTGCAAGTGGTGGTCAGGCGCTCTTTTTTGCAGCAGACTTTTGCTTCGCCCAGCGTTTCCGCTGCGCTGCAGCGATCCGCGCCCGTGCATCGGCGCTAAGGATGCGCTTGCCTCCGCGTGGCTTTGCGCGGTCGACTGTACGGCCGCCGGCGAGAAGTGCGCGTGCTTGCTGGAGGCGGGAGATTTCGGAGTCGATTTCGGAAATCAGTTGGGCTGTGTCCATGTCGAACAGTGTAAACGGAACAAGCCGATGCCATCCTCTGCGGAGAGCCTCCCGATCCGGTACCCGCCTTAATTGATCCGTAATTGGGAATATGGCATCATTAACGCACAAGTAAATGGGGCGTTATGCGAATCGCTTCTTCCCCCACCGTTCGCATCGCTTCCGGTTTGCTGCTGACGACCCTACTGGGCTTCGTTGGGTATCAAGTCTTCCGGCGGCGGAATCCCAACGCTCCAGAGGCGCTGCTGAAGCATGCCGATGAGATGGCATGGCTCAATAACTGGATTGGGGCCGCGCCGCTTTACCGCAGCGCCGAAATCCAATTCACGCAACAGCACCTGCTCTCGAAAGCCCTCTATGCGCGAGTCAGCCAGATACCCGCGCGCAGCGAATCCTCAACGACGTTTCCGCAGCAAATCGCTGTCTTGCGCCACGATCTGACCCTACCCGCGGCGGGGGACCGGGAGACCCGGCTGCGCATTCTGACCATTCTGGGAATGCTGGAGGTAAACTACGACGCCGGCATGGCGCGTCAGACCTGGGCGCAAGTCGAGCAGCTGGCGCTGCATCGTCATCATTACCTGTTGGCAACCCGCGCCATCGGGGAGCAGGGCATCGCGGCATTCCTGCTGGGCGATATCGCCACAGCAAAGAAGGACGTTCTGAAAGCCTGGATGATTGCGAAGATCGACGACCCGGCCGCTCACATTCGATACGCAAGCATGTACGGCACAGGTCTGGTGGAGTTGGGCAAGTACAAGGAGGCGCTGGGGCCGCTGAATGAGGCGATCCGCGTGGCCAGGAAGACACCGGGCGTGGCGTATCCGACCATCGCGATTACCTCGAAGATCCAGGCTTTGAGCGGACTGGGACAGTACAAAGCCGCGCTGGCATTGTCGGCCAGCGAAATGAAACGCGTCTCCGCTTATCATCTGGCGGGCCATTTGTACGACCTTCACCGTGTCCGAGCCGGCGTCTACCAGCGGATGGGCAACTGGGACTTAGCCATCTCCGACTATCAGGAAGGAATTCAATACGCGAAGCAGCTTTCCTACTGGCGCGGCATCAGCGAGACCGGCGGACTTCTGGCAAGGGCCTACCTCCACCAGGGAGCACTGCAACCGGCTCTGACCACGATCAACGAAGCCATTGACGCCGACAAGCACATTCCAGATGAGCTCTACTTCGTTCCTCGAAACCTTGGAATCAAGGCGGATATCCTCGCACGGATGGGCAAGGTGAAAGAGTCGAACGACCTTTATGGGAAAAGCGCCGATCTGCTGGACGCGCTCCTGAGCAGAGTTCCGACACCGATGATCGAGCGA
Source organism: Acidobacteriaceae bacterium (assembly GCA_030038435.1). Lineage (GTDB taxonomy): Bacteria > Acidobacteriota > Terriglobia > Terriglobales > Acidobacteriaceae > Telmatobacter. The sequence goes on along the minus strand of JASHOY010000054.1, from coordinate 10,659 downwards.
CAGTTGCTGAACGAGCTGAGCACTGTTTATGCGGGCTATTTCGCTTCGCTGCGCGACCAGGGCAGGCTTGCCGATGCGTTTCACGTAATCGAGCGCGCGCGTGGCCGCATTGAGGCACAGGCGCTCTCGCACCACGATGTCATTGCTCCGCACGCGCCCAGCCCCGCCGAATTGCATCTGTCCAGCCTCAACGTGCAATTGCTTGATACTGACGGCTCTGCGGCGAGGGGCCGAATTCTCGATGCAATCTATTCGACTGAACAACAGATTGGCACGGATTACAAAGACATCGATACCCCTCCCGATCCGGTCCCACTGAACAAGCTGCAGCAGGATCTCCGGCCATCAGAGCTCTTCGTTGAATATGTTCTGGGGGAGCCAGAATCCTATGCGCTCGCGGTGACTCGAAGCGCCGTCCACTCCTACGTGCTGCCGCCGAAACCGCAGCTAGAGGAAGAGGCCGCGCAATATCGCTCAGAGCTGATCAAGGGAAGCGCGGACTGGCCACTAGCACAGCAGCTATTTGACGGACTGTTGGGCGGAATTCCCGAATACAAGACCAAGGATGATCTCATTCTGGTGCCCGATGGCAAGCTGGACCTGCTGCCTTTTGCCGCCCTGGTTGATTCGGGCCGGTACGTCGCCGTCTCCCACACCGTGAGCGTGGCGCCGTCAGGGACTGTGCTCGGCTTGTTACGACACCGGAACATCGATTCAACGCATAGCGGCCCTTCGTACCTTGGAGTCGCGGCGTGGGTTTCCAGGCCGCCGCCGGTCACGATGATCGCCAGCATTCGCCGCGCGATCTCAGGCCCGGACCGCCGCGAACTCGTCGCGCTACCTGAAAGCCGTAACGAGGTGGAGACTATCGCGACAGACTTCGCACCGCCGAAGACCGTCTTGCTGGGTACACAGGCGACTGAGACCAATTTCAAACGTCTTCCGCTCGATCAATACGAAGTCATCCATCTGGCTCTTCACGGATACGCTGACCCCGAATTCCCGGATCGCTCTGCCCTGGTCTTTGCGCCTGAGACGCCGCCCATCGATGACGGACTGCTTCAGGTGCGCGAGATCAGACAGCTCCACCTCAACGCCGATCTCGTCACTCTTTCCGCCTGCGATACGGGCGTTGGGCCGGTCGGCGAAGAGGGAGTCGCGAATATCGAGAATGCATTTATCGATGCCGGGGCTCAAAGCGTCGTCGCCACCCTCTGGCAGGTCGACGACGCCGCGACCGCGCAGCTCATGATCGACTTCTATCGTCACCTCGCACGCGGCGAGGCGAAGGCGGACGCCCTGCGCGAGGCACAACTCGATAGCCTGAAATCGGGTCAGGCACCGTATTTCTGGGCAGGGTTCGAGCTGGACGGCGAACCCAGCGGCAGCCTTTTCCATCGAACGTCAGCAGACTACTCCCTCAGGAGCAGCACCCAATGACGACAACCGCCCTTGCAGCACCTGAAACGTCGATTCAGCTTACGGAGAAAGACCGCCATACGATCCTTGAGAATGTGCTGGCTGCCCTGCGAAAGCGGTTCTACGCACCCGAAAAGCTGAATGCTGACTGGAATGCGGCCGTGGAGAGACAGAGGCCGATCATCGAAAGTGCAACCAGCGCCGATGCCTTTGAGCAGGCGATAAGCGATTTGCTAGCCGAATTGCATACCTCTCATCTGGGCTTCTTTCACGGCACAGCCCGCCGTGCCTCTAGCCGCGCAGCGTTGAGCGCAACCTACCTTGCGGATGAAACGCCTTACGGAAAGCGCTGGATCTTTCAGGATGTTCACGCCGGCGGCGCCGCGGCAAACGCCGGCATCGAACCGGGAAACATCCTTCTCCGCGTTCACGGCCGGGAGATCGTGCCGCCTGAGCACCCAGTTTTCCCGATGGGAAAGCAGACCGCTGTAGAATTTGTCGCGAACGACGATAAGAAGAAGACGGTTTCAGTCGAGGTGGCGCGACCCAGCGGCAAGAAGTTGCATTTCATCGAGCCAACGCTGGTCGAGGCGAAACGACTTGGCGAGGGTCTCGGCTATCTGAAGATCGCCATGTTTCCGGGCATGGTCGGAGTTGTCGTCGCCAATCAGATATCCGAAGCAGTTGCGAGCTTGGGCGGTGTCGACAGCCTCATCGTCGATCTCCGGGGAAACACCGGAGGCGGAATCGCAGCATTGCGAGTGATGAGCTACCTCACTCCAGACAGAGTCCCGGTCGGCTTTGCCCTCGACCGGAGGCGGACCACGGCCAATTTGGAAACCGAGAAGCTGAGCTTTCCCCGTTTCTCGCGAATTCCGCCATCCCCCAGGAATCTATGGTTGCTCGGGGTGCGATACGCTCCCGCGATGCTTTCGAAGAAGTCGATCGTTCTCGAAACTGAGGGCTTGGGGCCGATGCCCTTCCACGGACGCATTGCCCTTTTGGTGGATCGCCACACGGCGAGCGCTGCCGAGATGATCGTCGCCTTCGCTCTGGAGAACAAGCTGGCTACGATCATCGGAGAGAAAACCGCAGGGCGACTTCTCTCCGCAACGTCAGTCAACCTCAGCAAAGGATTTAGGCTGGCGCTACCCACAGGATCGTACTACACGTGGAAGGGATCGGTACTCGAGGGGACCCCGATCAAGCCGGATTGTGCGATCGACTTCGATTGGTCGGATCGGCGGTCGCTGGGTAGGGACCGACAACTCGATCACGCAATCAATTCTTTCCACAACAGGGCTACTGCCCGCGCGACTTAACGCTCCATACACGCAAGGCTCCCAGGGGTACTGGGTGCGAACCCCGCCCTCTCCATCGGGCTTACGGTGAGAGCAATGGCGACCGGTGCTCCGCGAGGACCGATGTCGCTCAAGCTTCAGCAGTCATTCCCGGCTCGGGATCGCAGGTCCACGCTTAGGGAGTGCCCCTTGACTTCCGCGAGTCATTGTCGTTCAATATGTTGTGAGACCATATATGGCCACCACATCGTCACAGACCGAATGGAAACGAGGAAGCGCCGAACTGTTAATCCTTTCGCTTATCGAAACCCGCCCCCGCCACGGATATGAGATCTCGAAGCTCATCGAGCAACGGTCGGAAGGCGCGGTGCGCTTCTATGTCGCGTCACTTTACCCGCTGCTCTACCGTCTGGAGAAGCGCGGCTGGGTTCAGGGTCGATGGGTTGAGAAGAGTGGCCAGCGTCGCCGACGCTACTACACGCTAACCCGCCAGGGACAGAAGGTTCTGGCTTTGCAACGGCGCGATTGGCAAGCATTTGTCATCGCAATCAACCGTATCACCGGGGTTGAAAATGCCTGAGTGGAAACCAGAGATTCTCCGGAGACTCGCTCTGTTGAAGCTTTCCCCAGTGCGGGAGGCGGAAATTGTCGAAGAACTTGCTCAGCATCTCGATGACCGCTATCGGGAACTCATCGCGAGCGGTCAATCGGAAGACGCGGCATTCCGCACCGCCCTTGATGAACTGAAAGAGGGTGATTTTCTCGCCCTCAGCCTCAGGCCAGTAGAAAAGAGGAATTTTGACCGGGAGCCTGTCATGCCGGGAGCGAACACTGCCAGTTTCCTCTCGGGTGTCTTCCAGGATATTCGCTTTGCGGCTCGCATTCTGAGCAAAACACCCCTCATCACGGGCATCGCGCTACTTTCTCTGGCGTTGGGCATCGGCGCAAACACCGCGATTTTCAGTCTCATCGATGCCGTCATGCTGCGCATGCTGCCCGTGAGAGATCCGACGCAGTTGGCCCTTATCCAATTTCGTCGTCCCTTGTCCGGTCATCTCAGTCAGAGTGCGACGAACCCACTTTGGGAACAGATTCGCAACCATCAGGACGCATTCTCCGGTGTGATTGCCTGGTCACCTGAACCGTTCAATCTTTCGAACGGCGGCGAAGTCAATGACATCCATGGTATCTACGCCAGCGGAGATTACTTCAACGTTCTCGGCGTGCGTCCCGGTACCGGACGTTTACTCGTCCCTTCTGATGACGTGCGAGGCTGTTCCGGCGTCGCCGTCCTCGGCTATGGGTTTTGGCAGTCACGCTACGCCGGCGCGCAAGGCGCCGTCGGCAGCTTCATTCGCCTGAACGGCCACGCCTTCCCCATCGTCGGCGTGGTTCAACGTGGCTTCTTTGGCACAGAAGTCGGCATGCCGTTTGACGTCGCCATACCCATTTGCGCAGAAGCCATCCTGGACGGAAAGAACTCGATGCTGGGCGACCGTGCTTCCTGGTGGCTCGAAATGATGGGGCGCCTCAAGCCGGGTTTGGCGCTGTCGCAGGCCGATGCACGCATGAAACTCCTGTCGCCCCAACTTTTCGGCGCGGTGGTTCCCCAGAGCTTCGACGCGAAACACCAAACAGCTTTTCGGAACTCCAAGTTTGTCATCCTCCCGGGATCCACAGGCACGGGGGGGATCTACGGTCTGCGTGAAGAATACACGCGCCCGCTGGAAATTCTTATGTTCGTGGTCGGGCTGGTCCTTCTGATCGCATGTGCCAATATTGCGAGCCTTTCCCTGGCCCGCTCCGCTGCGCGCCAGCAGGAAATTGCCTTGCGCCTGTCGCTCGGCGCTTCGCGCGCACGCCTGGTTCGTCAGGCACTCACCGAAAGCGTTGTCCTCTCCGGGACTGGGGCGATACTCGGCGTTTTCTTCGCGCGATGGGGTGGCGTCCTGCTACTACGCCTCGTTTCGACCGATCAGGTGCCAGTGTTTATTGAGCTGAAAATGGACGGCCGCGTGCTCGCCTTCACAATTGTGATCGCCATTCTCGCCGGCTTGCTCTTTGGAATCTTGCCGGCACTCCGCTCGACGCGTGTGGGCGCGATGTCCGCAATGAAAGAAGGCTCGGCACGTGCCGCCGGCGGCCGCTCACAATCGGCATCTGCTCGCTGGATCGTTGCGGCGCAAGTCGGATTATCGTTGATCTTGCTCGTTGGCACTGGCCTTTTCACCCGCACTTTCGCCAACCTAATGACACTCAATGCCGGCTTCGACCGCAACAACGTTCTATTGGTCGACACTGATGTTCACAACGCGGGCCTACCTGAACACGCGCTCTCGCCGCTTTATGGCCTGATGCTTGCTAAATTGCAGGCGATTCCGGGAGTTGTATCCGCCAGCCAGAGTTGGATAGAGCCGCTCTCCGGCAATCAATGGTCTAACGCCGTGACGATTCCCGGACGTCCACTTCCATCCGGCATCGACCCAGACACCTTGATGAACTGGGTGACGCCGGGATACTTCGAGACCATGCGGACACGTCTGCTGGAAGGGCGCGCGTTTGACACGCGCGATTCCCCAACATCGACGCCCGTCGTTGTCGTCGATCAATTGCTGGCTCGGCGTTACTTCGGCAGCCAAAGCCCGATCGGGCAGCACCTGATGGCCGGTACAGACCATTCCGGGACGCGTGAGATGCTCAGGCAGCCCATGGAAATCATCGGAGTAGTGCAGGACGCGAAGTACAGTTCGCTCAATGAACAACCCGCACCCGAAGCGTATTTTCCGCTGTCCCAGATACAGAAAAATGTCAGCGAAGACACTACCTTTGAGATTCGCACTACACTGCCGCCGTCTGCGCTGATTCCCACCATCCGGGAGGCGATGGGCAGCGTCAACCGACCTGCATCGCTGCAGTTCACCACTCTAAAGCAGGCAGCCGACGACTCCGTTGTCCAGGAGCATTTGATGGCTGTTCTTTCGGGGTTTTTCGGCAGTCTCGCGCTTATGCTCACCGCCATTGGTTTGTACGGAGTGATGGCCTACGTGGTCACGCAGCGCACGCACGAGATTGGCATTCGCGTGGCGCTTGGCGCGCAGCAGAGCTCGATTCTTCGCCTCGTTATACGTGACACGGCAATTGTCTTGGGGTTCGGAATTTCGGCAGGCCTTCTCGGCTCAATCTGGATTACCCGGCTCGTTCAACAACTCCTATTTGGCGTGAAGCCGATCGACCCATGGTCGCTCGCACTGGCCGCCGGAGCACTCATCGCCGTCTCGTTTGTGGCAAGCTGTATCCCGGCCCGGCGAGCCATGCGTGTCGACCCCCTGGTCGCGCTGAAGTACGAGTGAGGATCGGCGATCAACGAGCGATAGGGAGCCTATTCAATCTGGAGTGGATAATAATAGGCCGCCTGATCCTGTTCGTGTGTGGTGGAGAGGAAGTATGCGCCAGCTTTGGCGCTGCGGAGGTCGATGGCCACCGAGACCTTCTCCTGTCCTTTGATGTCGTCGGCAGTTGTGAGTCCCTCCGCGATCACGCCGTTCCCACTCTGATCGCGCGTCACGGCAACAAGGTACTGCCCCGGTGAGCTGAATTGCGGAAGAACGATCGTCAGACGCACCTGCGCGGCAGGCAGAACTACGGATTGCAATTGGCCGGGCCGCTCGCCCCGGTACGTGCCCGTGTTCCACAGGTCTACCGTTTTCGATATCGGCGCAGCGGTGGCCACCGCCTGCCGATGATGGTTCTCGTACTGAAGCCATGCAATCGCTCCGATGATGGCCACGAGGCACGCAGCCGACAAACCAAGTGCCAGCCTCTTCCTCTCCGAGCGGACGCTTTGGCGCATGGCCAGGATGCGATTCATGCAATTCTGGCAGTTTGCAGCATGATCGATGCGCGGATCGTTCAGCGAGATCGATTTCGATCGCCGAGCTAGGCCGCGCAGGAAAGCCTCGTTCGGGCATGCGCCGACCGGCTCCGATTCGCCGGAGAGCACCCTTTCCCGATGCATCCGTTTGAGCCACGCTTCAAAGCGGTCCTCGGCGCGCGAGGATCCTCGCCCAATCAAGCTCATCGTGGAGACTCTCCAGACCGGGAGACAATGCGCAGCAAAGATTCTAACTCCCGAAAGTAGGCACGGCGGACGACGGTATGATCCAGCTCCAATTCTGCTGCAATTTCCCGCCATGTGTACCCGAGCTGGCGCTGGTTGTGAACCGACTGCACGAGGGGCGATAGCCGAGAGACCAATTCCCTGGCTATCGAACGCTGCTCCAGATACGGCGGTTCGATAAGCAGGCCCTCAAGGTCGCGGAGTGACCCATAAGATATTTCCAGCCTGCGCTTGTGAGCGGCCTGCTTCGCTCGTCGGCGGAGCACGCTTTTGATCCGCGCGATGAGCTTCCAGTCAGGCGATTCCGGATGTCGGCTGAGGTAACCAGCGGCATTCTGCACAGCATGGTCCATCAGGTCATGCGCGTAATCGCGGTCATTTAGATAAACCCAGGCGCAAAGAAGAGCGTATGACCACGCCGCTCTGGCGGCTGGTTCCAGTTTCTGATCAGAAGTGCGCCCCGTCGACCAGGCCCAACTCCATGTCAGCTCTTCCCAGTGCGGTTCGCTTGGCGGCATTCGCGAGCATCTGCCCGAAGGGGGATTGACCACCAGTGTTGTCATTATAGGCAATAGAAAATCAAATCGAATCCTAAGCCGCCTGGTTTTGATCGATCGGCAGCCTCAACTGGACCGGCCCACGGTCCTCTTCGGCCCCCCTTACGAACCTGCGCACGTACTCGCTGACCACGGGTGATTTGTTGGCCGCCAGCGTCGCCATATGGATCTCCAGTCGAATCTCGGGATCTCGCAACGGCACAGCCGTTAAGCGGTCTCCGACGATTCGCTCGGCGCCCGCCGGCGTGAGCCAAGCAATGGCGGAATCTTCCCCGAGGATCACCGGCACCTGATCGGCTTGGGTCACGTGATGGCGAATCCGCGGATGCAGATTCTTCTCCTGCATTCTCCTCAAAATCCCGTCGTGGAGGCTCGGGTGGACCCTCCGTTCGAAGAACACCCAAGGGAACTCCGCCACGTCGAGCAGTTCCACCGACTTCATTCCAGCCAAGGGATGCTCCCTGAGCATGACGATCATGAAGGAGTCATTGGCAACGCGCACGGTCGAAACCGCCGCATTCCCGGGCGGTGACTCGACAAGAGCAACGTCGATCTCACCTGATCGAAGTCGCCCGAGCATATCGAATGTGAAACCAGTGGCCATTTCGATCGAGACCTTGCGGTGCGAACGGAAGTCGACGGACTGCAGACGCTCCAGCCAACGGTTTGACAGGTAGGAGGATGCGCCGATTCTCAGCCTGTGCTGTTCACCAAACTGGCTGTCGTGCGCCTCATTCACAGCGCGATGGAACGCGTGGAAGCAGTCGTAGGCGTGCGCCACAAACGCTTGGCCGGAGGCAGTCGTGACCACGCCGCCGTTGCCCCGCTCGAACAGCTTGAGCCGGAGCCGTTGCTCCAGCTTCCGCAGTTGCTTGCTGAGGGCCGGTTCGCTGATCGCGAGCCGCGTAGCCGCGCGCGTCATGTTGCCCTCTTGACTCAACACGAGAAGCAGCTCAAGATCGCGGATACGCGTTTGACCTGGAGTCATTGCTCACCTCGTCACACACCTTTTCTGTGGGTTAAAGGCAGCCAAGACGCGTTTGTGGGGCCGCTACTCCGTTTTCTTTTTGAAACCTACGATTGTGTAGCCGGGACGCCCCTGCGGAATCTCCCCCGTTCGCATGAAGGGACAGAAAGCATTTTCCAGAAGGACAGGTCAGAATACTCGGCACAACCGTAATTGAAGCGGCCAACTTCCGGCGAGGAAGCATGGCCGGCGTTCCGACAGACCCGAGCCATGATTGAGATGCCTTGACCTTCTACATGTAGGATGTGTATAGGTAGAAACCTCCAGGCATGAAGGCTGAAACCAGATTCGAACTCCCGCAGGGTACCCTCGATTTGCTCATTCTGAGGATCGTTGCCCTTGGCCCCATTCACGGCTATGCCATCGCACAGAGGATGCAGCAGATGTCGCGCGAGGTATTGTGCGTTCAGCAGGGTTCTTTGTATCCCGCCCTCCATCGGCTCGAATACAAAAAGTTTCTCGCTTCCCGCTGGAAGCCTACGGAAACCGGTAGGGAGGCGAAGTTTTATGAACTCACGGCCAGGGGCCGAGCCCACGTGAAGACGGAAACCGAGAACTGGGCTCGCCTTACCGATGTTGTAGGTCTCATCCTCACGGGAACCGCGGAGGGAATCGGATGAGCTGGCTGCGCAGGCTCTTCACTCGCAAACGGCTGGAGAAGGATCTGGAGAAAGAACTCCTCTTTCATTTCGATTCCCGGGTCCTTGACCTGATGCAATCCGGCGTCGTGGAGGACGAGGCCCGCCGTCTCGCGCGGCTCGAATTCGGCGGCATGGAACAGATCAAAGAAGACTGCCGTGAACGCCGCGGAACCCTGTGGTTGGAAACAACGCTGCAGGATGTTCGATATGGTCTCCGCCAACTTCGTCATGCACCGGGCTTCACACTGGCCGCGCTCCTTACTCTAGCGCTTGGGATTGGCGCGAACACCGCCGTCTTTTCTGTCGTTAACAGCGTGTTATTGAGGCCGCTCCCTTACAGGGAACCAGGCCGTCTGGTCTGGCCAACGCTTCAGTTCCCCAAGAGAGAGACTCACACCAGCTTTGTGCCCCATCCGGCGTATTTCGCCTGGCGCGATCAGAATCACGTTTTCTCAGCAATCGCTGCGGCCCAACCAGGGGGAAGTTTTACGGTCACGGGAGGAGGTATTCCTGAAAGGGTTCGCGGAACCCGTGTGTCCGCGAGTTTTTTCTCTGTGCTGGATACGGAACTGGCACGTGGTCGAAGCTTTATACCGGAAGAGGATCGTCCAGGCGGTCCGCATGCGGCCATCCTGACCAACGGACTCTGGCAATCGCGATACGCCGCCGATCCAAACATCCTGGGGCGGCCGATCATTCTCGATGGCAAAGAATATGCCGTCGTCGGAGTGCTGCCCGCTGACTTTGAATTTCCAACCTCCGGCAGCCAACCGCAGGTGTTTCTCCCCCTCGCGGCGCCGGCCGACGCCAGCACCTCAATTTGGTATCTCGATGTCATCGCTAGGCTGAAACCGGGCGTCACCTTCGCTCAGGCAAAAGCCGATCTTTCCCTCATCGACGACCACACCTTGCCGCTGCTTCCGAAATTCTTCGCCCGATTCAACCAGGATTCTCGTCTGAGCCTGGTGTCTCTGCACGATCGCCTGACTGGCAATCTCCGCGACCCACTTCTCATGCTGATGGCGGCCGTCGGCTTCATCCTCCTGATCTCCTGCGCGAACCTTGCCAACCTGCAACTTTCGCGCGGCTCCGTCCGCTCGCGCGAATTCATTCTGCGCGCGGCTCTCGGTGCATCGCGCTCTCGACTGGTGCGGCAGCTCCTGATCGAAACCGTGCTTCTCTCCTCCGCCGGCGGCGTGCTCGGCTGGACGGGTACCCTCGGCGGCGTCATGCTTCTTCGTTCTTTCGTGCCCCGGGTCCTGCTCAATGCGCGAGATCTCCAGGTGGACGCCGTCTCGTTTACTTTTACCGTCGCGGTGTCTCTTTTCGCCGGCGCCCTCGCCGGCTTCGCGCCCATCCTCGTGATTGCCAGTCCAAACCTCAGCGAGTCCATACGACTTGGACAGCTTCAGGCCACAGGTTCGCGGAAAAGCGCTCTCCTGCGCAATCTGCTCGCCGTCGGCGAAGTTGCAGCCGCCGCAGTCCTGCTGGTGGCTGCTGGGCTGCTGTTAAACAGCTTTCTTCGACTGACGAACGTACGCTCCGGATTCAATCCCCACAATCTGCTCACCGCGCAACTGTTTCTTCCGCCCGACAA
>JASHOY010000053.1 GCA_030038435.1 Acidobacteriaceae bacterium | reverse complement strand
CCGTATCCGCGCCGCAAACGGCACCTGGTATCCCGGCGCCGCAGGAATCTTTGCATAGGAAACCAGACCTCCCGACGACACATCCACCAGATCCACGCCGCACCCGCGCAATTTTCGCGCCAGCTCCACTGATTCGTCTGCGTTCCATCCCCCTTCGGCCCAGTCTGTTGCCGAGATGCGCACAAACAGCGGCAATTCTGCGGGCCATTCAGCGCGTACAACTCTGGCCACCTGCAAGAGCAACCGCACCCGATTCTCAAAACTCCCGCCGTAGTCGTCTGTACGCTTGTTTGCCAGCGGAGAAAGAAATTCGTGCAGCAGATACCCGTGCGCCGCGTGAATCTCCACCACGTCAAATCCGGCTTCGAGCACCCGGCGCGTCGCGGCGCGAAATCCCTCGATCACCGCGGCAATTCCCGCTTCTTCCAGAGCCCGCGGCAGGCCATAATGCGGCGCGAAAGCCACTTCACTCGGACCCACCGGCTGCCAACCGCCATCTTCAGCTCGCACCAGCCCCTCCGGCCCGAACGGCGAAGCCATGCTCCCCTTGCGACCCGCATGCGCTATTTGCATTCCAGCCCGCGCGCCCTGCGAGTGAACGAATTTCACAATGCGCGCCAGTGCGGGAATATGCTCATCCTTCCAGATGCCCAGGTCAGCCGGCGAAATCCGGCCCTCCGGAAGCACCGCGGAGGCCTCCGTCATCACCAGCCCTGCCCCACCCTGGGCGCGGCAACCCAGGTGAACCAGATGCCAGTCATTGGCAAATCCGTCCTCAGACGAGTACTCGCACATCGGTGACACGCCGACGCGATTGGCAAACTCCACCGACCGTATTTTTAGGGGAGAAAAAAGCGGATGATCCATAAATCAATGGATGACGCAGAGAGCCCGGCGATGCAAACTGTCGTTATTGCTTCTTAAGCACCGCCATGCCTTTTTCATCGTCGATAATGGCGTCTTCCAGCTCGCGAAACGTTGCCGCCTGCGCCGCCGGGACATCCACCTGCTTCACCACGTACTCGCGCTCGAAGTGCAGCACATCGCCCTTCGCCGCCACCGTCGAACTATAGCTCGCAAACGGCAAATCCAGGTTAACCGGATCCGGCGCCTCATCCAGGGTGTAACCTGCCGGTAGTCTTATGTCGTAACTGTCCGTCCACACCCCGGGATGACCTAATTCAATCGGATACATACGCGCTTCGCCATCCATCACTCCCGGCACGTCGCGTGCGTCGCTGCCCAACACGCGCGGCCTCACCAGCAGCAGCGGACCCGCTTGCCGCGTTCCATCGGGATGAATCGTTCGCCCTGAGATGTTGGTGATTTTATATTCGCTGCGTAAATACGGCAGATCGACCGTCGCCAGATCCTTGCCCTTGTCCGTCAGCACCTTGATCCGCGCATAGATGCTCTGGTAATGCAGAGGATCATTGTCGATTTCCTCGTAATACAGATAGACTGCTGCGGCTCCCGGCGCAGCCGGGTCCGAGGTCATCTTCAATTCTTCCGAAGTAGGCTCTTGAAACTGGGCCCGCAATACTATAGGCAGACTTGCGGCAAACAGCATAACCGCACTGCGCAGACAACTTGAAATCCGCATGGAGTTTTCCCTCTATTTAGCAGGTAGCGACCATTTTACTCACAAAGCGGAAAAAGGGAAGTCCCAAAATAGTGGAAGCGCAGCCAGATAGAGATATCCCACCCAGTTACCTAAGAGCATCGTTGAAGCTCAACCCTGCAAATATTGAAAAGGAAGAAAAGAGGTTTATCTTAGTTCGTCCAGAGCGCGCCTGTGCTCCGTAGCCTGATGGGATGCATCCGCCTGCACGCTAACTCGCCAGACCGCTAAGTAGCTAACTCGCTGACCTGCTGATTCGCAGTCCTTCCAGCATCGCTGCGACCAGCGCCAGTGGCAGTCCCACCACGTTGAAATAACATCCTTCGATCCGCGGAATCCATCGCGCTGCGCGGCCTTGAATGGCGTACGCACCGGCCTTGTCCATCGGCTCGCCGGTCGCTACATACGCGGCAATCTCTTCGTCGCCCAGCGTCAGGAAACGTACCACCGTCACTTCCGCGGCCACCTCTGTCCGCTTCGCCGTTACCACAGCCACGCCGGTAATCACCCGATGGGTCGTGCCCGAAAGCTTCCGCAGCATACTCATCGCGTCCGCCGCATCCTCGGGTTTCGCCAGCATCGCGCCGTCGACTACAACGGTAGTGTCCGCTCCCAGCACCACCAGCCCGCCATCCTGGCCCGCCATCGCGCTACTCCCCGCCAGCTCGCGATAGACCGCCTCCGCCTTTTCTCGCGCCAGCCGCGTCACATACGAAATCGGCTCTTCGCCCGGCCGCGGATCCTCCGGCAGATGTGCGGGCCGAACCTCAAATGTATAACCGGCCTGCGCAAGCAACTCGCGCCGCCGCGGGGATGCCGAAGCCAGAACCAGCATATTCAAATTATTGCAGTGTCATCCGCGGGGACATCGACAATTCGAGTTTGCGGGGGTCTCATTCGCGCAGCATCCTAACCGCAATTAAACTGAAAAAGGGCGCACACGTTTAGTCATTGACTGCCCTTTCAGACAGGTTGCATGCATTTTCATTTTGCTTTGACCGCTGTCCAGATCCTCTGGACACTCACCTTCGCCGCGTTGCTCGTGCTCTTGACCGTCCTTTTCGGACGCGAGCGCGTCCGGCGCTTCCCCTGGTTCACAGCCAGCATCGGTCTGCTCACCCTCCGTCTGCTCGCCGACCGGCTTCTTTACGGTCACATGGCGCCCATCCCGCTTAGCGCGGTTTTCTTCACCCTTGCCGATCTCGCCGTACTCCTCGATCTTCTCGTTCTCCTCGAAGTGGCTCGCCGCGCTTTTGCCGGCGCCCCTCATCGCGCCTTCATCCTCACCGCGGCGGCTACTGTCGCCGTTGCCGCGGCCGTCATTCTTGCCTCGGGCCCCTGGCCCGCCTGGAAAACCGTCATCGCTCCCTCCGAACTGGCCCACATACGCTTCATGCAGATGGTCAGCCAGAAGGGCGACCTCCTGGCCGCGGTGCTCGCCATCGAGCTTGGCATCCTCATCGCATTTCTCGGCCGCCGCTTCCATGCTGGCTGGCGATCCCATCCCCAGCGCGTTGTCATCGGTCTTTCCACCGCCGCCATGTCCCTTCTCGCCACCCGTGCCATGCTCCAGTTCACCGGCGCCCATGCCGTCATCCGCAACCACACGGAATACAACCGCGTAATTGCCCTCCAGTCCCGCATCGCCAACGCCAACAGCGCCATCTACTTTGGCGTCCTTCTCTGGTGGATCGCCACCTTCTGGATCGACGAGCCGGCCGGCATGGATGCTGGAAGCGCCTGTCCCAAACCCGCCAAATTCAACATCAGCACCTGAGCAGACGCAATTCCATCGTCGATCGCGTATCCGGATCCTCGCCCGGAGTTCGGGAAACTACCACAGTTCACGGGCCCGCTTTTCTCCCGATTCAACCAGGCAATCCCCTCAACGCAATGCCAGCTCCGGCAATCCCGAAGCTGTGACAACCGTTCTAAACTGGATTCAGGACTCACTGTGCGCACGCTTACCCGCTACATCCTCGGCGAGATCATCTCCCATACGCTAATCGGCTGCGCTCTTTTCACCTTCATCCTCTTCGTGCCGGAACTGCCCCATATTCTCGAAGTCGTGGTGCGTAACACCTCTACTCTTGCCAACGTCTTCGAGATCTTTTTGTTTACCCTCCCCAATCTCTTTAAGGTCACCATTCCCATGGCCGTGCTCGTGGGTATCCTGCTCGGCCTCAGCCGCCTGGCCGCAGACAGCGAAATCATTGCCATGCGCGCCTCCGGACTCGGCATCGGATATTTCACCCGCGTCGCGTCCATCGTTGCCCTCGCCGGCATGCTTCTTGGCCTCGGCGACACGCTCTATGTCGCTCCGCGCGCCAACCAGGCCATCCTGCAAATGCAGCACGCCCTCGCAACTTCCGAAGCCACTTATGAAATTCAGCCGCGTGTCTTCTACGAGGATTTCCGCAACTGGGTGCTCTACGTGCAGAATGTCATTCCCGCCGCCGGGGCCGCGAATTGGCAACACGTCTTCATGGCAGACGTCAGCAACCCGTCCGACCCGGTTATAACCACCGCGGCTTCAGCTACCGTAGTCAGCGATTCGCAGCAGGAACTCCTCATGCGTCTTCGCGACGGCGCCCAGCACGAGATGACGCCGGGCCGTCCCGACCAATACAAGATTGAAGCCTTCACCACCACCGAACGCGGCCTCCAGCTCAGCGCCCAGGGCTCCGTCCAGCTTGGCCGGCTTGAGACTTCCATATACGCCCTTCCCATGCCGGAACTCCTGGAGCGAATCCACGAGCCCGATGCCACTGCCTATATCACCGAGCTCTACAAACGCTTCTCTTATCCCTTCGCCTGCCTCGTCCTTATGCTCATCGGTGTGCCCCTGGGCGTAGCCTCAAGGCGTGGCGGCAAAAGCTCCGGTTTCGTCTTCGCCCTGTTGCTGGTCTCGCTCTACTACTTCCTCTCCACGATCGGCGAAGCCTTTGGCCGTCAGGGCAAGGTCCCCGTATTTGTTGGCGTCTGGTCGGCCAATATCCTGTTTGCCGCCGCCGGTCTTTTCCTCCTCTGGCAAATGGCCACGGGCGGCCGGGTCATCGCCGCCATTGCCGGTCTCACCAGCCGCACTTCCCGCCTCGCTCCGCCCACTGAGCACAAAGCCAACGGCTCGCCCACTCCGCGCCACGGCCTGCTCAACCGCTTCCATGCACACCCCTTGCGCAGTACTACTCGCGGCACCTATCCTCGTCTCCTCGACGCCTATGTGGTGCGCGAATTTCTCGGCATCTTCTTCCTCGTCCTCGGCGGATTCCTCCTGCTCATGCTCATCTTCACCTTCTTCGATCTCATGGGCCACATCCTTCATAACCACATCAACCTCATCACCGTGGGCGACTATCTCATCAACCTCACCCCCAGCATGATTTACCAGCTCGCTCCCCTGGCCGTGCTGATCGCCGCCCTCGTTACCTTCGGAGTTCTGAACCGCAATAGCGAAATCGTAGCCATGAAGGCGGCCGGCATCAGCCTGTACCGCCTCGTCGTCCCCATCGTCTCCATCGCCGCCATTCTGGCCGTCGCCCTCTTCCTCTTCGACCAGTATTACCTGCCCCAGGCCAATCGCCGTCAGGAAGCACTTCGCAACATCATCAAGGGGAACCCTGCTCAGACCTATTTGCACCCCGAAGAACAATGGATCTTCGGCGACACCACTTCCGGCGAGCCCGGCCAGATTTTTAACTACCAGTTCTTCGACCCCGCGGCCGACGAGTTCGACAATCTCTCCATTTTCGAGTTCAACCCCGCCACTTTCCAGCTCACCCGGCGCATCTTCGCCAGCCGCGTCTCCTGGGACTCCGACTCCAACTCTTGGCATTTCGAAGACGGTTGGGTCACCACCTTCCAGGGCACGAGTATCAGCGGCTTCCACCAATTCCGTCAGGCCGCGTTTCCCGAAATCGCCGAGCAGCCGGATTACTTCAATCACGAGGCCCTGCAATCGCAGGAAATGAACTTCGACCAGCTCGAGACATACATCCGCGCTCTCGGCCAGAGCGGCTTTAACACCGTTCCCCTCCGCGTCGCCCTCTGGCAAAAACTGGCCTACCCACTGATCGCCGTCATCATGGCCATGCTGGCTATTCCATTCGCTCTGTCCATGGGCCGCCGCGGTTCGCTCACGGCCATTGCCGTTGCCATAGCTGTCGCTCTGGCTTACTTCGTCATCAACAGCCTGTTCAGCGCCATGGGCAATGTCGATTACCTGCCCGCTGCTCTGGCCGCCTGGTCCTCTGACGTCCTCTTCGGACTCGTCGGCGGCTATTTGCTGCTTCGTACCCCCACTTAGCCCGTCCTTATGGTAGGCTTTGCAACCTGTTTTCCGGACGCCCGCCACAACCGTCAGATCCGGTGAACTTGGAGTAAAATGAGCGCGTCGCACCACTCAAAAGCGCTTCGGAAAGAACCTTATGGGCACGCACGAAGTAGCATTTCTTCACCGTCAGCTCCAGGAGAGAAAGCAGCGCCTGGAAGAGGCTATTGCTCTTGCGCCGTTACGCGCTGGCTTGGGTGGCTTGCTGCAGCAGGTGGATGCGGCGCTCGATCGCATGACCAACGGCACCTTCGGTCTCTGCGAGAAGTGCCATGACTCAATTGAACGCGATCGCCTTCTGGCCGACCCGTTAGTCTGCTATTGTCTCACCCACCTGAGCAAGCCGCAGCTTGACGCCCTGCAACGCGACCTCGATCTCGCCGCACAGGTGCAGCGCAATCTACTTCCTCCAACAGGCCTCCGCGCAGGCTCCTGGCAAACCAACTTCCATTACGCTCCGTACGGCCCGGTCAGCGGCGATTACTGCGACTTGATCCCCGCAGACGAGGAGCTGTTCTTTGTTTTCGGCGACGTCTCCGGCAAGGGCGTCGCCGCTTCCATGCTGATGACTCAGCTTCATGCCCTGTTTCGCAGCCTCGCTCACATGTCTCTGCCGCTAGATCAGGTCGTTATTCTCGCCAATCGCGTCTTCTGTGAAAGTGCGCTGGCTGGGCAGTACGCGACTTTGATTTGCGGACAGGCCAGATCCACAGGAGCAGTCGAAATCTATAACGCAGGTCATTTGCCCGCGATCGTCCTCCAGCGTAGTGGCATCACAAAAATCGAATCCACCGGTCTGCCATTGGGAATGTTCGACAAAATCAGCCTATCCGGAATGAAACTGCATCTTGATCCCGGCGACCTGCTCTTTCTTTTCACGGACGGCTTCTCTGAGGCCCAGCACGCAGACGAGGAATACGGCGTCGATCGTATTGTCAACTTACTAGGTCAGCATCACGGACAGTCCTCCGCCGAGATTATTGCAACCTGCTTGCACGACCTCGAATCCTTCATCGACATTCCTCCCTTTGACGACGTAACCTTGCTGGCGATCCAGCGTACGACATGAGCACTTACCCGTGGCGTCATTCTCCACCGTACTTTCTCTCGCTATCCATTTTCAATTCTGTTACGGAAAGAGCGGAATCTTATAAGGCGTGCGCCTCGACAAGAGTAACCTTCCGTTGTCCGATCTTATGCTGACGCCTCAGATTGTTTTCTCCACCACGCCCGAGGCGCAATCGCATAATTCAACTGCACCAGCACGATTGCCGCGATGCTCACCCAAGTGCTGATGAAGCAAAGCGCTGCCCCGCACGCATAGAGCGACTGCGCAATGCGGATCCGTTTGCAGATACTGTCGTGGACCTCTTTGGACGTATCGGCTTTGATCAATCCGGCGTGCGTAGCATGGGTCCAGCTCCAATAGAGCATCGCCCCGGGCACAAAAACATTCAGCCAGTAGATTCCCAGCGCCAGCCGGTAAGTGATGAAGCTCGCCAGCAGCCGCGTCGATAGTGGCAGCAACGTAATCGCAAACAGAAATCCCAAATGGATCCAGGTCAGGTCCCGCGTGCCCTTCTCGATATGCGTCAACTGCGTCTGCTGCCCGGCCCAGAAAATCCCCAGAGTCAGAAAGCTCATGCCATAGGTGACCCACTCCGGCCCCATCGCGCCCAGCGCCGCCAGCAGTTGACCTTCGCCGTGTACCGCGGCCGGCGAAGGAAGATGCAGATCCAGCACCAGCAGCGTCATCGCCACGGCAAAAATCCCGTCGCTCAGCGCCGCCAGCCGGTCAAGATTGCGCCCCTGAATGCGGTTGTAAAGCGTAGCCATGGGAAACCTCTGCTCTGAGGATGATCACCCGCTAACCTGCACTTCCGACTTGCCACCAATCACCGACGCCACCAGCGTTCCATCCGCGCCAATCGCCACTAAGTTTGCCGGAGCCCCCGCCACAACGCGTCCCGCCTCGGTGTCGCCAACCATCGCTGCTGGGTTTATGGTCAGCGCACGCAGCGCCTCATCCACGCGCGCTCCCGCAAACGCCACCAGGTTCGCCAGCGCCCGGTCCAGCGTCAGCACGCTTCCGGCCAGCACACCCCGCGCCGTCGCCCGCCCATTCGCCACCTGCACTTGAAATCCGCCCAGTTGATACTCGCCATCCGGCATCCCCGCCGCGCTCATCGCATCGGTCACCAGGATCGCCCGCTCCGGCCCCTTCGCTCGCCACCAAAGCCGCGTGATCTCCGGCGCCGAATGTATGCCGTCGCAAATCAGTTCCGAATACAGACCGCTTTCCGTCAGCACCACGCCCAGGATCCCCGGCTCGCGGTGATCCAGTGCGCGCATCGCATTGAAGGTATGCGTAGCACTCACTGCGCCCGCCGCAATCGTTGCCCGCGCCTCGGCCGCCTTCGCATCCGAGTGCCCCACAGATACCCGCACCCCGCGCCGGGTCGCATGTGCCGCCAGTTCCGCCGCTCCCGGCAGTTCCGGAGCCAGCGTCATCAGCCGCACCCGTCCCTCCGCCGCTTCATACAACCGGTCGAAAATCGTAATGTCCGGCGCCAATAGATGCTCGGCAGGCTGCACTCCGCGCTTCGCATGCGACAAAAACGGCCCTTCCAGGTGAATCCCCACCGCACGAGCCATTCCCTCACTTGCCGGCTTTGCCATCAACTTCGCCAGCCCGCTCACTGCCCGCAGCGTGGCATCCAGCGGCGCCGTCACTGTCGTCGCCAAAAAGCTTCCCGTCCCCCGCGACGCCAGGAAACGCCCCATCGTCTCCAGCGCTTCCGGCGTTGCCTCCATCACGTCGTGACCCGCAGACCCGTGGATGTGCACATCGAAGAACGCCGGCGCCAGCGTTGCACCCGGAAAATCCAGCACCTGCACCCCCGCAGGCACATCGCCCGCCTCCCGCGTTGATACAGACAACACGCGCCCATCCTCAATCTCCACCAGCGGCTCATCCAGAATCTGCGAGCCGTCAAAAAGCCGTTCCGCCGTAACCACCGTGCGCATAGTTCGCATCATAACTGTCTCCTCGCTACTCCTCACAGCAACACCAGACACCGTCCGGGCGGAACTCACCTGCTTGCATTTCAAATCACCCCGAAGGCGCGCCACAAAAAGAAGAAGCTCGAAGCGCAAGTCTTCGAGCTTCTAGTTTTTGCTTCACACCGCATCATTTCCGGCGCCAACGTCTCGGCATTATCGTCCTTCAGAACGTCAACTGCAGCGACATCTCAATCTGCCGTCCAGGGTTCGATCCATCCAGTAATCCGAAATTACCCACTGTCCCCGAACCGCCTCCCAGAGGCCCGGTGGTACGGACCCCGTTACACGCCACGCACGAGCTGTATTGACCCCACCAGCTTGCCGGAACACTGAAGATCGGAGTGTTCGTCAGGTTGATGAACTGGCCGCTCAAGGCTATGTTCGTGCGCTCGGTAATTGGGAAGCTCTTGGTCAGGTTCAGATTCGCGGTCTTCAATCCCGGTCCGCGCAGCGATCCCGTCTGACAGTTTCCAAACTGGCCCGGCTGCACCTCGGTCACCGCTCCTGGATTCAGATCGGTCTTCCCAATACTGCTTCCGATCTGCGTAGTCTGTAGACCCTGGTCGGCAATGGCGCCAGCCACGCAGTCCGGCCGCGGTTCATACGAACCGGTCAGCGACGAAGCCGCCAGCGGCGAGGCATCTCCCATGTACGATCCGGCGAACGGTGTGATCCCGAACCCGGTGTGCAGGTAGAGTTCCAACGCCGTCTGCCAGCCGCCAATCACCTCATCCACCGGCCTGCTGACCGAGTTTCCGAATGTCCTGCCACGTCCGAATGGCAGGTTGTAAACCGCGTATCCGTTAAAGAGCGACGCCACATCTGTTGTGCACCGCCCGTAGTCGCCCTTGGGATCGTACTCGTTCTGGAAAAAGTTCTGCGTCGCCTGGGTCTGCGATTCGCCGGCGCCCTCTTCATCCCCGTACGATCCGAAATAGCCCAGCGTATCGGTCATGCACTTCGACCAGGTGTAGGAGAAGACCATATCCAGCCCGTGAAAGGCTCGTTCCTGCACCATGGCTTCCAGTGCGTTGTAGTTTGAAATGCCATCCGAGCTGTTGTAGCGCGCCTGGCCCACGCCGTTGGCGATAAGCTGTGTTTCATAGGGCCCCGGCGCCACTGCCGGCACTGTCACCCCGTTCACGACCTGCGTCCCCGTGGTCATCACCTTCTGGTTGTAGAGATAGATGTCCGAGAGGTGGTCGATCTTGTTGCCCACATAGCCCAGCGAAAGAGTCATGTTCCCCGGGAACTGGTTTTCAACCATTACATTCCATTGCTGGTCTACTGCCGGCTGCAGATTGACGTTGGTTGCGTGCGTGGTCACGCCACTGATGCAGTTCGAGGCAAATGCCTCAAGCTGCGACGCCGTGCATGCCGCGCCGAAAGTCGAGTAGCCTTGATCCAGCGTTGACACCGGGTAGTCATAGCCAGAGGATGCAGCGTTGTTCAGCTCGTCGTGCATGATCACCTGCGGCGGATTGATCACCGCCATGTTGTTCACGCCGTTGCCTTCCATATAGCTGGAAATGTCATAGGCTCCGCGCACCACTGTCCCGTGCCACCAGCTTGGCTGCCATGCGAATCCAAACCGTGGCTGTAGGTCGCCGATCCCGGTATAGGTGTTGTAATTGGTGCCAATCTCGGGCACGCCGGTGATCAGGTTGAAATTCACGTTATTGGCGCTGTTCTTGTCGCCGCGGGCCGTGGTCAATTCATAGCGCACGCCAAGGTTCAGCGTCAGGTTGGGAGTCATTTGGTAGTTGTCCTGCACAAACCCGCCAAACAGGCTGTTGCGCAGATGCAGCGGCACCGGTTCGCCCTGTTGCACCTCTTCCGGCAGACCGAGCAGAAAATCGGCGAATCCATTACCGATGGCGCACACCTGTTGCCCGCTCTGGGTTACGCATGCTGCCGGATTGCCCGT
>JASHOY010000512.1 GCA_030038435.1 Acidobacteriaceae bacterium | reverse complement strand
CCGAGCAGAGCGTGCAGCAGGCCGCTGTCGCGGACATACACTTTCGGCGTCTTCACCAGCCGCTTCTTCGTATTCGCGGCCCACGGCTGCAGGCGGCGAACCAGAAGCAGGTCCACCATAATGTCGAGGTAGCGGGCGACCGTGTGGCCGCTGACGCCCAGCCCGCTGGCGAGCTGCGCCGCGTTAAGCATCTGGCCCTGGTTGTGCGCAAGCATCTGCCAGTACCGGCGCAAGGTCTCGGCAGGAATGCGCGGACCCAACGCGGGCACGTCGCGTTCCAGGTAGGTCTGGATGAATGCAGTGCGCCACGCAAAGCTGGCTTCATCGCTGGCGGCGAGAAAGCTGTCAGGAAAACCGCCGCGCACCCATAGCCGGTCTATAGAACCGTTGGACGATCCATTCTTGGCCTTGCCAACTTCAGTCACGGAAAACGGCGCAAGCTCCTGATAAGCGATCCGTCCAGCCAGGCTTTCGGCCGATTGCTGCAACAGGTCAATGGATGCTGAGCCCAGCAGCAGAAAATGGCTGTTACGTCTGCCCTTCCGGCGCCGCTGGTCGATGATGCCGCGCAGAGTTTCAAAGATGCCGGGGAGTCGGTGAATCTCGTCAAGAATCACCAGCCGGCTTTCATGCTGTTGTAGATAGAGCTCCGGCTCCGCCAGCTTGGAGCGGTCGGAGGGCAGCTCTAAATCGAGGTAGAGTGCCTGCTCGCCCAACTCCTCTGCCAAAGCCCAGGCAAGCGTAGTCTTGCCAACCTGCCGCGAGCCAAGGATGGCGACGGCAGGAAACTGGCGAAGGAGGTTGGTCACTTTCGACTGAATTTGGCGCTTTACAATCACATTGAAATTATGCCACAAAATCTCATAATTTCAATGATGAATAGCTCGCGTTTTTCCCTTGAAAAGGGCCGCCGGACTTCAGGATGCCATCCCCCAGCCATATGCGAAAAGTGACGAATTCCGTCTATTTTTGTCTATGACCGTATAGGCGGGATGCAGCCCAATCAGACCGGGATTGTGGTTCTGAGATGCTGACGTGAGTAAAGAAAATAACTGAGATTGTTCATAACAAATCGTCCAAGAATTCTGACTCTGGCGCTGTACTTGTTATGAGAAGTTGGTCCCGAGCGCGGGTGCAGGCCACATACAGTAGTTGTCTCTCGGTGTTGTAAACATCCTCCAAATCGGCTTCGTCCGAAACGGCTTCGATTCGCTCCTGTAGCGGAATTACCTCATCATCGCAAGCCATAACGCCGACTGCCCGAAACTCCAAGCCTTTGGCAAGGTGCATGGTACTGACAGATAGCACGCCGGGCGCAATCTCAACGTGCTCATCGAGCACTCTGTACTTGAGTCCCGCCAGCTCCGCCGCCGCTTCTGCCCGGTCAAGCTGGGCTGCTGAGCGGACGAACAGCGCGATTTCATGTGGTTGTATCCGATCCTCTGAAAGATGCGTCAACCAACGGCGAACACCTTCTATTTCCTCTTGATGGGATGGATACGCTTTGATATCCGGCTTCGGTCCATTGAAGAGTGACACCGTGCCCTTACGCCCTTCAACATTCCCGTCCACATCGGTTACCGATGTTCTGCTGTGCGAGGAATTCGAGCAAGCGGTCACGGTTGCCACCCACATCGCCGGTGATGGTCTGGTGCAGCTCCGGCAGGTCAACGCCTTCGGTCTGCGCTACATCGAAGACGTACACGGCGCGGAAGCCAATCAGCACAGGCCGGGGCTTGCGGTCGGCTTCCTGCTCGGCATCTTCCTTTCCGCGCCGGAAGCCCGTGACCGGAGCGAGAATCTGGATGCCCTTCTCGCCGCGCTTCACGAACCGGCCAAGCTGCTTCCATGTGCTGAACCCGGCCACGCGCGTGGCGGTCGGGCACTGCCGCGCGATTTGGAGGATGTTGCCGAAAGAGTAGTTGTGGAACCGCGCCATTGTGCTGAGGTAGTTGGCGAGGGTGTCGCTGTGGCCTGCCTCCAACTGCTGCATCAGGTATTCGACCGCCTGCTTGATGAGTAGCTGGGTGGGGTTGTCCTTCTGTGTGGTGCGCTGCTGGTAGGGGGAATTGCTCGTGTTGCGCTGCGCCGCATTCTTCCTGTGCGGCGCGGTGGTGCGGTGGCTGGGTGTGCCATTGCTGGCGGTGTTGGGAATGCTGCTGACGGTGGCTGCTGACATGACGGTGCTCCTGCGCTGCCCGCGTGGGGCGGATTGGCGTCCATGAGCGTGAGCACTGTCTCTAACCTGAATTTCTTTTGTTGAGTGCCCCCGCTTCATGGCTCTTGCGGCTCAGCAGGGACAGGGAGGTTCGGTCAAGGCCGGGCGCACGTTGCCCGTTCATCGCAGCGCCAGCGGAGAGCCTTGACGGGTTCTCCCCGGCCCTGCGACAAAGCCGCCTGAAGCGGGGGCACTTGATAAAAGAAGAAATTAAGGCACCATTCCATATCGCCTTGGCACGCAGGGAGGGCGTTGCGGGAGGGAACGTCCCGCAGGGATGGGGAGCGAAAAACGCCGGCACGATCGGCGGCCTGAAGTCAGGGAAGGAACTCCTTCCCAATGCAGTTTGGTGGGCTTGATGCTAGCGGAGCGTCACGAAGGATATTGGCCTGCCAAGAGAGCCGGCGATTCACTGTGTCCGCCGTTTTGCACGTCGTAATTGCTCTTGCTCATCTAGGTAGCCGTTCACTTTTCGCTGATCGCCTAAGAAAAAGTGCCCAGTCATATTTCTCTTTGAATTGTTGGGCTTCGCGAATCGCTCTGAGCGATAGGGCAACACTCGCAGGATTAATCGGAAGAGGGAGCGGGAAATTGCTCGCGATCCCTTTTAAGATCTCGACTCCGACATTAGGACGGCAATCATCAACGATTGCGAGCAACGCCCCAATGATGTCTTGCTCGATCACCTTATCGCCCGAGCCGGCCCACTCTCGCGAATGAAGCCAATGGCGAAAACTCTCTGCTTCTGTCGTGTCGCGGATCGGCGTTTGTGTGATTGACGACCGGGGCGGAATCTGTAGCCATCCCTTGATGGCAGGAAAACCCAACCTCTCGGAGAGGCGTCAGAGGGCACTGACCGATGCACTTGCCCATGAACAGGCTGCAGCTATGGTGATCGGCTTAGGTTCGGACAATTGTACGAAATATGGTGGCACGAGCCTTGCTCGAAAGCTCACATCGTATTCGGCGCTCGGAACACCAGCCCGAACTCCACGTTGCACGACCGCGGTCACTTGCGACGCCCCAAGAGGACGACCTGTAACGAGATTTGTAAGCTCGCCGATCGCGATCTTCTCCACATTCTTGGCCGTGACCAAGGTCTCATCTGCAAATGAAATCTCGCTTCTGCATACCAGTGCATAGTGCCTAGGGCGACCGATATTGAACCTACTCGTTATCAAAGACCAAATCGGAAGTCGATGTGGTTCGCCGTCCAATCCCTCTGCTGAGGTCCATGCGACCACAGCTTCAGGTGTGACGTCTTCTTTTCGGGGAGCAGATTTTATCGGACTGAACAGCACTTCGGGCTCGTCATCCCTGCGCAACAGTTCGAGAATAGATGGCCCAACCGCATTTCCGATCCCCCAATAGAAAACTCCACCATTTGCGGCTCGTTCTTTCTCCTTCCGCCGCAGAATGTCCAGGATCGATTGACCTGCCTCCGTACCGAAT
>JASHOY010000511.1 GCA_030038435.1 Acidobacteriaceae bacterium | reverse complement strand
TGCCATCGAGTGCGGGCTTGGGCAGGTCGGTCATATAGCCGGCCTCACCAAGCATCGACCTTTCCATCAGCGCATTGCAGGGGCATACTGTGATGCAATGGCCGCATGAAACACAACTCGATTCGCCGATCGGCGCGCCACCATCCCATAAAACACGGGGGTGCTCATCCTCCCACCGGATGCTCAGCGTCTCATTGACCTCGAGAGTCTGGCAGGCCTGAACGCAACGCCCGCAGAGAATGCATTGGTCGGGATCGTAGCGATAGAAGGGATTGGACATATCCACTTCGTATGGCTTGGGCTTGTAAGGAATCTCCTGATGTTCAACCGCGAGCAACTTGGTGGTGTTATGAATGGTGCAGTTGCCGTTGTTGTTGTCGCAGACCGTGCAGTAGAGCATGTGATTGCCGAGAATGCGGTCAAAGGCTTCGCGCTGCGCCGCATCCGCACGCGGCGATGACGTGACGACATTCATGCCCTCCGCGGCCATCGCGCCACATGCTCTGACCAACTTGCCGTCAACCTCAACCATGCAGGTATCGCAAGTTTGGATCGGTCCAAGCTGGGGGTGGTAGCAGACGTGAGGAACTTCGATTCCGCTTCGGTTGATCAAGTCGATCAGGCGTTCTCCGGCCCGGATTTCTTGTAGTCGGCCGTCAATGGTTACTGCCATAGCTGTCCACCCCCCGCGGTAGGCTTTCGATGATATTTCATGAAGTCAAAGCCCGTAAAATCAATTTGTGGGACAATCCTCAAAGGCCGTCTTCAGGCCGCATAGCTTGATCGAATCCCGAGTTGTTCGATGTCGAAAGCCCTGATGTTCGGGAGAATGAAGATCGAGAGTGCTACCATCGTCCAGCAGAAAGCATCGATCCTTCGGCACCGGCCGGACGCCTGTGCCGTTTCCTCACTGTGCAAATAGCAGTTTCAAGACCACTCGAGTCGATAATTAACTGCTGCATCTTAAGGCTTTGGGAACGGATTTGGCCGATCATGACGGCCTTCCGCCATGAAATGTCGAAGCTCCGACAGCAGCGGGGAGCATCCTGCAAGTAATACTCTGAATTTGCTGATTCAGAATCGGTTCGGCCTCGGAAGAAATGGCGCGGCACGTGCAACAAACAGTTGCGGATTGATCGCCCCATACGGCAAATCGTTAACCGGGCGAGAGGGAGATTTACGCTATGGCAGCGGCACTACTCGACAAACTTACTGCTCAGGTTGGACTTATCGGCCTCGGACTTATGGGAAGCCGGCTCACGCGGCGCCTGGATACATTCGGATGGCGGATTCGAGCATGGAACCGCAGTCCAAAGCCTGCAGAAGAGCTAAACAGATGGGGGATCACCATTGCGCCATCCATTGGGGCTCTCGTAGCTCAATCTGATGTGATTCTCTCATCCCTGGCAAACGATGCTGCTGTTCGCTCCGTTTACTTCGACGACGGCGGGGTCTTTCTCAAGGCAAATCCCGGGACCGTAATCGTGGAAATGAGCACGATCTCGCCGGAGTTATCGCGCCGCCTGCATCAGGAGGCTCGCGCAAGAGGAATCAAATTCCTCGATGTGGCCATCTCCGGATCGACACCAGCGGTAGAAGCTGGAGCCGTTACACTGCTCGCCGGCGGTGACAAAGAGACCTTTGAGCAATGTGTGCCTATCTTCGAATCGATTGCCAGGCAGTGGTTCCTGATTGGACCCGGGTCTTCCGGCGTGCAAATGAAGCTGGTCGTCAACCTTCTTTTGGGTCTGGATATGCAGGCAATCGCGGAGGCAGTGTCGCTTGGAGAGCATCTTCAGATTGATCGGAATGTCATGCTCGATGTCCTCTCTAAGACGGCAGTGGTGGCGCCCGCGATGGAGGGGAAAATCCGGAAGATCAGGGACGGAGACTATTCTCCGGAGTTCCCGTTGCGGCTCATGAGCAAAGACATGTCCCTGGTGATGGACGCCGCGACGACCTCCGGTGCAGACCTGCCCGCAGCATCACTCGCCCTATCTGTTCTTTCCGCTAATGTTTCCGCAAGTGGCGACCTGGATTTTGCCGCAATAACTCCCTATGTTATTGATCGAGGATCAGAAACCAAGGTTTAGGTTGTGTCGTGGATTTCGACATCGAAAAGGCGTTACCGCTGTCCGTTGCCACATGCTCCTGCAGCTTGCGCCTCGGAAGGTGTTCCGAAACCAGTTGATGTTTTGTTCGAGCCGTTTGAGATTCTTCGCGAATCAAATGCGCGTTAGTCTGTTCTGGAGGGAACTGTGGACCTGAAGCTCATTGATAAAATTGCGCTGGTAACCGGATCGACAGCAGGGATCGGATTCGCGACTGCGCGTGCGCTTGCCGCCGAAGGCGCGCATGTGTATGTGAACGGACGCACGCAGAAGCGAGTGGATGCGGCTGTAGCGATGATACGGTCGCAAGCTGCGGCTACCAGAGTCGATGGCATCGTAGCGGACTTTTCAAGTGCGGCCGGCGCCGAGGCTGTAATTGCGAAACTGCCCATAGTGGATGTTCTGGTAAACAATGTGGGCATTTTTGAGCCGAAGCCGTTCACCGAGATTCCCGACGCGGATTGGTATCGCTTCTTTGAAGTCAATGTCATGAGCGGAGTCCGGCTGGCGAGACATTACCTCGCGGGAATGCTAAAGAAGAACTGGGGACGCATTCTTTTCATCTCGAGCGAGTCGGCAGTGCAAATTCCGCCAGAGATGGTGCATTACGGAATGACGAAGACGGCCCAGGTTGCCGTGGCGCGGGGCATTGCGGAGTCGTTGGCTGGCACCGGTGTGACGGCCAACAGCATTCTTGCCGGCCCGACAGAGTCGGAAGGCGTGGGCGCCTTTGTGCAGGCGATGGCCAAGCAACAGAACAAGTCGAAGGAAGAGGTTGAGAAAGAGTTCTTCGAGCATGTGCGACCGTCGTCGCTGATCAAGCGCTTTGCCACCGTGGATGAGGTTGCTGCATTGGCGACCTATGTGGCGAGCGAGCTTTCTTCGGCCACCAACGGCGCCGCGCTGCGGGTGGACGGCGGCGTGGTGAGAGCAATTCTCTGAGATGAGAGATCGATGGAGCTGATTCTCAAGATTTCAGATCTGTAGAAGTCCGCGTCGCGTCGGTTGGATTGCGTCTGCAGTCTCTTTGGTTTAGCCTGCGTCCGCATAAACGGAGAATCCTTGAGAGGAGCTTTTCATGGACCGAAGAGATTTCATAAGAACGGCCACCGTTGCTGCCGCAGGATCAGTTGCGTCTGCGGGCGCACAAAGTACTCAACCCTCCTTCGCCTCCCAGCGTCCTGAGTCCCCAAACATGATTTACCGCGAACTTGGCCGCACTGGCGAAAGAGTTTCCGCGATCGGCATGGGCGGTTATCACGTGGGGAAACAGCAGGACCCCGATGAAAGCATTCGACTGATCCGTGCCACAATCGATCGCGGAATCACTTTTATGGATAACTGCTGGGATTACAACGGTGGCATCAGCGAGGTCCGAATGGGCCAGGCGCTCCGCGACGGTTACAGGCGGAAAGTGTTTTTAATGACAAAGATCGATGGCAGGGATAAGAACACCGCCGCCAGGCAAATTGAGGAATCACTGGGACGCCTGCAAACGGATACGATCGATCTGCTGCAATTCCACGAGGTCATTCGTCTCGACGATCCGGATGTGATCTTCGCCCCGGGAGGGGCCATAGAGGCTGTTCAGAAAGCAAAACAAGCGGGCAAAATCCGCTACATCGGATTCACGGGTCACAAGGATCCCATCGTGCACTTGCGCATGTTTGAGATTGCCGACCAGCACGGATTTCACTTTGACACCGTGCAGATGCCCATCAACGTAATGGACGCGCATTTCCGTTCGTTTCTGAATGGAGTTGCGCCGGTGGCACAGGAGCGGGGAACCGCCATTCTTGCCATGAAGACTTTTGGAGATCACTTCATTCTCGAGAGCAAAACCGTGACCCCAATGGAGGCCTTGCACTTCGGGTTGAATTCGCCGGCGTCTGTGGTCATCACCGGCATTGACTCCCCGGCAATCCTCGATCAGGCGTTCCAGGCCGTCGAAAGCTTCAAACCCATGGACAGGCAGCAGGTGGCCGCGACTCTTGCGAAAACAAAGGAAGCCGCGATGACTGGGAGATTTGAACTCTTCAAGACCAGCTCGCATTTCGACGGTACAATCGCGAATCCGTCCTGGCTGGGCTATACCAATGGGTAAGCGAAACTTTCAGAAATGCGTTTGTCGCTCTTCATCGCAATGCGCTCTCAGCCGGAAATGCGCAGATGCGTCGCGCCCGGACCCTCGTCCCAGTAGTCGTCGGGTAGATTCACGACGATCGGTTCAGGAGTGCTACGGACCACGACCCACTGGAAAGGGACGTCGTTGGAGGGATTGATCTCCTGGTGTGGAAGCCACGCCGGAACGAAGAGGAAATCACCTGTCTGCAGCGTAGCATTGAACTCACCCCTCTCGCCCCAACGAACATAAGAAGTGCCGCTGAGGACATAGGCAATCGTGTGCTGCTCTCCATGGTGATGAATCCCTGTGCGGGCTCCTGGTTCGACCAGGAACAGGCCTCCCCACATCGGCGATTCGATGCCCGCTCCCGCATGGATTGCCGCAAAGCGCTGCGACCCTGGCGTTTGAGCGGTCGCAGAGTCTAACTGTTCCGGAGGGACGATACGAATCGATTGATATGGCATAAGGTCTCCCTGAGTAGTTGCTTCGCGTCCCGCCGCAGCCAAATCTCGGAGGGAGGTCTTCACAGTCCACTGGCCCTGAATGCGGCGACGACGGTGCTCACTAGGCCGCTTCTTGCCTGGCTTCTTTCCAAAGATCGACCGATCCATCCTGCGCGTATCGATCGATCTCCGACAATTCCCGATCAGTGAACTGCAGGTGCTTCAGAGCGTCGAGCGAATTATCGAGCTGCTCCACGTTCCGCGCTCCGATCAGTGCGGAGGTGATTCTCTTATCGCGTAGCACCCATGCGATCGCCATTTGGGCCAGTGATTGTCCGCGGCCAAGGGCAATCTCGTTCAGCGCCCGCACTCGGTTAAGGTTGTCTTCGCTCAGGAATTCTTTCTGAAACCAAACGCCGTCCTTCGCCCGGGAATTCGCAGGAACCCCGTTGATGTACTTATTTGTTAAGAGTCCCTGGGCGAGCGGAGAGAATGCGATGCAGCCCACACCGAGGTCATCCAACGTACCGAGGAGCTCTCTTTCAACCCATCGATTTAACATCGAATAGGACGGTTGGTGGATGAGCAGCGGAACTCCTTCTCTCTTTAGAATCGCTGCAGCTTCGCGTGTGCGTTCCGAACCGTACGATGAAATGCCCACGTACAGGGCCTTGCCTTGGCGCACGGCCTGTACCAGAGCACCCAATGTTTCTTCAAGCGGAACATCCATCGTTGGCCGGTGGGAATAGAAAATGTCGACATAGTCGAGTCCCATGCGCTCCAGACTCTCGTCCAGGGACGCAAGCATATATTTGCGCGAGCCTCCCTCGCCGTAGGGGCCCGGCCACATATCCCATCCGGCTTTTGTCGAAATCAATAGCTCGTTCCGGTGGCTGCGAAAGTCCTTCCGCAGAATCTCGCCAAAGTTCTCCTCGGCTGAGCCATATGGCGGCCCATAGTTGTTTGCCAGATCGAAGTGTGTCACACCTCGGTCGAAGGCGCGCCGAATCACTGCCCGGCCCGTCTCAAACACATTCACGCCGCCAAAGTTTTGCCATAGCCCAAGCGAAATCTGGGGGAGGGCGATCCCGGATCGTCCAACTCGCCTAAACTGAGCCCCGTTGTACCGTTCTGCATCCGCTACATAACTCATCTGAGTAATCCTCTCCTTTTTAGAGTTCGCGCATTCGCCGCTTTAGCTTTGTGCGTGCTCGCGAGACATGAGCCTTCACTGTCCCGTCCGCTACCCCCAGAACGTGCGCTGCTTCGGCTGTGGTCAGCCCATCCAGATGACGCAACTGAATCACCTTACGCAGCGATGGTGGAAGTTCCGCAACGGATTGCATAATACGCCCATGCAATTCCGACCAGATGCACTCGTTCTCGGGGTCGGGCCTGGAGTCGGCCAAGCTGTCAGAAAAATAATGGCTCTGCTCTTCATTCAGTGGCTCGTCCAATGATATGTGCGGCCTGCGCGTCTTTCTCCGCAACTGCGTGAGAGCACTATTGGTGACGATGGATGTCAGCCAGGTTGCCATCTTCGCATTTCCCTCGAACTGATCCAAATGTTTGTAAGCAGAGAGGAGAGCATCCTGCACCGCGTCTTCCGCGTCGTGCGGGTTGCGTACGAAGCGATAGGCCCTTCTGTAAAATGCAGGCAAACAGCGCGAAACAACATTCTGAAATTGTGCCGTGTCCCGCATCTCCATGAGTACGGCGGTGGTTTGCCGATTGCAGATTTGCGACTGTCGACTTTGCATCCTGTCTCTCCCGTTCCTGCCAGTGCGTGGTGCACGCTCAGTGCCAATCGTTTGGACCCTGATTAGCCGAGTGAATTCAGCGATATACTCTGACAGAAGAGTTGGGCTAACCTTGTTCGGCCCCTTGGGGTGTCAACCATTCGACTCGGCGTCTGCCACTCGGCAGGCGTATTTGTGAAACCACGCACGGTGTCGAGCCGGCAACTTCTGATTGATTGTGTGGATTGCCGATTGCGCAGTGGTGGACTCACTGCGATCCGCGCCGCTTCCCGCCGAACCCTCTGCGAAGCGATGCTTCTCGCTACCTACCGCCAGATGCACTCTGCTTGCCAATTATCAAGATGAGGTTTATCTCCATATTCAGGGATATACTTCAATCTGAGGACGTGAGTTCCCGCCGAGTCTCTCCTCAGACGTCGGGCATCCGACTTAATGACCGCCCTCCGACAGACGCCAAGCTGGAGTTCACGAATGACGCTTCCGAGCACCCCTACAGTCTTCGTGATAGATGACGACTTAGAAGTACGTATGTCCGTCCAGGGTCTTCTTAGGGCGGCTGGCTTGCGCTCCGAAACTTTTGCGACGGCGGAGGAGTTTTTGCGTAGTCCGGTGCCAAACGGCCCCGGTTGTCTCGTTCTCGACGTTTCACTGCCCGGAGTTGACGGCTTGGAGCTTCAGCGGAAACTGGCAGACGCCGGCACGCGCATTCCCATAGTCTTCATTACCGGCCACGGCAGTATTCCAATGACTGTGAAGGCCATCAAATCCGGAGCTGTTGAGTTCCTGACTAAACCATTCGTCGACCAGGAATTGTTGGACGCAATTGAGCAGGCGTTCGATCGCGACCGCTCCGCGCGTCAACAGCTGGATGAGATTGCCGAATTGCGAAAGCGGTATCAGTCGCTCACCGCGCGCGAACGACAGGTGATGGGCATGGTGATTTCCGGCATGCTCAACAAACAAATCGCTTTCGAGCTAGGCACCAGCGAAATTACCGTGAAGATCCAACGCGGACATGTCATGACTAAGATGCAGGCGGAGTCACTTGCCGATTTAGTCAGAATGGCGGCAAAACTTGATATTCCGGTCAGCGGCAACCAGCCGAATGCCCCGCCCACCAAACCATAGTGGTCTCCGGCCGTAGCGATCCAGCTATTCGATCTTCGCAATACAGGGACATCGAACATGAATCATGAAGTCAAGATGAAGTGGACCGCTGGATCAACATACTTGATGGCGCGACGCTATGGGTTAGCCATTGGCTCGGTCTCGGCGGCTCTATGCATCTCGCTTGCGCTCATGCACCTGCACGTGCCTCAAACGTTTGGCGTGTTTGCGGTATCTGCAATTGCAGTAACCTTCTGGTATGCTGGTACAGCACCTGGCGTTTTTGCGGCGGTGCTCGCATCGTTTGTCCGCGACTTTCTTTTCGAGCCCCAGACCAGCACCGAGACTCGCCTTCTATTCGATCTTGTATTTCTGAGCTTTGCCTTGGTCATGACGCGGGTCGGCCGGGAGCGGAATCAACTCGAACTGAGAGTCGCAGAGCGAACCGCGGAGCTGACGAGATCGAATGACAGCCTGAGACGAGAGATTGCCGAGCGCAACCAGGCTGAATACCTGACGGGCCAGGTGTTCGAGAGCTCTCCTGACACGATAATAATTATCGGAACCGATTACAGATATAATCGAGTCAACCCTATGTTCGCGAGGAATTGGGGAAGGTCTGCCGAGAGCATGGTGGGAATGCACATATCCCAGCTCACGGGAATGAAGTTCTTCGAGCAAAATCTTAAGGCGCCTTTGGACCGCTGTTTCGCGGGAGAAAATGTCCGTTTTGAAGTTTGGTTCGACAATGCGCTCGGGCGTCGCTACTACGCGGTGAGCTATTCACCTTTGCGGACGAGTTCTGAACGAGTGGAGGCGGCCCTCGCCATGAGCCGCGACCTGACAGAATTCGTATTGGCGTCGGAAGCATTGCGGCAGGCGCAGGCAGATCTGGCGCACGCCAGTCGTATGACCACCATGGGAGAGTTGACGGCCTCGCTGGCGCACGAAGTAAATCAGCCCATTACCGCTGCCGTCAACGGCGCCAGCGCCTGCGTGCGGTGGCTTACGCGAGAGAATCCCGACCTGGGAGAGGCCCGCGAGGCTGCGGCGGGAGCCATTCGAAATGCCAAGCGTGCGGCAGACATCATCAATCGCATCCGTTCCATATTGAAGAAAGGTGAATCGCAGCGGCAAATGGCCGATGTGAATGAACTGATTCGAGAGATGATTACGCTTCTGCAGAGCGAAACAAATAGGTATTCCATTCCGGTCCGCGCCGAACTTGACGCCGATCTTCCCAAGGTCATGGCAGACCCGGTGCAAGTGCAGCAGGTCGTGATGAACCTCGTCATGAACGGCATCGATGCAATGAAGGACGTCGATCAGCCACGGGAACTCTCGATCAGGTCGCGGCTGGCTGAGGGTCAACAGATGGTGATCTCGATCAGCGACACTGGCGTGGGACTTCCGCCGCAACAACAAGACAAGATCTTCGATGCTTTCTTTACCACCAAGCCCCATGGAATCGGTATGGGGCTTCGCATCAGCCGATCCATTGTCGAATCGCATGGCGGCCGCTTGTGGGCAGCCGACAACTCGCCGCGCGGCGCTACCTTTTCCTTCACCCTGCCGATTCCAGTCGAGGCGCCGGAAAGGGACGCAAAGACATTGGGTGCTCATACCAACGTATGATTGCGCCCTATTTATCATGAGCGCATCGTATCTGTTATGAGTTGCCATGAAGGAAACAAACTCGTAGCGATCGTCGACGACGATGATTCGGTACGCGGCACCTTGAAGGAACTGCTAAGATCGGCTGGATTCTCATCGCAAACATTTGAATCGGCTGAAGACTTTCTCGGGTCCGGCCATCGGCAGGAGACGGCGTGTCTGATCACAGATATTCGCATGCCTGGAATGTCGGGTCTGGAGTTGCAGGCCAAACTGAATGCTGAACGCTGCAAAATTCCGACCATCTTCATTACCGCGCATGGAGACGAAGAGATGCGGCTTCAGGCACTGAGAGCAGGCGCAGTCGAATTCCTCCCTAAACCCTTTGACGATGAAGCTCTGATCGAGAGTGTCCGCGCAGCTCTCGAACGCTAAAGCGAGAAGGAGTGTCACTCGATGAGCACTAGTTTTCCCGACCAGCCGTTCGAAGATCGTGATAGCGGTAATCACACCAGCGATCAAGGCTCTCGACCGCGCAAGTTCGAACAACTCATTGGCAAGAGTCCTGCGTTAGAGGCGGTGCTCGAAGGGGTCAAACGCGTGGCGCCAACGGCCTCCACTGTTTTGATTCAGGGCGAAACCGGCACAGGCAAAGAGCTGATTGCGCGCGCAATTCACAATATCAGCCCAAGGTGTGGACGTCCTTTCGTTAAGCTGAACTGCGCTGCCATCCCCCTGGATCTGCTGGAGAGTGAACTCTTTGGTCACGAAAAGGGCGCCTTCACCGGAGCTATAGCGCAGAAGCTCGGCCGCTTCGAGTTGGCAGATAAAGGCACTCTCTTCCTGGACGAGGTCGGCGATATTCCACCGCAGCTGCAACCTAAACTACTGCGCGTCTTGCAGGAGCAGGAGTTTGAACGCCTGGGTAGCGGTCGAACTCATCAAGTGGATGTTCGGCTTGTCGCCGCAACCCATCGTGACCTGGAGGGGATGGTAAAAAATGGAGAGTTTCGCAGCGATCTTTACTTTCGGCTGAATGTGTTCCCGGTTTATCTGCCGCCGCTACGCGAGCGACGCGAAGACATTCCGGCCCTTGTGGCGCATTTTGTAGAGATTGTCGGCAAGCGGGTTGGGCGACGAATCAACCATATTCCTGAGGAAACGATGTTGGACCTATGCTCGTACGAATGGCCAGGCAACATTCGTGAACTGCAGAATCTGGTCGAGCGGGCTTTGATCCTGTCCGAAGATGGTGTCCTTCCCAATCCCCTCATGACAGCCGGAGGGCAGCGCTTCAGCATGTCTCCGTCTCCAAACACCTTGATTGATTCCGAACGCGCACTGATTCTGCGTACGCTTGAAGCGGCGGGATGGGTAATCGGAGGGCAGAGGGGCGCGGCCGCCAGGCTTGGCGTGAAGCGAACCACGCTGATTTACAAAATGCAAAGGCACGGCATCTTTCGGCCCTCTTTTCAAAGCGAAATTGATATGAGTGAGCTGTCGGCTCAAACGCCGGATCCGGTGCCGCAGTTCTCGTAAGCAAATCTACCGAGTATCGCCGCGTGGCGAATCGAGCGGCCGATTGGTCATCTGGTCAATCGGACGCTTGCGCTCCAGATATCGGCTCGAGGTTAATGCCGGACTCAAGACGCGGTCATAGCCACATTTCAGCTCCGAGCCATCTCTATTTTGTGAAGATGCCATGTTCCCCGTCGTAACGCTTCTGCCTGTTTCCTCCTCGGCTTGCGGCTTCTTCAGCAATGCGTTCAATCTTCTCCTGCACGGCTTTTTGTGCGTCAACGGAGTTATCTTCGAGTTCCCGTTTATCGGATCTATCATTTTCGTTCGCCATTGGATTCCTCCTTTAATAAAGTAAGAGCAATTGCGATGCCAAAGCGGGTTCCGGACAAAACAAGCGATGTGCTTAATCGAAGCGTGTTACTCCGGAGATTTTGAGAGAGGAGAAAGAACCTTCACAACGGAAGTCGAGATCTCGACACGCGTTTCGGAAATCCGACAGTTTGGTTTCGCTCGATTGGCCCGATCGGGCGCATCTTAACCCTGGGAGAACGCACTGAAGTTATTCTCCTCTATCAAGACATGTCGACCATTCGACAGCGACCGAGACGGGCGGGACGGTTTGCGCGTATAGGCGCTGATTCTAAAGGAAAAGTGATGTGGCATGATTCGTGCAAAAATCCGGGTCAGGTGGAGTCAATCGTGCCACATTGCCGGCGAGGATTCGTCGCACTGCGATTGCAGCGGCCCGAAGAACCAAAGCGGCGAAGACGAGCTTGAAGGAATGCGTTATGATCTCATCTCGAATCTCGAACACATCCCTGAGCGTGCTGCCCTGCCTGTTCTGTCATGTAACACTCGGCTGCGTTGTGGTAGCCGCACAAGTCAGCGGTGTTTCAGGCATGACGAATGCGAAGCTGCTTCTGCCAGATCCTCCAGAAGCTCATTCTCCAATCGTCCTGACGGCCATCACCGATCCGCATACAGAAAAAGCCGCCTTTCTATTCAACGCGCACGAGAACCCTCCAACCATTCGAGCAAACCCCGGGGAAGATATCCGGCTGACCTACGTAAATGCAATGTCTGCAAACTCCCGTGAAACCTGCATTGACGGACCGTGCAAGAACATGACGAATTTGCACTTCCACGGTTTGCACGTCTCCCCGAACGCGCCTCAGGACGATGTGCTAACCATGATGGCGATGCCGGGGCAATCCCTGCATTACGTTGTCAAGATCCCTTTGGATCAGCCGCCCGGCCTGTACTGGTATCACACGCATCCTCATGGGGAAAGCTATCAACAGGATCTCGATGGTATGTCCGGCGCAGTTGTGATCGACGGCATTGATCGATATCTGCCAGAGCTTGGACATATGCGGGAACGGATACTAATACTTCGTGACCAGGTCGTTGGCAGAGACGATCCAGCCTCCCCTGCACTGAGGCGCAGAGTTGGAATGGCATCGGATGCTTGCAGCTCATCGAGGGATATGCCCGAAAGGATCTTCACGCTCAACGGAGCGATTCGCCCGCAGATTCCTATCACCTCGGGCGAGCGACAATTTTGGCGTATCGTAAATGCTTCACCCGATCTCTACGCAGACCTGCAGATCGATGGGGAGCAGCTCGAAATCGTCGCACTCGATGGAATGCCTCTGGCCTTCCACAATCCAGCACATCCGGTCGAGTTCGCGTCTCATCTTCTCGTTCCTCCCGCGGGACGAGTTGAGGCAATCGTCACTGGGCCCAAGCGCGGAACGCCAGTGTCACTTCGATCTCTCTGCTTTGATACCGGCCGCGATGGAGATCCCAATCCGGCGATGGTGATCGCCGATTTGGTAAACATCGGGCAACCCGGCCCTGAGATCCGCTCCGTATCTGGCAACGCCCAGCGGCCGGTCTCCCGGCCTTTGTCCCCGACTATGATCGCGCGGGTCGAGAATCGCTCCCCGGACTTTGTTGTTAACTTCACCGAAGACAAGAATGGCTTCTACATTAATGGCAGGAAGTACAGTCCGTCTGATCCGCCGATGACAACCGTCTCCATCGGAGCCTTTCATCACTGGCGCGTCAAAAATGGCACGAACGAGGTTCACCCGTTTCACATTCATCAGGTTCACTTCCTCGTTTATGCCCAAAACGGGGTTCGACTCGAACGACCTGAATGGCTGGATACAGTCAATGTTCCCGTTGAAGGAGATGTCGATCTGGTCATGGATTTCACCGATCCCATTATCCGAGGAGTTTCGGTCTTCCATTGTCATCTGCTTAGCCACGAGGACAAGGGCATGATGGCTAAGATCCTCTTTAAGTGAGCGCTCCATCGGTGTGGCGTGAAGGCTCAAACGCCGCCAGGTCTCACGAGCGAACAGAGTGAACCGAGGCCATTGAAAGGAGGCAATCTTCTTGAACAATTCTCTCTTTTTTGCATCTCCGCATACCCCCGGAGATTCTATGTCGCAGAGCTCCATCGAGAAAGTAGCGGGGCAGATATCGCGACAGGTATTTGACAGCCTCGCCGTCGAAGAACCGCTCGAAATTCAGATAACCTATGGGCCCTCGAACTCGCGACAGACAACATCGATTTCGGTTACGATGCGTACTCCGGGCAATGACTTCGACCTTGCCGCGGGCTTTCTTATGACTGAAGGCGTGGTGCAGAACGCTAATGATATCGAACAGATTGCCTATGCAACACATCCCGCCGGCGGTTCCGCGCATTTCCCGCTCATCGGCAATCCAACCAAGCCCGGTAAACACAACATGGTCCGAGTAGTGCTGGCTACCCATGTTTCGGTGAGCATGGCCAGCCTTCAACGGAATTTCTACACAACATCGAGCTGCGGGATTTGTGGCAAAGCGTCCCTCCTTGCGTTGCGCACGGTTTGCCCGCCCCGCGCGACAAACTCCTTCAGAGCCGCGGCGCAAATGCTTTACGGTCTCCCGGACCGCCTCCGTTATTCGCAGGGTGTCTTTGACCGCACAGGCGGACTGCATGGTGCGGGGCTCTTCGATTCAACTGGATATTTATTGGCGCTTCGCGAAGATGTTGGCCGCCACAACGCAGTGGATAAGCTCATCGGCTCAGAATTTATTGCCGGCCGCACGCCTTTGCGGGAACGCGTGCTCTTGCTGTCTGGACGCGCCAGCTTTGAGCTTCTCCAGAAAGCTCTGATGGGTGGTATCCCGATGGTTGCAGCCGTCGGAGCTCCATCGAGCCTTGCAGTGGACGTCGCGAAGGAGTTCGATATTACGCTCGTAGGGTTCCTACGCGACGGTCACTTCAACATTTACCACGGCGGCGAGCGTATCGAAAGGCCTACATCGATGCCGGCAGGAGGCGGGGAATGAAGGTGCGAATCAAGGGAGATTCGTTAAGGCTAAGAATTTCGCGCTCGGAAGTCGCAAGACTTTTGGACGGCGACTGTGTGGAGGAGACAATTCATTTTGCACCAGACGCAGGCGCAAGGTTCACCTACGCCATACAACAAGATCGCCTGATA
>JASHOY010000052.1 GCA_030038435.1 Acidobacteriaceae bacterium | reverse complement strand
CTCCAGTGGCGGCTGCGGCAGCATTGGTGCTCGCCGATGCACCGCTGTTTGCATTCCCCGCCGGAGAAGCGGAGACTGGCCGGGCGAAATTTCAGGTGTTCACCGCGCAGAATATCGCCAATGACATTGGCAAAGCAGAATCTGATTCGGGCAACATCAACCTGGTGGAAGAAAAGGGCGTGAGCTTCACCATGGTTTTGACTTCAGAAAAAAACAAGTCGGCGCCGGAATTTGAAATGCATCAGCACCGCGATCATATTTTTCAAATCCTCGAAGGATACGCGATCTACGAAGTGGGCGGAACACCTAAAGGCGGACACATGATCGGGCCCGGTGAGTGGCGCGGACCCGATGTGGAAGGCGCCACTAAGGTGACAGTACGCAAAGGTGACCGGCTTATCATCCCGCGCGGCACGCCACATAAGCGCGACACCCCGGAAAGCGTGACCTTCACGCTGATCTCGCCGGAAACAACGTGAGGACAGGATGAAGGTCGAAGCGCTTATAAAGAATGCGCCGGAGGTTGCGAAATCTTACATCTGGCGCATTCTGTTTCTATGATCTGCAGGCAAAATTTCAGTACCGGCACAGGTTTTTTCCACAAGATTTTTGAGCTCTCTGCTAGGCATACGCTGTCAGTAATCAAGGTCGATTACCAATATTTGAGATATATCCCGGAGTAAATCAGCTTAGGTATTTTGAGGGATAGATTGTCAGGTTTTGAGCCCTGCATTGATATAGCACTAGTTATCATGAGCAGATTTGGGATATATGACCGAATGAGGCGATCTCTAATGTGTCTCTTAACAGTTAAAAGCGGAAAAGTATGTGAGAATCCATAGATTGTCATCGAAAATCACCGATAAAGCCCTCCTAAATAATTCTTCCCTCATTTTTGCCCTAGTTAGTGGAAGATAGCTGTGAACCCATGAATTCTGTGGCCACGGCGGATATCGTCTAGTAGAATCTACGAATGGTTGAACGCCAGAAATCGACGGACACGAGCACGAGTCGGCGATGGATTTTGTTAGCGGTGATCATAGCTCCGCTGACAATAGCCGGAGTGCTCATCACTCTGTTTACGGTGACGGTTCAGGCGGATACTCCCATAGCGCCACCTGATTCGACGCTGGTGCATGCGACTGCGCCTGAAGCTCTGGCCCCCAAGCCACCTGCAATTTGGTTGGACTTTACCAATCCCATCGCAGAACTGCGTGGCATTGCATCGTGGTATGGCGGAAACTTCGACGGACAGAAGACGGCAAGCGGAGAGCGCTACGATATGCATGCATTGACAGCATGCGCCAACTCGCTGCCCTTTCAGAGCGTGGTGCGCGTAGTGAATCTGCGCAATCGCCGTTCCGTTGTGGTGCGCATTAACGATCGCGGATTGCTCTTCCCCGGACGGATCATCGATCTCTCCTTTGCGGCTGCCGAGCAGTTAGACATGATGCACAGCGGCCTGGCGCCGGTGAAGCTCGATGTGCTGTGGATGGGCAGCAGGCGCGCTGCGAAATAGTTCTTCAATTCACCCATCGATTTGCATCGCCGTATTGCCCCGCAGCCTCGCTGTGTTCAGTGAAAATCTCGCGAGCGTATTTCGGCACGGGTAAGCTCAAGCGGGATGATGCGGTGTGCTTTTATGTGAATCACGCCGCCCTGGTTCTGCAGCGGGCCTTCGATGCGCAGAAAACGGCTGCGCGTAGCTACAGCGCGATTGCTCTCGAAAACATCCGGGGTGAGAATCACGTTGGCGATTCCGGTTTCATCTTCCAGGGAGAGAAACACGAAGCCTTTTGCAGTGCCGGGCCTTTGCCGCGCAATCACGCAGCCGGCAACGCGCACATAATGCTGATTGCCATTCCGCGCTAACTCTTCGGCTGAGAGAATTCCCTGTGCACGCAAGGCGGCGCGATGATAGGCCATGGGATGAGGACCGGTGGTAAGTCCGGTGCCCGCGTAATCCGCGGCCAGGCGTTCTTCGTCGTTCATCTTGCGCAGCGGTTTTGACGTGCCCGGTACTTCTCCAGCTATTGCACTGCGCAGCAGCGGACCTGCCCGACGACCGGCTTCTTCCACCTGCCACAGCGCATCGCGGCGATGGTCGACATCTTCGACGGCATTGAGCGCGCCAACGCGGGCCAGCGCGGCAAGCTCTTTGCGGTTGAGTTCGGGAACGCGCTGGGCGAGATCGTCGATGCATGCAAAAGCGCCGCCGGCGTTGCGCGCTGCAAGCAGTGCATCCGCAGATGACTGGCGCAGCCCTTTTACATAATTCAATCCCATGCGCAGGGAGTGTGAGTGATCAGCTTCGGCTTCCACTGTGCATAGCCACCCGGAGCGTTGCGCATCAATCGGCCGCACGCGCAGTCCATGCCGCTGCGCATCCTTGATAAGTACTGCGGGCGAATAGAAGCCCATGGGCTGGTTGTTGAGCAGCGCGCAGGTGAAGGCAGCGAGATAATGCACTTTGAGCCACGCCGATGCATAGGCGATCAATGCAAAGCTGGCGGCATGCGATTCGGGGAATCCATACATGGCGAAGGAAGAGACGGCTTGCACAATGCTCTCCTGAGCTTCGGCGCCGATGCCATTGCGCGTCATGCCCGCGCGTAGCCGGCCTTCCAGATCTTTCATGCGCTGCATGGAACGGCGCATGCCCACGGCGCGACGCAGTTCTTCGGCCTCGGAGCCGTTGAAGTCAGCCACAGTCATGGCCATGCGCAATAGCTGCTCCTGAAACAGCGGCACGCCCAGCGTGCGCTTAAGCACGGGTTCAAGTGAAGGATGCGGATAGCTAACTTCCTCCTTGCCCTGGCGTCGGCGCATGTAGGGGTGCATCATTTTGCCCACAATCGGCCCAGGCCTGATGATGGCCACCTGCACCACAAGATCGTAAAAGCGCGTAGGCGCATTGTGCGGGATCGAGGCCATCTGCGCGCGGCTTTCCACCTGAAACATACCCACAGTGTCAGCCTTGCAGAGGGTTTCGTACACCAGCGGATCTTCCGGCAGGCGCGCAAGATCCACTGGTTCGCGGTAATGGCGCGGGACCAACTCAAGGCAATCTTTGAGCACGGCCATCATGGCCAGGCCGAGCAGATCGACTTTGATCAGACCCAGATCAGCGCAGTCCTCCTTGTCCCATTGCACCACGGTGCGACCGGGCATGGAAGCGCGTTCGATGGGCACGACGCGATTGAGCAGGCCCTTGCAAATCACCATGCCGCCCGAGTGCTGGCCGAGATGGCGGGGCAGATCCTGCAGCCGCGAGCACAAATCGAGATAGTGCGCGACGCGTGGATGGCGCAGATCGAAGCCGGATTGCTGGAAGTGTTGCGCCATGGTGTCGTTCGCACCGCGCCACTCCCAATGGCCAAAGAGCCCGGACAGGCGTCGTAGCTGCTCTTCATCGAAGCCCAGCGCCTTGCCCACTTCGCGCGCGGCAGAGCGGCCGCGATATGTGATGACGTTGGCGGTCATCGCCGCGCCCAGCGAGCCATAGCGCTCATAGATGTATTGAATCACCCGTTCGCGCTCGTCGCCGGAAGGCAGATCGAGATCGATATCCGGCCATTCGCCGCGGTTTTCGCTTAGGAAACGCTCGAAAAGCAGCTCCATGCCCACCGGATCTACAGCCGTAATTTCCAACGCATAACAAACTGCGGAGTTAGCCGCCGATCCTCGGCCCTGCACCAGAATGCCATGTTCTTTGCAGTAGCGAATGATGTCCCAGACGATAAGAAAATAGCCCGCGAAGCCGAGTTTGGCGATCAGAGCCAGTTCATGACCAACCTGCGCGCGCGCTTTTTCAAGCAGACTGCGCTCGCCCGCGCGCAGCGGGCCGCCATAGCGCCTGATCACGCCTTCTTCCACGCGCGCGGCAAGAAAGCTGTCCATGGTTTGGTCTGCAGGTACGGGATAACGGGGAAATTCGTAGCCCAGATTGTCAAGCGCAAAGCCGAGACGGTCGCTCACGATGCGCGTGTTGGCAATGGCCTCGGGAATGTCGTGGAAAAGCGCCATCATCTCGCACGCGGGACGCAGCCAGCGCTCCGAGTTTGCGGCCAGCAGCCGGCCGGCGCTGTCAAGCGAAGTGTGATGGCGGATGGCGGTAAGCACATCGAGTATTTCGCGATCGCTTGCCTCGGCGTAGCGCACGCCGTTGGTGGCAATGACCGGCAGGCGCAGCGAATCGGCGAGCGCGAGCAGCGACTGATTACGACATTCTTCGCCGCGCTGTTTGTGGCGCTGCAATTCGATGTAAAGATTCCCGCCGCCGTAGATAGATGCGAGACGATCGGCAATTTTATTCGCGCCGGCCTGTCCCTCGTGTGCGAGCGTGGCGGCCAGGGGACCTTGGTCGCCACCGGTAAGGCAGATAAGCCCGGAAGAAAATTCCTCGAGATCGTCGAGTGTTGCCGCGCCTTCAGCCTTTGTCGTTTCGCGCATCTTGAAGCGCGTGATGAGCTGGCACAAATTCTTATAGCCGGCTTGCGATGCGCACAGCAGCAGCAGGCGCGGCGGTTCAGCAGGATATTGGTGGGGCAGCCATGGCGGCGGCGTGAGTCGGTTGCCGAAGGAGCTGACGGCGATCTCCGCGCCAATGTGCGCGCGCACTCCGCATCGTTTGGCCGCGGTGTGAAAGCGCGCAGCGCCGTAGAGGCCATTGCGATCGCCCAGCGCCATAGACGGCATGCCGATCCGTGCCGCGCGCTCCATCAGCGCTTCCGGCTGCGATGCACCGGCGAGAAACGAGAATGCGCTGGTTGCATGCAGCTCGATGTAGCCGTCGTCCGCGATCCGCGCTGATCTTATTGCGAATGTTGCTCCCTCAGTCCTGTCATCCGCTGTTGGCGCGAAGTCGTCATGGGGATGGCAAACCGGAGTTCCCGGGGAGCGTGCATTGGGCACATTGGCGCTATGGCTAGTCATAAAACGCTTCCAGCCGCCACCGCGCCGCGCAATCGCAGACCAGTACACACGCCACCTGCGCGCCATCGCCACCTGCGGCGAGCACATCCCACTGATCCTCGCGCCACGCGTCCATGGACCACCAGCAGCCGCTGCTCCGCCATGGGCCGTAAGCTGCGGAGACGGTGTAATCCTGTCGTCCGATGCGAAAGGAGGAGGGCTTTTCTCCGCGCAACCACATACGAACCGGCAGCGGCGGTCTCATGCGGCGCAGCGCGGCGCGCGGGTTGGCCGCGCCGCCGGCAGATGGCGCTGAAGACGCATCGGCCACAGTAAAGTTTTCCAGGTGAAAGCTGTGCGGC
Source organism: Acidobacteriaceae bacterium (assembly GCA_030038435.1). Classification (GTDB taxonomy): domain Bacteria; phylum Acidobacteriota; class Terriglobia; order Terriglobales; family Acidobacteriaceae; genus Telmatobacter. The sequence goes on along the minus strand of JASHOY010000052.1, from coordinate 323 downwards.
CGGTGCGTGTCTTCGAGCACCGGCGAGCCCACCCGGTCATCCCCGGCAATGGCTTTCAGCCGGGCAATGGTCACGTCGAGCCGCGAAGGCTCCGGGGCTTGCTGCGTAAACAGCCCGAGCTGCACTTTGCTGGAGTGGCCAGCCTCGGCGGAAAGCGCAATCTGCATCACCGCCGCTTGCGGAGGATGCGCGGCGAATTCCAGTTGCAGCAGCTTGAGCAGAAATTTGCGATCGGTCGTAGGCAGCGCCGGACGGATCACGCGGCGATGGATGCCGCCGCCTTCGAGCGCCATCTGCACGGTGAGCGAAGCCAGCGCCAGCGC
>JASHOY010000510.1 GCA_030038435.1 Acidobacteriaceae bacterium | reverse complement strand
TGAGCCGGTAGAAGAGGTCTTCGCGGAACTGGCCGTCCTCGACAAGGTTTTTCAGGCTCCGATTCGTGGCGGCAAGGATGCGCACATTTACTTTGATTGGATGAGTGTTGCCGACCTTGTCAATCTCCCGCTCCTGGATCACCCGCAGTAGCTTTACCTGGAGAGGAAGCGTGAGCTCACCGACCTCATCCAGAAAGACCGTGCCTTCGCTGGCGGACTCGAATTTGCCGATGCGATCCGCAATGGCGCCGGTGAAGGAGCCCTTGCGGTGACCGAATAACTCCGACTCGGCCAGGTTCTCCGGCAGGGCTCCGCAATTCACAATAACGAAAGGCTTCTCTGCCCGAAGACTGTTTTGATGAATCGCTTTGGCGAGCAGCTCCTTGCCAGTTCCCGATTCGCCTGTCAGAAGCACAGTGGAATCGCGCCGTGCGACCTGTGCTGCGACATCGAGAACGCTGCGCATTCGGCGGGACTGGGCAAGAATGCTTTCAAAGCGAAAACTATCACTGGCGAAGTCGCGCAGCCGCCGATTTTCCTCGACCAGCGCCTTCTGCTCCAGCGTGCGTTGAACGCTGAGCTTTACTGCGTCCGGTTTCAACGGCTTGAGAATGTAGTCGGTTGCACCAAGCTTCATCGCTTCGACTGCATCGTCCACCGTGGCGAATGCCGTGATCAGAATGAATGGGACATCCGGATTGTCGCCCTTGATCCGACCCAGCAGGTCGAGGCCGCTCATACCCGGCATGCGTACATCAGTAATGACCAGGGCAGGGGCGTGTTGCTCAAACGCGCGCAGCCCCGCCTTTCCATCCTCAGCAGTCACCGTGCGGTACCCGTCTTCCTGGAGCCAGAACTCAACCAGGCGGCGCTGGCTGGCATCGTCATCCACAATAAGAACCGATGGTTTCATCATTTCAGATCCCTCTCATCGGGGCTTGTCTTCGGTTGAGCGGCAGCAATCGGCAGCCTGATCGCAAATGTCGCTCCACGATCAGGATTGTTGTGCACCGAAATCTCTCCACCGTGGCCATGCACAATTTGATGAGCAATTGAAAGGCCAAGCCCCGTGCCCGTGGGACGGGTCGTAAAGAAGGGATCGAAGATACGTTCGATATTCTCAGGGGCAATCCCCACGCCTTGATCGACCACTGTCAGTATGACCGCCCCGCCTTCCTGATGGGATCGCAAGCTAATCTCTCCGCCTTCGGGCATGGCCTGAACTGCATTGAGTACGAGATTGAGCAATACCTGCCGGATCTGTTCCGAATCAATGGCAATCGGGGCGGTTTCCTGGGCATCAACGGATATCTCGACATGCGACAGTTTCGCTGTCTCGCCCGCCAGCCGGGCAATCGAGCCCAGCAGCACGGCTGGCTCGGTGAGAGTCCGCTGGGGTGGCTGTGGCCGAGCGAAGTCAAGGAAATGCGTCAAGAGAGATTTCAAACGGTCGACTTCCTTGCCAGCCATTTCGGCAAATTCCTGGCGGGTGTCCGAAGGCAGTTCGGAACGCTGCAGAATCTCTACCGCCCCCTCCAGAGCACCCAGCGGATTGCGAATCTCATGCGCCAGGCCGGCGGACAGTTCTCCAAGTGCCGAAAGACGGTCGGAGCGGCGAACCTGTTCCATGGAGGCTTGGAGCTGGGCGTATGTCTCGCTTAGCTTTACCGCCGTTTCCTGGATTTTCTGCTTCTGCTTGCGCTCTTGGTCGGCTAGCACGCCGATCAAGGGAGCAATGACAAAGAACATGCAGATCTCGACGTACTGTGCAACGCTGTACTCCTCATTGGCTCCCCATGCCATGACGATATGCGGAATATAAAGAATCCCGGCAATCGTCGCGGCGAGGAGGCCGCCACGCCATCCGAACCACAAGGCCATCAGCAAAATGGGTATGTAATAAGCGCGCTGCAGAAGCGGGTGGAGAATGACATGGCTTGTGGGGGTGAGGTAGTGGAGCAGCGACACAACCACAATGGCGCCGATCAGGACGGCCGCGCGCATACGTCTTTGAGTGCCTGCGCTCAGTGAGTGACTCCCTCTTAATCTGTCTTCACGCATGTTGCCCGGCATTGAGGTCCTGCACGATGATTTATGTTCCCGGACACGCCAATCGCTTTCAGACTATCTCCAGGTCCGCTGGTACTTAGAGCCAGCCATGGAACTACCCGAGGCAACGGAATATCGTGTGCTTCAACTCTTTGTGCAACTCTTCTTCCGAGCCAAAGCGACTTATCGTTCAATCGCCGTTGGGGCCCCCGGAAACTTCCCGATTATCCCAACCGTTTGTCGGCCTCGCCACATTGCCGGTAACGCAAGGTATACCGACCGTTCTGCAGCCTGGGCGCGTCGGTCGCCCTAAAAGCCAGTCTCCATCAAGTTACCCGAAATATTCAGTTGTTTGAGCCTCCAGCGCTTCCGGGACCGCGGGAATGCTGCTGGCAGCCTTCACAAACTGAATTCCTCTTTCCTCAGTGCTTGTCCTGATTCGTTTCTCAAGTTCCGCGTAGGGAAACTCCTTCAGCCATCGCAGGCTATCGTCGTATTCAAGCACCGCATATCCGCGGCGCGACGCGAAATTCGTCAAATGGGCGGCTGCCTCCTGTATGGCGCTCTTCATACGGTCACGATGCTTCCGCACAAAAGTATTTCGGCGTACCGCAAATGTCGGAACCGGACGTTGTTCCGCCTTCCAGTCCTCCGCCAGGCGCAGTCGTTTCCTGCGGTATTCCGCAATCCACCGGGGCAGATGATCGCAGTTTTCCAGCCACAGACGGCTCCGCCTTTCATCGAACGCTGCCAGAAGGCAATCCTTGCCGGTGCGCACGCGCAGAGTTCCGGTGCCGTTCGTTGTGTCCTCGTCGCGTGCCAGCCATCCGACAAGTTTGCACCAGATAGTTCCATCGTGCCATTTGCCGATCATGAGCTCACCCGGTACAGTCATTTCGCGCAGCCCAGCGAGCTGGCGACGATAGCGCGGTCCACCTTTGAGGCGCAGTTCCCATCGATGCTCGCCAATTCGTGCTTCCACAATCGGTCGGTTTCCCTCGTCGAAGTGGAATTTCCAGCTCTGGTTATGCACCGGAAACGGCTGCGGGTAACGCATTGTGGGCAGACTGGTCGCACAAGTCCAAATCACGTTACACCGCATTGCCATGTAAGTTCGCCTGATTGTTTGTTCGAGCGATGTAATGCTCTTCGCGGGCAAGTTGGGGAAAAGAAGCCGCACTTCCGGATAGAGGTAAAGCCACTTCATGGGAGGCATTCTTTCGATGCCAGGAATGCGTCGAACATCACGAGCGTACAACTGGGTCATCATCCAGTTGGCGGCTTCCGTGGTCTCGGCCCACATTGTGTGAAGATCAGCCTCCAATTGTTTCCACGTTCCCGACAGCGGCTCCACGACGGGAAAAATCAACGCGCGGAGGCTGTACCTCTGCCGCCAGCAGTCGCCACAAAAGATCTTTGCTTCAAGCCGCTTCCATCCCACAGGCAGTTTTGGCTGTTGTTCCCTGTTCGGCCGGCTCTTTCGCTCGGTTCCGCATTCCCCGCATGTCGCGATGATATCCGCCATAAGATGCCAGCCCTGCGGAAAACAGCAGCACGCGAGATGCCAACCCATCGGCTCCTGGTTCCAGCTAAAATCTCGCGCTCGTGAAAGTACTCATGAGCTTGAGGGCTCTCCCATAGTTGAATCTTCGCCAGGCAAGCTCACGGAAAAATGTGATCGAAATCACAGAATCGGGGCAGCGATGACTGCCTCAAAAGAGGCAGATCGTGCCGGAAATGCGGCAACGGAACTGAACTCGCCTTGCGGTATACGCAGGCACAGCACCACATAATTGTCGTGCTTGGAATCGGTTACCGGACACCCATGATTGGCAGATAAGGTGCTTGACGAAGCGTGAAGCAAGGTGTGCCCATTCATTGCACGTCATTCACGGGCGGAGCACCATAGAACCCGCGAGAGCGGAGCGACCTCAAAATCACCGTAGACTGGAGACGCCTTATGCGTAAGTTCTTGTTCGGGTTCCTTGCAGGAGTTGTTGTCATCCTGCTGGGCGCGCTTTTCTGGGTTCGGCTTGGTTTCGTCAATCCTCGGGCCGACATCCCCGAGGGTGCCCTGGAAAAGAACGTCGCGATGCCATCACTTGACGCATCTGTAGACCGTCGCGCCCCGGACATCAAGAATCCACTTCAGCCGACAGACGCCAATCTGGCAGCAGGGATGAAAATCTATCAGACGAATTGCGCCAGTTGCCACGGAGACATTCGGCAGCCAAGGGGCATATTTGCGGAAACGCTCTATCCACGCCCTCCCCAGTTCGTACTGGATGCGCCCGACATGCCGGAAAACCAGAACTTCTACATCATCGAACACGGTGTCCGGCTCAGCGGGATGCCGGCATGGAAGCAAGTCCTCAACGATCAGCAGATCTGGCAGGTCACGACGTTTTTGAGCCACATGAACAAGCTGCCCCCGGCTGTCTCAGGACAGTGGAAAGCATTGGCTGGTACGAGTGATTCGGGTCCAACATCGAATTAAAGAGATGCGCCGGTCATTGGCTGAACAGGAGACAGCGTGAGCAATCAGGAATTTGCAGTTCCGCTCTCATTGGAATCATTGGCCGAAAATCACGAGCGATTCCTGCGCTTTCTCGGCTCCCGCATTGCGGATCGAGCCACGGCGGAGGATATTCTCCAGTCTGCTTATGTAAAGGCTATGGAAAGTGCAGAGGATCTGCGCAGCGCGGAAAGCATTGTTGCCTGGTTTTACCGCATACTCCGTAACAGCGTTATCGATTACTACCGCCGCGATGCAACGCGCAAGAGCGCCTTCGATCGGCTTTCGGCTGAGCTTCCCGTTTCCTACGAGACGGAACTCCGAAACCAAGCGTGCGCCTGCGCGGCCGAGATGATTCTCGACCTGAAGCCGGAATACCGTGAAGCCATCGAGCAGGTGGATCTTGCGGAAGAGGGAGTCGAACGATTCGCCACAACTAAAGGCATTACGGTCAACAATGCAACCGTCCGCCTGCATCGAGCGCGGCGCGCCCTGGCCGGACGCCTCACGCAGGTTTGCGGAGTCTGTGCCGAGCACAAATGCGTTGATTGCACCTGCCGTCATCGCTGACTGTAAGAGAAATCCGGCTTCTGCGTCA
>JASHOY010000509.1 GCA_030038435.1 Acidobacteriaceae bacterium | reverse complement strand
TTTACGACGGCAAAGAACTGCGCAATTACGTGGATGGGCAATTGCAGGGCGAAGGATCACTGGATTTGAAGCCGCAGTTGGCGGGGCACTCGTCGGTGGGCATGCGGATCAACCGCAAATATTTCTTCAAGGGCGCAATCCTCATGGCGCGGATGGTTCCGCGCGCTTTGCCGCCGACGCAATTCTGGAAGCTGCCGCCAAGGGTGAATCCATCAACCGCCCAGTAAGGACGAGCACCCCATTCCGCTTACCGGACGGCGTTACAGCTGATCGAAGATGTCGCGGAATTCCCACACGCCGGATCTTCCGGCGACCCACTCTGCGCCGCGCACCGCGCCCATGGCGAAGCCGCGACGGCTCTGCGCGTCGTGACGCAGCTCGAGAGTGTCGTGATCGCTTTTCGCGGTAACGATGTGCTCGCCCTTGGCGTCGCCGATACGATGCGACTGAACGGGGACGTCGATCCCAGGCCGGACCCGGAGAATGATCTCTTTGAGGGTCAGCGCGGTTCCCGAGGGTGCGTCGAGCTTTGAGGTGTGATGGGTTTCGTCAATCGAAAAGGTGTAACCTTCGAGCTTTGCCAGCTCGGCGGTCAGGCGAAAGAGCTTTTGCACGCCGAGGGAAAAGTTGGTGCCGTAAAGGAGCGCTCCGCCTCGCTTGAGGGCCAGGGCCTTCATCTCTTCCAGCCGAGGGTACCAGCCGGTAGTGCCGACAACGATGCGCCCGCCGCCGGAGAGCACGGCGCGCATGTTCTCGATCGCAGCTTCCGGCGCAGTGAAATCGATGACCGCGTCAATGCCGGCAAGATTGGGTGCGGTGAGCGCTGAGGCGTGAAGATTGTCATCAATGTCGAGGGCGCGCACGCTGTGGCCGCGCTCGCGGGCCACTTGCGCAACCAGGCTGCCGGTTTTGCCTTTGCCAAGCACAAGAATGAGCATTTGTTCCTTCGCAACAGCTCCCAGTTGTCAGTTCGTAATTGGCAGTTTTCGGTTCCCCACTGCATGAACGGTGGACTGCGAACTACGAACTCAGAATTGTCTATCTCGCTTCCACGTCGAAGATTGCCGGGTCAGGGTCTTTGAAGAAGGCGGCATGCAGCGAGCGCACGGCCTCGTCGGCGTCGTCTTCTTCGATCATAAAGCTCATGTTGATTTCGCTGGCGCCCTGCGAGATCATGCGCACATTGATGTGTTTGATGGCGGAAAAGACCTGCGCCGCCATGCCGTTCTGCCCGCGGATATCTTCGCCGACCATGCACACCAGCGCCTTCTTGCCTTCTAATTTCACGTCCGCCAGCGCGCTCAGGTCGGCGGTGATGGCCGGCAACTGCTGGTTGGAATCGACGGTAAGCGAAACCGAAACCTCGCTGGTGGAGACCATGTCCACCGGGCACCGGTGCTTGTCGAAGACCTCGAAGATCTGGCGCAGATAGCCGTGAGTCATCAACATGCGGCTGGCGACCACGTCGATGATGCTCAGTTTTTTCTTCACGGCAATTGACTTGAAAGGACTCTTGCAGTGCGGCGCCAGCGAGGTGATGCGCGTGCCTTCGCAGGCGGCGTTGCGGCTGTTGAGCACCAGAACTGGTATGTTTTTTTTCACGGCCGGGAGAATGGTCGCCGGGTGCAGGACTTTGGCGCCGAAATAAGCCAGTTCCGCCGCTTCTTCAAAGCTGATGATTTTCACGCGCAGTGCATCCGGGCAAACGCGTGGATCGCTGGTCATAATGCCGTCGACGTCGGTCCAGATTTCGATGGCCTCAGCGGAAAGCGCGCCGCCGATGAGCGCGCCGGTAAAATCCGACCCGCCGCGCCCCAGCGTAGTGGTGATGCCCGCTTCATTGGAAGCGATGAAACCGCCCAGCACCGGCACTTTACCTTGGGCAGCGAGCGGGCGCAGTTTTTCCGCAGCTCGCTTCTCGATGATGTCGTCCTGCGGCAGCGCCTTTTGATACTGCGAGTCGGTAATGATCACCTCGCGAGCGTCGACATGCGCGGCATCGATGCCGCGTTCGCCAAAGGCCGCGGCGACCATGCGGCTGGAAAGCCTTTCGCCAAAACTCACAATCAGGTCGCTGATGCGCGGAGTGAGCTCGAGAATCGCGGCCAGCCCGCGCAGCACCTCATCGAGGGAATCGAATTTCTTGTCAATCCAGTTGGTCAGCTCGGCGCAGGCGGCGGCGTCTTTGACCAGCTCCGCAGTGGTGTCGCGGTGGCGGGCGCGCAGGCGCGAACTGATGGCCAGCGCGCCGGCGCGGTCGCCCTGCGAGGCGGCAGCAGCGGCGCGCAACAACTGGTCAGTCACCTTGGCCATGGCGCTGACCACCACCACGGGGCTTTTGCCGGCGGCAACGCGGCCAGCCACGATTGCCGCAGTGCGGCCGATAGCGGCAGTGTCTTCAACAGACGTCCCGCCAAACTTCATTACCACCAGGTTCATGCGCTGATTTCCATCGCTCGATTGCGGGCTGGCTTTCACAACGGCGCGCCTCAGGCATTGGCCGCTACAGCGGCGGCGGCAACAGGCTCAAGTTTGCCCAGGCTGGCCAGCATCTCGGCATTCAGAATCGTGGCGCCGGCCGCGCCGCGCACCGTGTTGTGCGAAAGCAGCACAAACTTCCAGTCCAGCAGATTGCACGGGCGCAGCCGTCCCACAGTCACCGTCATACCCTTCCCGCGACTGCGATCGAGACGTGGTTGCGGCCGGTCATTTTGTTCGCGCCACTCGATGGGCTGCTCCGGCGCGAACGGCAGTGCAAGCCCTGCAAGCGGCTTGAATTCCGCCCATGCCGCAAGAATGTCTTCGTGCCTTACCTCGCGTCCCAGCTTCTTTCCCAGCTTGATGGATACACACTCCGTGTGCCCGTCAACTACGGGTACGCGATTGCAGTGCGCCGACATCTTCGCGGCCAGCGGCTTTACGGCGCGGCCATCGAGGCTGCCCAGCAGTTTCAGGGTTTCCGTCTCCATCTTTTCTTCTTCGCCGCCGATGAAGGGAACCACGTTGTCGAGAATGTCCATCGAAGCCACACCCGGATAACCGGCGCCTGAAACCGCCTGCATGGTGGTGACAAAAATCTGCTCGATGCCAAAGCGCTGCTCGATCGGCTTCAGCGCCAGCACCAGCCCCATCGCCGAGCAGTTGGAGTTGGTCACGATAAAGCCGCCCGATTCCTTGCGCCACGGCTGCTCTTCGATCATCTGGAGATGATCGGCGTTGACCTCGGGCAGCACCAGGGGCACATTGGGCGCCATGCGGAAGGCGCTCGAATTGGAGATCACGGCGCACCCGGCAGCCGCAAACTTCGGCTCCATTTCGCGGGCAATGGCCGCATCGACGCTGGCGAAGATGATCTTTGGCGCGCCCTCCGGTTCGGCGGGCGAAACCGTCATCGCGGCGATGCGCTCCGGTAGAGGCGTGTCCAGCCGCCACTTGGCAGCCTCGCCGTAAGGCTTGCCGCTGGAGCGGTCGCTGGCCGCGAGCCAGGTTATCTCGAACCAGGGATGGTCTTCGAGAAGTTGGATGTAGCGCTGGCCGACCATGCCGGTCGCGCCCAGTATGCCGATGGGGTATTTCTTTGTCATGGCCTGTACAGTCCAGTGTACAGGAGGACGCGTGCCAGATACAGGTTACGCATCAGCCGCGGAGAGAGCAGCGAGGCTGTCGATTTGACCGTCTATATCGAGTTGAAGTCTACCCAGCCTTGCCGGCGATTGCTTTCGATGGCGCGGTCGATGAAGCGCATTCCGCGCACGCCGGCGACGATGCCAGGAAGGGTCGGCGGCAATGGATGGGATTGGCCACCTTTCCAGGCCACGAGCGCAGCGGCGAATTCACGGTAGAGGACGGCGAAGGCTTCGAGATAACCTTCCGGGTGTCCGGCAGGCACTCGAGCGACGGCGCGAGCGTCGTGGCTCAGATAACCGGCTGCGGCGTGGTGAATGGCTTCCGGACTGTCGAGCGATTTGACGATCAGGCGGTTAGGATCGGTCTGACGCCATTCGAGCGAAGCGTCTTCGCCGTAGATGCGCAGGCGCAGCTCATTGAGCTCGCCGGCGGCAACCTGCGAACAGGCCAGCGTGCCGGTGGCGCTGTTGTTCATGCGGATGAATGCATTGCAATCGTCATCGAGGCGGCGGCCCGGGACCACGCTGCGCAGCACGGCATTGATGGCCGTGACTTCGAGTCCGGTGACATATTCGAGCAGATGGAAGGCGTGGGTGCCGATGTCGCCAATGCTGCCGCCCATGCCGTTCTGCGCGGGATCGGCGCGCCACGTGGCCTGCTTATGGCCGGTGGTTTCGATCGGCTTGCTCATCCAGCCCTGGAAATACTCGACGGCAACTTTGCGGATGACGCCGAGCTTTCGAGCTGCACAGATGGCCCGCGCTTCGCGCACCATGGCATAGCCGGCGTAGGTGTGGGTAAGGCCGTAGGGAATTCCTGCTTGGGCGACGGCGGCCTGAAGCTGAAGGGCTTCTTCGTAGGTGGCGGTCGCGGGTTTGTCACTCATGACGGCAATGCCGGCCTGGAGTGCGGCGGCGGCAATGGGCAGGTGCAGATTGTTGGGCGTGGCGATAACGATGAAGTCAATGCCGTCGGGCCGATCGCGCTCGACTTCGATCATCTGCTGCCAGGACGCGTAGGCGCGAGCGGGGTCGATGCCGAAGCTTTCGCCGGCGGTGCGGGAACGATCAGGCGACTGCGAAAAGGCGCCGGCGACCATCTCAATTTTGCCGTCGAGTTCCGCGGCCATGCGATGCACAGGACCGATGAACGCTCCCGGGCCGCCGCCGACCATGCCCATGCGCAATTTACCGGCGGTGGAGCGTGGACGCGATTCAGGCATAAACGCAATCTCCTTGCGGGCAGCGTCTGGGTTGCGCGGCCCGATGCGATGCTCTTCGCGAGCCAGTCTACACCACGGACGGCGTGAGGCAGGACGGCCTAGAATGATGCGGGCGAAACTTACCCGACAGCGATGGTGACCTTGCCTCGCGCGTGGCAGGTTTCAAGATAAAGAAGGGCCTGCACGATGCCGTCAAGGGTATAGCTGCGGTCGAGAACCGGTTTTATTTTGCCGGAGTCGAGCAGCTCGCCCAGCAACTGCAGGTCTGGCGGGTTGATCTTCGCGAATACGCCGGTAAGCTTCCGGCTCGTGAACGGCGCGAGCGCAAATCTTCCCAGCATTATTTTCAGCAACTCGGCCGAACTCTTTTCGGGACCGCCGCCACCGCAGGCCACGAAGGTTCCTTTCGGGTGGAGCGGGCGCAGCATGGCCCGGAGCGGATGATTGCCCACCAGATCGAAGACAACGTCATAGCGGTTGTGGATGCGCGTGAAATCCTGCGCGGTGTAGTCGATGACCTCGTCGGCGCCGAGGGACGCGACCAGGGCAAGATTGCGGGTGCTGCAGACACCTGTGATGTGTGCGCCAAGCCACTTGCCGATCTGCACGGCAAAAGTGCCGACGCCACCGGCAGCGCCATTGATGAGCAGGCGCTGGCCGGCCTGCACCCGGCCGCAATCGCGAAGCCCTTGCAGCGCGGTAATGCCGGCAATGGGAAGGGATGCGGCCTGATCGAAGGGGACGTTTTGCGGCTTCAGAGCCAGACTGGCTTCGGTGGCAACGGCGAATTCCGCGAAGGAACCCTTGCAGGTTCCGAAGACCGCATCGCCGGGCCTGAAGCGCGTCATGTTCGCGCCGACTTCGGCGATCACGCCGGCAACGTCGGCGCCGACTCGCGGCGAATTTGGCCTGCGCAGCCCGGTAAAGATGCGGATGAACTTTGGCAAACCGCGGACGAAGTGCCAGTCGTAAGGATTGACCGAGGCGGCGTGAACCTGAATCAGCACCTCGCCAGCGGCGGGGATTGGTTTGTCGATCTCCCGATATTCAAGAACGTCGGGTGGCGCGCCGTAGCGACGATAGACGACTGCCTGCATGGGCTATCCTCCGAACCGCTGGGACCGTTGCTGTGATATGGCGACAACGAGGACGGAACTCGAGGGCAACGAAGGCAATATAGCTGATTGTTCACAGCGGGTCTGTGCAAATCATCACTGGAAGCTTGAAATGCCAGCCGCGAACAGGGTGGAGCTTGCCTACGGCGCGACGCACCGAGGAGTGCGGAGAAGGATACCCCGACGCCGCATCAGCGGGTCATGATGACTTCAGAGACGCTGTCTTTGGCGAGGAATTGCTTGTGGCCGGACCAGCCGGTGAAGAGTTTTTCGATGCTGCGGTTGGTAAAGGCGCGCTGGATGGGAAAGGGTTCCGAGGCCTGGACTTCAACGTCGTCGCTGGCGGTGACGTGGAAGCGGCAATGGGTGGCTTCAGGGCCATTGGTGCGGGTGTGAAAGAGGGCGAGCACCTGCCCGCCGCGGTTCATGGAGGCGTGGAGATGGGCGACGACGGGCTCGACCAAGGGCTGAGGCAGATAATCGAGCGCGGTCCAAAGAAAGACCACATCAAACATGCGGGTGGCGAAGTCAAGGGACTGCTTGAGGAAGGCCTCGGCATCCCAGATGGGGTTGCCGTCGGCGTCTTCGCCGCGTTTCCAGTCGCCGGTGCAGGCGTCGTGAACGAGGTCGGAAAGGAAGATGCTGTGGCCAAGCTCGGTGAGGTAGTTGATATTCGTCGGCGAGGTATAACCGACGTCGACGATGCGCAGACCGGGCTCGGATTGAAGGCGCTTACGCATCATGGCCCAGGCGCCGGAGTGGCGCGGCACGCGCGGGCCGGCCATCACTCGCGGAGGAGTAACAATTTTGGAGCCGGCAGCAACGCCGCCTTCCGGCTTCTTATCGAACCATCGGCTCATCTACCTTGAATCCCCTTGCAGAGGCACAAAATCGCAGCCGGCGCGCGGCGCAGAAGGCCAGGCGGACGGCGCTTTATGCGTTCCAGGAAATCAGGCGTCCTTGTGGCTGGATCAAGGCGGCGGTCAGCTTGCTTGCAGGAAGCTACTGCCGATTTGCGGAATCCTATCCACCGCTGGCCAGGAAGACCTGACATGGAGGCTTGAGGAATCCTGATTTCCTAAAACGCTGGAAAGGCTTCAGGCGGGTTGCGGAACGCCGGCGCCGTCATTGGCGGCGCGCGCGCCCTGGGTGAGGTCAACCTTGCCGCGGAAAACGGCGTTGTCTTCGACAGCCAGGCGCAGGGCGCGGATGTCGCCTTCTACGGAACAGCCGGCACGCAACTCGACGCGGCCGGTGGCCACCACATTTCCCTGGACGCGGCCCTGAATCAGCACATCTTTCGCGGCCAGATCGGCAGAGACGTTGGCGCTGGGGCCAATGGTAAGCCGGTTTTCCGCGAGCGTAACAGTGCCCTCCACGCGGCCATCTACAATCAGGTCTTCACTGCCCTTCACTTCACCGCAAATCACCACGGTCTTGCCGATGCGCGCGGGAGAATTCTCCACTGGCATAATCTTCGTTCCTTCCGGGGCCAAAGTATAGCCCTGCCCGAACTATACGCAAAGCGGGTGGGTTGCTTCAATTGAAGAATCGGGAAGCGGCCCGGAGCGTCTAATGGAGCATGAGCCAAGAGTGCTTCCGGCAGAGGTCAAATGCGCGCTAAACGCATTGCCGCGTGGAGCTTGGCGCCGCTGCTTCTTCTGCCGGCGGGAGCACGGTGTTCCGGGCAGAACCTGGCGCCGGAATTGACTGCGCGGCAGGCGCAGGAGCTGGTGCAGCAGGCGCTGGGCAAGGAGATCAGCGCGGCTGAGAACAGCGGCCACCCGATGCGCTACCTGCTGCGCAAGGTGACGCCGCGGCTGACCACGACCAAGAAGATTGTGGAAAGCAGCGATGGAGATGTGGCGCGGCTGGTCTCGGTGAACGGGAAGGCGCTGAGCGCGGCAGCGGATCAACGAGAGGAAGCGCGGCTGGATACGCTGGCGGCGAATCCCGCGAACCAGGACCACCGCAAGCAAAGCGAAGACGCGGACACGGAACGGGCCATGAAGGTACTTCGCGCGCTGCCCAGTGCCTTTGTATATCGCTACACCGGACCGGGAACGAGCGCCGCGGGGCCGGTGGAGACCTATGCGTTCACGCCGAATCCGGGGTACAGCCCGACAGGCATGGAGACGCAAATCCTGACGGCGATGACGGGCGAGATCGCGATCGACCCGTTTGCCAAGCGGGTGGTTAAGCTGGAAGGCCGTCTGCAGCACAGCGTCAGTTACGCGTGGGGCATTTTGGGGCGGCTGAACCAGGGCGGTTGGATTGCGATTGAGCAGGCGCCGGTAGCCGACAGCCAATGGCGGACGGTGCGGCTGCAACTGGCGATGACGGGGCGGATTCTGTTCTTCACTAAGAGCTACGACACGCTGGAAGAGGAGAGCGACTACCGGCGGGTGCCGGAAGGACTGGGGTATCGCGAGGCAATCGGGATGCTGAAGAGGGATCCGTGAGGGAGCTATCAGCTCTCAGCTTGCAGCAAAACGGCCCGCGGCGATTGCGCCGGGGCCGTTGTGGTTTTGTGGCCGACGAGCTTTGCTTCAGATCTTGATGATGATCATGGCAAAGGTGAAGAGGGTGAGGGACTCGATGAAGGCCAGGCCGATGAGCATGAACATGAGCAGGCCGGCGCGGGTTCCGGGGTTGCGGGCGAGTGCCTCGGTGGTGGAACCGACGGCGCGGCCCTGGCCGAGGCCGCAGAGGCCGGCGGCCAGACCCATGCCGAGTCCGACACCGATGGGACCCCAACTGGCGGGCGAGGCCGCGCCGGACTGGGCAAAGACCGGTGTGGCGAGGCAGAGCGCCGAGAGGGTCATAAGGAGGTATTGAAGTTTACGCATAGTTCTCCAGCTTCCCTGAGATTTGCCGTTAGTGGGTGGTTGAGGCTCACCGAGCTTGGCATCTTCGGAAATCTTGCGTCCCTTTAGCGTCGTTCAAGGTCGCCGCTCCCTGATGGCCGCGTCGACTTTGCTGTCGATGCTTGGAGAAATTTCCTTTCCGAAGATGCGTTTGGCCCCCTCACGCTTGCGGCTTTCCGTTGGCCCGGAGCGGAAGCGCTCTCCGGCGGAAACTAGTGCTCGTGGGCTACTGCCATGGCGATGTAGATCATGGACAGGAGCATGAAAACGTAGGCCTGGATGATGGAAACCGCGAAGTGCAGGCCCAGGAAGACTGCCGGCGCCAGGAACGGGATCAGCGAGAAGAAGATTACGGTGAGCAGATCGCTGGCCAGCATGTTGGCATAAAGCCGGATGGTGAGAGACATGATGCGGGCGAGGTGGGAGATGACCTCGACGGGAAAGAGCAGCGGAGACATCCACCAGACGGGTCCGGCAAAGTGCTTGAGGTAGCCGACAGGCCCCTGCTCACGCACGCCGTGGAAGTTGTAATAGAGGAAGGTGAGGACGGCGATGCCCAGGGGAACGGCGGGCTTGCTGGTGGGCGTGATGAGAGTGGGAAAGAGCAGGCCGATGAAGTTGTTGAGGAGGATGAAGAGGCCGACGCAGGTGACGAAGGCCTGGAAGCGCTGGTAGCCGTGGCCGATGACCTGATCGCATTGGGTGCTGGAGAATTCGTGGATCATCTCGGCGACTTGCTGCGCCGGGTTGGGCTTTTCGATGGACAGCGTGAGGCGCACCAGGATGAAGAAGGCGATGAGCAGGAGAGTGACTGCGAGCTCGAGGGCAAAGGTGTCATCGAAAGGCGCGCCGGGAACGGCGGGATGATAGCCGACGGTCTGGAGCACCTGCGTGGTGACGCCGCCGAAGAGGTGGTTGAGAAAATGGGTGAACGCGAGTTTGGCTTCCATGGAAGAGTAAAGATTCCTCTTTTTTATGCCCGCGGGCTTTCATTCGCGGAGCAGGCGAAGCGCTTCCCAGACCATTGCCCCTAAGGCGAGGGCAAGGCCACAAAGAAGCGCGACGGCCGATCCCCGGAAACATTTAAGGCTAACATAGATGGCCGCGGCAAAGACGGCCAGGCGGAGAAGAAAAAGTAACACCGCGAAGAGGGCGCCGCGCGGGGCGTGGTTTTTGGCGAAGGCGGCGGAGATGAGGCGGGCGAGGCGGCGCCACTCGTAGATGCTGGCGGCAGAGATGGCGGCGCCGGTGGCCATCATGGCGGCGTTGCGCCAGCCGGAGGCTTTCCAGAGGATGAGCGAGGCCAGCGAGCCGAGGATGAGGGTGATGCGCAGGGCTCGGCGGAGCATGGCTTCGAGGGTTTCGTCGGTGATTTCGGGCATGGGGTGAGTTTCCTGGGTCATGACTGCGGGCTGGAGCCGCCGCCGTTGCCGCTTTGGGAATTGGTGTAAAAGATGGCCATGCGGATGGCGCCGACGAGGCCGGAGACGATGCCGACGACGATGCCGGCCATGGAGATCCAGGCGGTGTGGAAGGCGTGGTCGAGGCCGACGCCGATGAGCCAGCCGATGAAGGCGGCGGAGGGCAGGATGAGGATGATCTGGACGAATTTTTCGGCCTGCACCCAGGCCTGAAAGGCGCCGGAGCGTTTGGGGCCGGAACCGGGCTCGGGAATGGGGCGATGGTAGGGCACTTATCGAGGTTATACACGTTGGGGGCGCGAATGAGCGACTGGTTGTCGCGAACGGGAAAGGATACGCTCTCAAGGCGGTTCGGACTTCCCTGCCCTCAGCCGTTGCGCTTCCACGGTTATTCGATGGCAAAGACGGCGTAAACGGAAATTCTGAACTCGACGCGGCGGGAGTTGATAGCGAGCTGCCGATTGTTGACGGTGACCATGCCAACAGCCAAGCCCATTCCGCCTCCATAGCCTGCGGTGACACCGTCGATCTCTCCGTTGTACATGATCGCACCTTGATTTTCCGAAACGCTAACCAACTGGCCAAGGTGTACGCCCGATTTCTGGGCGATCTGTTCGGCGATAGCGTGGGCGTTGGCGGCTGCTTTGGAGGAGGCCTGGACCTCAAGTGCGCTCGGATCGTTGGCGATCCATTGAATCCAGCCGCTCTCGTTGGCGCCGGCGTTGATGGCGGTATTGAGGGCGCGGCCTGCGTCATCGGGCTTCACGCGAATCACCCAACTCTGCGATGCAGTAAACTTCCGCTGCAGCCGTTCCTGGGTGTTCGAAGGGTATTCCTGCAACTCGAATTGCGTTGTATGTTGAATAACCTGGCTGGTGCTCTCGATGGCGGATTCGGGAATGCCCGAATCGGTGAGCGCTTTCATAATGGCGTTCGAGGCGTCGAGTGCGTCGGCATAGACGGTTTTGGCGTCCGGTCCATAAAGCTTGTAGCCGACGCGGACGATGGCAAGGTCGGCGTCGGCGGTTACTGTTCCGGTGCCGCTCACCGAGATGGTACGCGGCTGAGGGCAGCAGTGGGTGTTCTGCGGCCACGCGGTCGAGACGAGTGAAAGCAATCCAGACGCAAAGAGACACACTGCCCTTCGGCGCATCGTTCCCCTCCAGATTTTCCGGAATGTGTTTGTTCCCCATAGCTTTAGACATCTTGTCGCGGCAATTTGTTCCCTTTGAGTCGCGACTTTTTCGAGTCTGGATATGTGCGAGGCTCGGCCTGCGCCCAAGTTCATGAATCACTACGACGGCAAACTCATGAATGGAAGGTCGAGATGCCGGAGCGGATTCGCACCGCCCCTACGGGGCGGGATCATCTGATTTTTCGCTTTCCCAGGGCTGCCCCTTCGCGTTCGCTCAGGGTTGCCCATGGGCTATTTTCGGTCCTCCCTACGGGAGGAGTTACTGCTTTGACATACGTGTAGCGGCGAAAAGGGACCAAGTTGGTCGACAAAATATGTTCATGCGATTGCCCCGGAGTCACTACGTCCTGGTCCATGGCGGCAAGGCTACTAACGCTATACTGGCGATTGGAAATGAGCGCAAATACACACAAAGGAAGCAGAAGTGTTCGATTCGGAGTTTGAGCGGGAACTGTTTGAGTTGCGGCGGTCGAAGCTCGAAGAGATTGTGAAGCTGGGACAGGCGGCTTATCCCAACCGGTTTGCGGCGACGCATACATTGCCGGAGGTGCGCGCGAAGTGGGGCGAGGCGACTACGGAGCAGCTCGACGGGGAGCGCGTGAATGTGGCTGTTGCGGGACGCATCATGGCGATTCGGCAGCAGGGCAAGGCGGGATTCGCGACGCTGCAGCAGCAGGGCGCGCGGCTGCAGATTTATGTGCGGCTGGACGCGGTGGGCGAGCAGGCGTTTGCGCTGTATAAGCTGCTGGACCTGGGCGACCACATTGGCGTGACGGGCTACCTGTTCCGGACGCGGACGGGCGAGCTGACGGTACACGTGGAGACGCTGACCTTTCTGGCCAAGGCGATGCTGGCGCTGCCGGAGAAGTATCACGGGCTGGCCGACGTGGAGCTGCGCTACCGGCAGCGGTATGTGGACCTGTTTGCGAACCTCGATGCGCGCGAAGTGTTTGTGAAGCGGGCCAAGGTTCTGAAGGCGCTGCGGCGGTTTTTCGACGAGCGCGGGTATCTGGAAGTAGAAACGCCGATGATGCAGCAGATTGCGGGTGGCGCGGCGGCGCGGCCGTTCGAGACGCACCACAATGCGCTCAATATGGATTTGTTTTTGCGCATTGCGCCGGAGCTTTATCTGAAGCGGCTGGTTGTGGGCGGACTGGACCGCGTGTATGAGATCAACCGCAATTTCCGGAATGAAGGCATCAGCACGCAGCACAATCCTGAGTTCACGATGCTGGAGTTTTACCAGGCGTATGCGAATTATCACGATTTGATGGACCTGACGGAAGAGCTGATCGAGTTTGTGGCGTTGGAGGTGAACGGGACGACGAAGACGACGTTTAACGATGTCGAGATTGATCTTGCGAAATGGGAACGACTGACTATGCGGGAGGCGATTGTTAAGTGGTGGCCTCGGTATCTTAACCTGCCACCTTTAGAAACCGATTTCAAAAATGCGAGTGCATTTCGCTTCCTCTTAAGGCGGACCGCGGAACAAAGGGGACGTACCCACGCCCCAGATGGATCAGATGAAGGGTTTGTTGCAGGCTTCTGTCAGATTCAGATGGATGAACTGGACCATGGGGTTGACTATGGCCGTGTTATCGCAGATCTGTTTGAATTCATAGCTGAAAAACGCCTAGTTCAGCCCACCATCATCTACGAGTTCCCTACTGCGGTTTCTCCCCTTTCTAAGCAAAAGCCGGATGATCCGGAGTGGGTGGAGCGGTTTGAGGTCTATATTGGCGGGTTTGAGATTGGGAATGCGTTCAGCGAGCTGAACGACCCCGTGGAACAGCAGAAGCGGTTCGAGCAGCAGCTTTCCGAGCGGGCGCGGGGCGACGAAGAGGCGCACCAGATGGACGAGGATTATGTGCGGGCGCTTTCTTATGGGCTGCCACCGACGGGCGGCGAAGGGATCGGGATTGACCGGCTGGTGATGATTTTGACCGGCGCGAAGTCGATTCGGGACGTGATTCTTTTTCCGCTGATGAGGAGCAGGGTTCAGGGGTCAGGGGGCGGGGATCCGGGGTCTGGGAGCGGGGAACGGGAAGCGTAGCCCCTGCCGGGGGGTTTTGCACAAGTGTTTGATTCGAGGGAAGTTGTTTTGGGGGCTTGGCGCAAGTGTTTGAAAACAGGTGTGTTGCGCCGCTATCTTCTTTAAGTGTTTGAAAAGAAGCGGGATGGGGCGCCTCTTGCGGGGCTTGCGGGACGGGAGCTTTTTCTTCCGACGCGGCCAGGGTCTCGATTTCCGGAGCGGCTCCGGCGGGGTGGTGGGGCGGGGGCTCAGGATCGGGAACGGGTGCGGCGGCGGCCTGAGCATGGCCATCTGCTGCATAGACCACATCGCGGACCACCTCCTCGGGAGGGATGGGCTCTTCCAACTGGCGCATCTGGCGGAGGGTTTTGAGGGCGGTCTGCATGAGGTAAGTGAGGGTGCCGACCTGGGCGTGATCGATGGAGTGGCGGGAGAAGGCCTGGGCGATGGAATTGAGATTGTCGAGGATGGCGGCGTGGTCTTCCATGTAAACGAAGGAGACGAGGGGGACGGTGTTGCCGGGCGAGGGAGGAATGGGCTTGAGGGCGTCGAGGCGGCGGCGGCGGTGGTGCGAGTAGCAGAGGTCGTGGCCGGCGAGCGAAGGCATGGTGCAGCGGGCGCCGCTGAGGCTGAGATGGCAGCAGCGGGAGTAGTCGGGCGCATTGCGGGTGCGAGACGAGTGAGGTTCCATTTTCGAAGTCTTTCTGTTTGGGATTGAAATGAAAAAAGCCCAGCCGGAGCTGGGCTTTTTCGATCGTCGATTTACAGGATACGCTGTTTGCAGAATTAATCGGCAAAAGTGGGACGTTTTTTTAGGGGGAACGGGGATGAGGGGCTGAGGGAGGGAGTCGTGTGCTCGATATAGGGCATTGCTGCCACCCGATTAAAGTGGAATGCTGCCACGGCCCGATGGGCTGAAGGATGGAAGTCTCGCCGACTCTCCCGTGCGAGGCCTCGAGCGCGGAGGTGTTTACCAATCAGGGCAATCGTTCTCTGGGTTCCAGCTTTTGCACCGCGATTCAGATGTGGCCGGAGTTTGGAAATGCCCACAATCGATGCAAAAGGGTAAATGCGAAGGCGAAGAAGTTTCAAGGGGAAGAGTGGCCGACGATACACCCGGGTCGGTGTTGATGGACGTCTAAGTTTATCTTTTCAAGGTAAATACAAGGTGAGCGTTACGTGAACCGCAGGTCGAGTCAAAGTTACGGAGCATGGTCTTGCACGGAGTGCGATCCTTAGGGGCCTGGGTTGGTCGTTCGCAATCAGGCGTGGCCGTCGATGTATCGGCGCCGCCTTGCTCATAGGCTATCGTTTGTTGAGTTGCATATTTCCGGTGGCGCCCGAGCAGACCGATTGTGGAAACCAGTAGCTGGCGCTGATGGTAGTTGGGTTGGCGGGGGTGGTGAGTGTCCCGCTCACAAGGAAACTGACGCCGACGCTCGTTGTCACTGTGCCCGCGCTGATTGTATCTCCCCAAACATAGGATTCCGAGGAATCCAACGTTCCTCCGGCGTAGCACGATGCTCCGCTGAGGGTGAAGGTTCCGGTGACGGGTATGACGCCGGCAGCGCCAGGATCCGTAGCCTGGGTTAGAATGGCGGTCAAGATTACCGGTTGGCCGTTGATAGCAAAGCTGGAGCTCCAGGTACCGCTAATGGGCGGAACGAAGGTGGCCGTGAAGGTCCCATGATCGCCTTGGCAGCCGCCCGAAAAGGCGTACGTGCCGGTGAGCAGGCTGTCCGATCCTGAAAGGGTCATCTTAAGCACGTTGCCGCCGTCGAAAGCGGCTGAGGTGAGAGTGAGGGGACTGCTCTGGGACGCGCCTGCGACTGGGATGGACATAGGACCGATAAGAGCATCCATGCAGCGAGCGTACTCCGGGTCGAAATCCACCATGGTCACATTGTTGCCCGAGACCGAGACGTCTCCGCCCCAGTTGAGTGTCTGTGCTGTGATGGCGGATTGCAGCTTAAGAGACCAGTTGCCGCTGGCGAGGGTAATCGGCGACTGCGACGATTGCATGGAGTTTTTGACGCAGGAACTCAGGAACAGGCAAGCCAAAGAGAGAAGTAGCAGTACAAGCAAGCTGGTTCTTCTCATGTGTTCTTTCCCCCTTTCGGAAAGATCTTCCTGCAGCTCCCAGGGAACGGCCAGTAGGGATCGCATAGCTGCAGACCAGAAACAAGAGAGAGAGATTACCCGCTCGTATGGACGCGAAAACATAAAAAGGGTTACGAACAATCCGCATTGCCGGATCACCGCCAACTCTTCGTTGTGAAGGTAGTAAACAACCTCGCCTTCTACCCTAGTTCCGTCCCGGTCAGGCTACGGCCCGGGCGGAGCCGCTTCGATGTATCCCCATCGCCGGCAAACCGCTCGGGTCGCTCTCGGCGAGCGCTTTGTCCTCGCAGCGTCGCTTAGCGAGTCAAACTACTCTTCCAGTTCGGTATCTTCTGGCGTGTTTGTCGGGCTCGAAAATTCCATCCG
Source organism: Acidobacteriaceae bacterium (assembly GCA_030038435.1). Lineage (GTDB taxonomy): Bacteria > Acidobacteriota > Terriglobia > Terriglobales > Acidobacteriaceae > Telmatobacter. The sequence continues at coordinate 7,405 of JASHOY010000509.1, read as the reverse complement.
ATAGCCGTCGGGATCAGTCACAGGCACAACCCACAAGCGGTTTCCCACAAATGGGCGCTTCCCTGACTGGATTCCGTGCGATTTGAACTCGCGGTAGAGCGCCAGCGCGTCTTCACAATGAAAACAGACGTTGACACCCGCTCCCAGCGTGCCCTTCGGTCGACGTCCCGGCAAAAACTCCTGCAGCATAATCGCAGCTTCGCCAAGCTCGAGCCAGCACCAGCGAATCGTACCGTCGAGCTTGTTATCATTTTGACCATCAGCCTCGTCTGGAATCCACCAGCGCTTCATTTTGAATCCAAGCCCGTCCACATAGAATCGCAGCGACGCTTTCATGTCAGTTACACCAAAGAGAGGCACCGCCTGCTTTACGTTCGCGCTCGTCATGGTTTCGACCGGCATCATTCACTTTCCCCCCGGCATCACGACTCATTATGAATGGAACCAGTAACCGTCGCAAAATCGCTGAGGCATCCGCGAAATTAGAGTTTTCGGACTGTATAACCGGCGACTCTTCAGTTTGCAAGTGGTGATCATCTTCTGTGCGCACGAATGGCTTCCCGGAGACCCACCGCTCCGGTCCGGCCAGATGCCGGCTCGCTACATGCTCTGGCTTGCCGGACTCGGCGCCCTCCTGCAGTTGAACCAGATCCAGAATGGGCGCAAATGACTTTGGGTTGAGTCAATCTTGGTCGCCGGTTACGGGCATGTTGGCGGGCTGCTTATCGGGATTGATGGCCGGACGCCGGTACTTCTCGAGAATGTGATCGACCGCAGGCAGCAGCTTCTTTTCAAACGACTGCCAAACGGGAATCACCTCGTCCACTTCATGCTCGATTTGCTTCGAGGCCTCAAGCTGAGCGGCAGTTGGTGACTGGTCAGACTGATCGAGCTCGCCGTAAAGTCCCGTCGCGTCACCGTTCACCTTGTCCAGTCCGGGTAGGGAATTTGCCGGCTGCTCGCCTTTTTCCCCGGAGCCTTCAATCAGCTTGTCCAGCTCGGTGGAATAGGGCGCAAGTTGCGCAGCGAATGAAGCATTCTCCGGGTCATTGAGCTGCTCCTGAACAGAATGGGCTGCAAGATCTGCTTTTGCGATGTTGGTGAGCGCCAAGGCCATCGCCTCCTCGGCGTTGTGCAATGCCGCCAGATCGGCAGGCGAGGCAGGGACGCGCGGATCCATTTTGACCGTCAGGGGCTGAGTTTCGCTATGGCCGTCCGCCGTAAAGCGCACGCGGTAGACACCGGGCAGGACCGGCGGTCCCTGAGGCTCCAGCGGTGTGCGATGGGGCACCGCAGAAATCGGGTAGTCATAGTGGGTGGCGGCAGGGGCGGTCTCACGCAGGTTCCACACCCAGCGGTGCATGCCTGCGGAAGTGGGCAGCGGCCCCGTCATTTTCGGCCAATAAGGCGGGATCAGCGCAGTCCGCAGTTTCTCAGGTGTTGGCTCAACCGGATCAGTGCTGGAAAAGCGGCGAATGACCCTGCCGCCGGAGTCAAGAAATTCGAGCGTGATCGGGCCGGTAAGCGCGTGAGGCAGGTAGTAGTCGATGATGGCACCGTTGGGCGGATTCTCGCCGGCAGGCGTTCCGGGCGGCAAGGGTGTGTCAGTATTGTTGTCGCGGCGAATGCGCCACGCTGGAGCAGGCGGGAAAAGCTTCGGCAGCGGTTCCTTCTTTGCTTGGGCAGCAGCGATGGTACGCAGCGGAGCAACGTCGTCGAGGATCCAGAAGGAGCGGCCGTGGGTGGCGACGATCAAATCGCCGTCGTGGACGATCAGGTCGCGCATCGACGTGTGCGGCAGGTTGTATTGCAGAGGTTCCCAATAGTCGCCGTCGTCGAATGAAACATAGACGCCGAGTTCGGTGGCAGCATAAAGCAGTCCAGGAACGGCCGGATCGGCGCGAACCGCGTTGACGGGACCATTCTCGGGCAAGCCGTTCACAATTGCGGTCCATGTCTTGCCGCCATCATGGGTGCGATACGCATAGGGATGCAAGTCATCGATGCGCATCCGGTTTACCGCGACATAAGCCGTATTGTCGTCAAAGCGCGAGGGGTCGATCTGCGCAATTTTGCTCCATGCCGTTACGGCGGGCGGCGTGATGTTCATCCAGTGCGTGCCGCCATCGCGAGTGATCCAGACCAAACCGTCATCTGTACCTGCCCAGATGGTTTGCGCAGTCTTGTACGAGGGGGCAAGGGAATAGATTGCTCCACGGCGCTGGTTCTGCTGCTTGGCAGTTAATGTCGGGACGGAGGCCGGCTGACCGGTCTTGGGCCGAGTCAGATCGGGGCTGATGATCTGCCATGTATGGCCGTAGTTATCGGTCTTGAAGAGCCGGTTGGCGCCGTAGTAGAGGATGTGTGGATCGACCGGCGAAAATAGAATCGGCTCGGTACGATCGGCGCGAAATCCCGGCTTGTCGATGGGCAGCGGCGTGACATTCTGCACATCGCCGGTCACGCTGTCATAGCGGCTGATCTGCGTCCGGCCGGCTCCGTAAATAATGTCGGGATGCAGAGGGTCGGGAGCGGCGTAGCCGTACTCGATGATGCCCACCGGATGCCAGTCGCGAAATGTGATCTCGCCGTCGTTGCCGCGCGAGGAAATACAAACGGAGCCGCTCTCCTGCTGGCCGCCGCACACTTTGTAAGGGAAAGTGTTGGTGGCAGCAACGTGGTAGAGCTGCGCAGTGGGCTGGGTATACCACGAACTCCAGCTACGGCCGCCGTTTACCGTTACCACCGCTCCCTGGTCGCCGACAAGCAGGATAATCTTCGGATCCCGAGGATTGATCCACATGTTTTGGTAATCGTCGCCGCCCGGCGCACCGCGAAAACTGATCCATGTTTTGCCTCCGTCCTGGGATCGGACGGTTACGATGCTCGTAACGTACACGGTGTTGGGATCTCGCGGGTCGACAACCGGCACAGGAAGATCGCCGCCACCGATCTTCATTGCCGGACGAGGATCGTCCGTGATTCTCCGCCAGCTTTCGCCTGCATCGTCTGACCGATAGACTGCACCGCCCTTGCCGGTAGCGTACGGCTGTTCGACGGTGGTCGACAGAGTTGCATAGAGACGACTCGGATCGCTCGGCGCGATGGCGACATCGATCTGGACGAGATTGGAAGGCAGGCCGTTCTTGAGTTGATGCCAGGTTTCGCCGCCGTCTGTGGATTTAAAGAGACCGCCTTCGGTTCCGGAATATTCATTGTTGTCTTCCCAGGGACCCAGCGTATCTTCCCAAAGTGACGCGTAAACCACGCTGGGGTTCTGAGGGTCGATCACAACGTCGGAGCCGCCGGTGCGGTTGTTCCTGTAGAGCACCTTGTCTCAGGTTTTGCCGCCATCAGTAGATTTGAAGATGCCGCGCTCGCTGTTTGGTCCGTAAGGATGGCCGAGGACCGCAGCGAAAAGGACATTCGGGTTCTCGGGATCGACGGCGATGGCCGGGATCTGTTCGCTCTGGCGAAGGCCGATGTGCGTCCAGGTCTTTCCGGCATCGTCGGAGCGGTACATTCCGTCGCCGACGGAGAGATCGGGCCGATGCAGGCCTTCGCCGCTGGCGACATAAATAATGTTGTCATTCGACGGAGCCACGGCGATAGCACCGATGGACTGAGTGTCCTCGTGATCAAAGATGGGGCGCCAGGTGCGGCCGGAGTCATTTGATTTCCATACGCCTCCATCTACCTGGCCGATATAGAAGACGTTGGGCTGGTCGGCAACTCCGGCCGCTGCGCGCGTTCGGCCACCGCGGAAGGGTCCAATCATGCGCCAGTGCATGTCGGGCATGGTCTGTAGGTTCTGCGCAGGAAGAAGCGGAAGGGATACAGCCAGAAACAGAGCAATGAAGAGAAAGCGCGAGGCAGTATGATTGAGCATCATTTTCCTTTTCAGGCGGGCGAGGAAAGGCAACCGGCTCTCTGGGACATTGTACGAACATGGAATCGTGGATTGCGACAAAGTGACGGGCACGGCTAACAGACCTGCGATCCGCGCCGGCTGACGTAACATCAAGTCACAGATGAAGTCTCTTACCACGCCTTGCCGCCTCGTTCTCTCGTTGCTCATCCTTGCATTGAGCGCATTGCTGAGCTCAAAGAGTGTTTCCGCGCAGCGTGTTTCTGCACAGGCGTTCAACGGTCTTGAATGGCGGCTCGTGGGGCCATTCCGCGCGGGCCGGGTGGTGGCGGTGAGCGGCGTGCCGGGGAGCGATCGCATTTACTACTTCGGTGGCGTTGACGGCGGAATCTGGAAGACGACAGACGCGGGAACGGTGTGGAAACCAATCTTCGACCAGGAACCGGTGGCTTCGATCGGCGCTATTGCGGTCGCACCCTCGGAGCCGAAGACGATCTTTGCAGGAACGGGCGAATCTGATATCCGCTCTGACCTGGCTTCAGGCGATGGCGTGTACAAATCAACAGACGGCGGCAAAACCTGGTCGCACATCGGGCTCGACGATTCGCAGCAGATCAGCAGAATCCTGGTGGATCCGCGGAATGCGAACACGGTGTACGTGGGCGTGCTCGGCCATGCCTACGGGCCCAACGCGCAACGCGGCGTTTACAAGTCCACGGATGGGGGCGCGCATTGGACGCGCGTGCTCGATAAGGGGCCGGACACAGGCATTGCTGATATTGCGATGGCTACTGATCAGCCCCGAATCCTGTTTGCGACCACGTGGAATGCACATCGAGTGCCATGGAGCGTGTACGCGCCGGTGGAAGGCGAGGGCAACGGCTTATACCGATCGACGGATGGCGGCATGCACTGGATGCAGATCTCCGGCCATGGATTGCCGGACGGCGCATGGGGCAGGACGGGCGTCGCAGTGGGGTCGAAAGGAGAGCGCGTTTACGTAACGATTGACTGCAAAGGACACTCGGGACTTTACCGCTCCGACGACGGCGGCAACACATGGGAACTGGCGAACAGCGATCCGCGGCTGACGAGCCGCGCCTGGTATTTCATGGCGCTGGCAATCGACCCGCAGAATCCGAATGTGCTTTACATCCCCAATGTTGCGCTCTATCGCACTGAAGATGGCGGCAAAACAATTCAGATCGTGCGGGGCGCGCCGGGCGGCGACGACTACCACGAGGTCTGGATCGATCCGAAGGATTCGAATCACCTAGTGCTGGGAACCGATCAGGGGACGACCGTGAGCCTCGACTCTGGCAAGACCTGGACAAGCTGGTACAACCAGCCAACAGCACAGCTTTATCACGTCACGACCGACAACATGTTCCCGTACAGAATCTACGGGGCGCAGCAGGATTCAGGAGCGATCGCAGTGGACAGTCGCTCGGATCATGGACACATTGACACGCGAGACTGGTTTCTTCCAGGCGGGAGTGAGAGCGGGTACATTGCGATTGATCCGAAGAACGAGAACATCGTGTATTTAACGGACGCATATGGGGGCGTTGACCGGCAGGATCTGCGCACCGCTTTCAGCCAGGATGTTTCCCCGTGGCCGCTGGGAAGCTTCACTATGCCGATCAATCACCGGAAATACCGCGATCCCTGGACGCCGGTTCTGGTATTCTCGCCGGCTGACAAGACTTCGCTGTACCTGGGTACTCAGTACGTGATGAAAACGATCGATGGCGGCCTGCACTGGACGCGCATCAGCCCAGACTTGACTGGCGCGGTTAAGAGCGAAAGCGAAGCCGGACCGGCGACGATTGCCAATGCTGAGCAGCGTGGATATGGAGTGGTCTATACGATCGCGCCGTCGCCGCTTGATGCCGATGAAATCTGGGCGGGCAGCGATACCGGCCTGATTCACCTCACGCGAGACGGCGGCAAGACATGGACCAATGTGACGCCCCCGGGTTTGACGCCGTGGAGCAAGATCTCGCTGATTGAGGCTTCGCATTTTGATTCGGCGACGGCCTATGCGGCCGTGGACCGGCACCGTCTCGGCGACCGCATGCCCTACATCTACATCACGCACGATTACGGCAAAACCTGGGCGCTGGCTGTGAACGGCATCGGATCGCACGATTTTCTGCGAGCGGTGCGCCAGGATCTGGTTAACCGGAACCTGCTCTTTGCGGCGACGGAATTTGGCGTTTATGCCTCGTTCGACGACGGCGGCCGCTGGCAGTCGCTTCAGTTAAATCTGCCGGTCAGTTCGGTGCGCGATTTGACGATCCACGGCGACGACTTGATCGCGGCCACGCACGGGCGGTCGTTCTGGGTTCTGGATGATATTGCGGCGCTGCGCCAGGCGGCAAAGGTTGGCAACGCGCAAGCTTACCTGTATGCGCCACCCCCTGCGGTGCGGGTAGACAACGACAGCTTCCTAGGGACTCCTCTTCCACCCGAAGAACCACAAGCGTCCAATCCGCCGAATGGCGCGATCCTCGATTACTACCTGAGGAGCGACGCGCAGAAGGTGACTCTTCAGGTTCTCGATGCGCAAGGGCATGTGGTGCGGCATTTCTCCAGTGCGCAAGAGCATCCAGTGAAGCGGCCACTGCTTCCCATTGCAGAGCGCTGGTTCCCCAAGCCGCAGATCCTGGAGACAACGGCCGGTGAACACCGTTTTGTGTGGGATTTGAGGGCGGCCGGTCCGGGGTCGCCGGCGGGAGACGACGATGACGCGGTGGGAATGCCGTCCGGGCCGAAGGTCCCTCCAGGCACGTACACGGTGAAACTGATGGTGGACGGCAAGACGATGCAGGAACCGCTGAAGGTCACTATGGATCCACGCTCTTCAGCAACGCAACAGGTGCTGGAGGCACAGTACTCGCTGGCGCAGCAGATTGATGCTCTCGAACGGCAGGGACGCAGAGCGATGGCGGAACTGGAAGGAGTTGAGAGTCAGATTAAAAAGATCGATACCAGTTCCGGGGAGAAGCCCGAATCCTTAGCCGAGGCAATCCGGAATGCCCAGGCGAAGATTGAATCGATTCGCGGTGATCAGGATGCCGGCGAGCCAGGGCTGGCTTCGGCGACGGCGGCTCTGGGCACGGATGAGGGAATGGTGGAGAGCGGCGATCGCACGGCCCCAGCAGTCGCGCTGACTATTTTCAGGGAGGTTGGTAAAGTCGAGCGCAAAGAAATTGCTGCGTGGGAGGTTTTCAAGGTGCAGGATCTTCCGAGACTGAATGCGTCGCTGAAAGAAGCGCATCTCGAACCGGTGGAGATCGCTGCCATCGAAGAGCAGGTCCACTATGCGATGACGCGTTAGTGGTTCACAACAGCACCCTGACAACTCCTACGGATCATGCGCTGGCTGTCGATGTGGTCGGCCTTCAGCCGCGCCACCTCGGCACGGCGCATGCCGGCGCCATACAGGACCATGAGCAAAATGCGTTGGAAGAGGCCGCTGCCGGCCTCGATCAGACGCGCCACTTCTTCCAGGCTCAAGATGTTGGGCAGCTT
>JASHOY010000508.1 GCA_030038435.1 Acidobacteriaceae bacterium | reverse complement strand
CTAGAGAGTGTTATTAACTTTGTTCCATTGTTTTCTTTTGGATAGGTAATTCGGGGTCCACTTGTTCATGCTGACGGCATGGAGAAGCGACCGCGAAGCGGCTATCCCAGTGATGTGAGCGATGAGGAATGGGCGTTTGTGGCGCCCTACTTGGTTTTGTGCAAAGAAGATGCCGAGCAGCGGGATTTTCCGTTGCGAGCAGTCTTCAATGCGGTGCGTTACGTGGTGCGCAGCGGCATTCCGTGGCGCATGATGCCCAACGATCTGCCGCCGTGGAACGTGGTCTATCAGCAGATGAGGCGCTGGATGGACGCGGGCTGTTTCGAGACGATGGTCGAGGATCTGCGCATGCTGCTGCGCGAGTTTGCCGGACGTGCCGCGCAGCCCACGGCCGTGGTCATCGATAGCCGCACGCTGCAGTCGACGCCGGAGTCGGGAGCGCGTGCCGGCTACGATGGGGCAAAGCGGCGCAAGGGCTCGAAGACCCACACGGTGGTTGACACGCTGGGCCATCTGCTGGCGCTGCATGTTACGCCCGCCGATGAACAAGACCGCGCCCAGGTAGGCGAACTGGCGCGGCAAGTGCAGGAGGTAACCGGAGAGCTTGTCGAACTGGCTTTTGTGGATCAGGGATACACCGGCGAGAACGCTGCCGCGGCTGCCGAACAACACGGCATCCAACTGGAGGTCGTCAAACATACCGAGGCCAAGCGCGGCTTCGTCCTGCTGCCCCGCCGCTGGGTGGTCGAGCGCAGTTTCGCCTGGGCTGCGCGCTTCCGACGCCTGGCCCGAGACTATGAGCGATTGGCAAAGACTCTGGCCGCTTTTCATTTCCTCGCCTTCGCTTGCATCATGCTCGCCAACCTCTTCCGGCTACTGGCCGGAAGTTAATAACACGCTCTAGGGCCTGCTAACTCGCTAACATGCTGACATGCTGACTTGCTAACTCGCTCACCCAACTCGTCCCTACGCCTCGGCATCCTCCTCTCGGGCCGCGGCTCCAACTTCCTCGCCATCGCCGATTCCATCCGCGCCGGACGCTTGCCCGGCGTCGAAATCGCCGTGGTCATCTCTAACGTCGCCGAAGCTCCCGCCCTCAAAGCCGCGCAGGGTCTCGGCCTTCCCGCCGCCGTCTGCGTCTCCAAAGGTCGCCCCCGCGCGGAGCATGACGTCGACATGATCGCCTGTCTCCAGTCCCACCACGTCGATCTCGTCTGCCTGGCCGGCTACATGCGCCTCCTCTCGCCCAACTTCATCGCCGCCTTCCGCAATCGCATCCTCAACATTCATCCCTCGCTGCTTCCCGCATTCCCCGGCCTCGAAGCTCAGGAGCAGGCCTTCGCTTACGGCGTCAAAATCGCCGGCTGCACCGTCCACTTTGTCGATGAGGAGCTTGATCATGGCCCCATCGTCGTCCAGCGCGCTATCGCCATCCTCGACTCCGACACACCCGAATCCCTCAACCGCCGCATCCTCGCCGAAGAGCACCTTGCCTACACCGAAGCTATCCGCCTTGTCTCCAGCCGCGAATACGAATTCCGCGGCCGCCGTTACCTGAAGCGCGATTCCTGATCCCACAAATCTTTCAGCCCATCGGTTCCGAGACTCGGAACACCCTCTACAAGAGCGCTCTCGCTGCGCAGGTTCTCCATTTTCTGACCTTGCTATCGCGAAGCTTTGAAAAAATGGGAAGTCATGCCCTCCGGTGCTCAGTGGCTTGACGGTGTTGACTCGGCAGCCGGCGGTGGAGGTGTCGAGGTTATGGCCTCCATGGGCAGCTCCAGCGCAAACAGCGACGACGTCCCCTGTTGCGCCTGCACCCAGATCCCATGAAAAGCCTGCCGCAATCCCGGATGCAGTTCCAGAAGCGCTTCCATGATCTCGGTCACCTGCTGTCGAGCCTCCATCGGATCTTGCAATTGCGCCGCTTCCGCCGCGTCAGGCGCATAATGTACATCCAGGTCCAGCGGCCCAAACACTGTCGTCGTGTCCACCCCGTTCACGCTGAAGTTGGTGCCGCGAACAGTAAGAATCATCGGTTGCGTTGTCGGAAAGTTCGCCGGCCGAATCTGATCTGCTTCCTGGCGAAGCTTCTCCAGATTGGGGCTGGAAAGAAAACTCACCGGTTCAAGCAGGTCAGAAGCCTTCTGATAGTAGAGCCACGCGCTCCAGGCCATCTTTGACTGGGCATAGTGGCGCGCACTTCTCCAATACCAAAGTCCGTCATGTCCCGCCAGCATCATCGGCTTGTCAAAAAAACCACCCAGCAGCCAGCGCCCTTCGGCAGATTTCGACAACATTAGGGCAAACTGCTGAGGATGGGGAACCCCTGTGGCGTGAAGAATCACCAACGCGTAGGTTCCGCGCGGCAGACTATCAAAGTGAAGAGACACTACCGGCGATCCACAATAAAAATCAGTTGCAGTCGCGCCTGGTGGATTCGATGAAGCATCGAGCAGATATAAATCGTCCACCGTGACCGCTGCGCCTTCAATGCGCGGCTTCAGACGCCCGATCGGTGAAGACGGCCCCGTGAAATCCGCAGCGAGCGCAGGCGTTACATTATCCTGGAGCGCCTGAACATTTCCGCTCTGCATAGCCGAAATCAAATTACGGCCTGCGTTCACTATGCCGTCGCGTTGCGCGGCACTCATTTGAGCCTGCGTTGAGCAGGCTGCAGCGCGTGCGAAATACGGACCTGCATAAATCAATGCCGCACAGACAATCCCCAGTATCTTGCTCCAGTACCTACAGCGCATAACTCCGATCCTTCCCGGTGAAAACTCCATCTCCAAATCTCATAATTTCTCGCTTCACATCCTCAACCGGCATTGGAGGAATGACGGTTATTCCGCCGATCATATCGCTGAGGCGCAAATACGCCAGGCGATTCATACGTATGAACTCGACTGGGTACTCCGGCTTTCTCGCACGCGCTTCATCCGGAACAGCATCAAGAAGGTAGCTTAGGTGCGGTTTCGGCACCATCGACATAATCAATCTCACATAGACCTGGATTAACCGGTTTGTCAGATTCAGGTTCGCCAATTCGTCATAAATGTACCGATCGAATACAATAACATCGTAGTTTAGCTGCGATGCCTTCACCATCATCGCCCGGAGAGAAAACGCGTCGAACATATAAAGGCAAAGGCGCACGCACGTCATTAACCATGAACGCACATTCTTATCGCGGCGCCTTACCGGAGATCCTGGAACGCCAACTCCCGGCTCGCTTTTGAAAATCCCCAATGAAGCTGCCTCGCGAAAGCGATTCAGCCGCGTAACCTCATCCCAAAACCTGATTACGCGAAAACGCGTTCCACTCGTCTTCAGCGCAGAGCACAATGCTTCGATCTGCGTGCTCTTTCCCGATCCATCGACACCGGAGAAGCTAACCACCTGCGGAGAATGGAAGTTGCTTTCTGAATGGCTGCTTGCCGATCGCGGAAAACCTTGCGGCATCACGGCATCTTCTCTCATTGCGGTCGACTCGGAGTTGCGTGCGTCAGCACTAACACGGTTCCCAGCGCAACGGCGGCGCCGACGATAAGTCCAACCCGAATTAGGATTGCCTTCACCCGCCGCTGCTTCGCGGGCGCAATCACTGCTCCTGCGGGCCGCGATGCCGTGACTCCCATCGTGGTTTCCGCGGGAGCTGCAGCTGTGCCTACCGGTTTATTGTGCGGCTGCCCGCTCTCTGTTTCCGGAACTCCTGAGGTTCCGTCAGACTGGGGAAGTTCTTGGGCCGACGAAACTTCTCCTGCATCCCGCGCACCGCCATTGCTCTTTCCGTCCGCTTCCGCAGGCCCATGGGAGTCGTCGGGCGACGGTGTCGCTTGCACCGGCACAGCCGCCGGCTGATTTACACCCTGGGCCTGCTGCGCGCTTGTTCCCACCGAGCTGCCCAACGCCATTACCAGCCCAATCGTCGCCAGCCAGCTAGCTCGGGCCCACGGAAGGCTCTTCGTAAGTTTCATTTCTTCCTCCTTTCCCGGCACGTCAGTCCGTTGAATCTACTTGAGCGGGGCAAGATACATCGCTGACAAACTAAGTCCGGATCTATCTTCCATTCCGCCCGATCCAGTCAGACATGACCAAAGTTGAATGCGATTCAAAGCTCCTGACAGCCTCATCGCGCGAAGCAAATATCCGGAACAGATGATCGACTCCGGCGCAAGAAAGGCTTTGTCTCGCCGCAGGAGACACCGCGGCAAGTCTGGCATCCCCGTTGTCTTTCATCACCCTTTCCAGGCATGCTAATAGTAGCTGGATTTCGGACGGAGATAGCTGATCGACATCAGAGCAATCTAGCACCAGACGTGGCCGGTTGCTGCCCTGGATCCGCTTTTCAAGCTGAAGCAGTACCATCTTCTCGCGTTGTCGACTTCTGTCACTCATCCTTCCAGACTGAGTTATTAAATCACGCAGCGACACCACAAATGACTGCGCTTTCTCATTCGCGTTCCGGTTTTCATGCCCTCTCATGCCAGATCCACTCTTTAATAAATTCCGCTCATTTTGAAGATACCTGCGCAATCCCGGTTTCCGCGCCCTTCGCGGCCGCTCCCTCTTGCACTGGCTTTAACAACTGCGCAAATTCCTCCTCCGGATTGCGCATGGCGCGCTTGAACAGATGCATGCCGTATCGGAGAAGGGTAAGAATATTCGTTCTATACCAGCAACACTCTGTCATCCTGACCGACAATCCGCACAGTACACGGAGTTTCATGAGCCCGTCTGGAGTGGCACAAAGCGCCGCCATGAGGCGGTGGTTGCCATCCAGTATTGTGAGCGGGTCGGATTCACTCAAGCCTATGAGTATTACTGCACCGAACCCAGACCTTCCACGAGCAATTCCGTCTGCGATCCGATCGATCTTAGACAAAAAGTCGTTCGGCAGTTTCTCGCGCCGGTTGCGCATGCGCTCTGCGACTTCCGTCACCGAGTAGTTCCCGCGTGCCAGCTTTCTCCACTGGGCACGGGGAAAAGTGCGGATGCAATGAAGATCCACTGGATTGATTTTGGCTTCGTACCATAGGGTGTTCCCTGGAATCTCTGTCCAGAGCGCAAGATGCCTGCTGAATAGCAATGCGCGTCGCGTGGCGTTTTCCACCGGATCCTCTAAATTTGGCTGCGCGACGATATTCCGCAGACTGTCACGATATCTCTGAAACTCCGGGCGATGGAAATCACTCTTCAGGAATTCCGCGATGACCTCGTCCTCTGAAACCTCGCGGATTAACCTGATTGGCTTGCAACTCCTTTCCCGCCATAAGGGTGCCGATTCGCGCGCTGTCTCGATGAGAAACGGTATTGCTACCACAGCGAGCAAACAAAGAATTACAGCGATTTGCACAAGGATAACTTCTCTCAAAGAAGCATGAAAATGAAGTATCCCTCCAATAAGCAAACCGCTGAACAGCAATTGTACCCAGCTAGTATTCGCTATTTTGTCCGACATTTCGTAGGTGATAATCACTACGCAAAGCGAATAAATAACTGTTTTGAACGCGTAAAGTGCTTGCAAATACGACAAGTTATATCGGCCGACGATACGAAATCCTGAGCCGAAAAGGGAGCTCCATACCCAGGGCGGGGTGACGTAGAGGCCCAATGCCAATACCGACCCAATTGCGAAGACTAAGCAAAGCGAAGTCGCAAGGACGTGAAGATTCTTCCGTTCCTCCTTGCGGGTACCCGCAACTAAAGGAAAGGTGGTATTTACAACCGCTGAAGAAAACGAGAAGATCACCCGCCCAACCATGGCCACGGCGGCATAGAGGCCGGCCCTCTCCGCTGAAAACAGATGCTTCACAAGCACGATGTCGCAGTTGTTTATGAGCACTTGCCCGGAAAAGAAAAATAGCGCCTGCGCCATCTCCAGACCCGCATTCCAAAGGCTGATAGGGCTCTCTGCAGAAGGTGCGAGACTTGGGGGGATAATGAGATAGACTACAGCTACTGCCGCGGCGTTCGCCCCGATTACACCGCGTACTCCAAGACCGAGCAAAACAAGAAGGTAGGATCCCCCTAAACGTACCGCACCCTCCACCACGAGATTGGTTGCTAGACCCCGAAATCCGTATGTACCTTGAATGTAGCCGCGCCGGCATCCTAGCGGAATATAGAATGCCGCGCCTATTGCGAGCAGCGCCACGAGCATCGGGTCCGGAAGGTTCAGGTAGGCGGTGATACTTCCTCGAAAGACAAAGAGCACCAGGGCGACGCCGAGACCACAGGCCCAAGCGCTGCGGTGGAACATTCGATACGCTGCAGCCTTTTCTTCATCGGTTTCGTGTTTGGCGACAAGTTTGGAACAGACGATCTGGTAAGACAACGTGACGGCCGATAGCAGCGTGAGAAGTGTATATACGACTGTCGCGTGACCGAAGCTCTTTGGCCCAAGATAGCGCGCAATCACCAGGTTATAGGCAAGATTAATGACCGTCGTCAAGCCTGAGCCTGAAAGCAGCACGACGCTCCCCGAGAGAATGCGGGCCTGCAGGCTCTTGGTTCTATTGGCTCGATCATTTATCACGCGCCTGAAGCTCCTACTCCGCACGCCGCACAGGGGGTTATACCGGCAAATAAAAACAGTCAGCGACAAATAATCCGATGCCGAAATCATCCGCCTGGCTGCTCAAAAGGGAGATTCAATAAGCTTCATCGCCAAGCACATGACAACCCCGGAGCGGAAATGCGCCTCTAATAAGTTAAGGTCATGTTGAATCGGGCGTTCCCTGCGTTCCTCCTTTGTCTGCTTGTTCTGCATGGATCGTCTAGAGATCAGCAGGCGCCTCCACCGCTCAAGTACCGAGCTACCGGCTCCCACCCGGAGCTGATCGCCTTATACGAGGCATGGTTCGGCTTCCCAAAACACATATCTGTCGGATATTCGTCGCACGATGCGCATGTCATCAAGGGCCAGATGCGCAGCGCCAAGGCGGCAGGCATTTCCGCATTCGTCGTGGATTGGTATGGTGATCGAGAACCTTTCATCGATCAAAGCTATGCACTTATGCAAAAGATCGCGGCAAAAGAGAAGTTTCAAATTGCCATGATGTATGACGAAACAAATGCCCAGGTCGGCGCCACCGATGAGGCGATAGCCGACTTCACATTCTTTCGTAACACTTATCTGCTGCCTCAATCACGCGGAGCCAAAGCCTATCTCACCTACAATGGCCGGCCGCTAATATTTGTCTTCCCCAAAGGAGGTCACACCAACTGGGACAGAGTCCGCGCCCTCATTAATACCTGGCACCCGATTCCACTGCTGATCGACGAAAACCTGCCGGGACAATATGCGTCGGACTTTGACGGTTACTACGCGTGGATCAGTCCCGGAAACGCGGGCTGGGCGGCAAACGGGAGCAATTGGGGAGAGCCATATTTAAGCAACTTCTACAAGACCATGCGAGATCAATACCCCGACAAACTCATCGTGGGCGGAGCTTGGGCTGCGTTCAACGACAGCAAGGCATCATGGAGTCTGAACCGGCATATGTCGTCTCGGTGCGGCCAAACATTTGCCGACACCTTCAATTTCTGGCGAAGGGATTTCTCCCAGAACGACCCGATTCCGTTCTTGATGATTGAGACTTGGAACGACTACGAAGAAGGAACCGCGGTAGAGCGCGGCATTCCCGCCTGCGGAAACCAACGAGAGAGTCTTCGCCGTACATTAAAGCAATTAACAAAAGCAGGGAACTGAGGGAATCCAAATATACCGTCAACCGCAGTCTGGATTCACGCCGCCCTGGTGGATGTCTCTACGGAATTGACTCCGGACGAAACTATGAAGGCAGCGTTTGGTAACGCAGACCCCAAGCTCGATGCCGCAACCTGAGTTTCACCGCGATGTACCCGGCTGATCAGCGACAGAGGGCGATCCCGGACTTCGTCGTAGACGCGCCCAATATATTCTCCTAATATTCCGACAGCCAGAAGTACAAATCCGCCTACGAGAAAGACAGCACCTGCAATGCCGAGCCCGGTGATCGCAAGCGGAGTCGTGGCGACCAGCATCGAGGTGATAAGCAAGGCCGCAAAGCACGCTGAAACCGCGCACATAATCAGACTCAAACGCAGGGGCTTGTAACTAAATCCTGTAATTGCATCCATTGCGTATCTAATGCGGCTTAGGAAGGATAATTTTCCGTCACCGCCGGCTCGGTCCTGCCTGTCATAGTAAACAAATGCATTTCGGTATCCGATCCATGCTCGCATGCCGGGAAGATAACGGCTTCTCTCGCGCATGGCGAGGATCGAGTCAACGGCTTTACGATCCATCAGGCCAAAGATCCCGGCATTGAGGGGTATGGGAAAATCGGAAAGCGCACCCAGGACGCGATAGAACATTGGAAAGAGTATTGCCAGGAGCTTGCGCCGTTCCTCGCGGCTTTTCCTCACGCCAACCACCACCTCCGCCCCGCTGCGCCACGCATTGACGAGCTCTGGGAGGATTTCCGGTGGATCTTGAAAGTCACCGTCCATCAGGATCACCGCCCTCCCGCTTGCGGTTCTTAGACCCGCGGAAATTGCCCCCATGTGGCCCCAGTTACGGGACAGCTCAACGATCACGACGTGCGGGTCATGCGCCTGCAATGCTTTAAGCAGCTCGAGCGACGAGTCTGACGAGCCGTCGTTCACGTAGACCACCTCCCATTCGTCCCCGGTCCGCTTCAGGGCATCGGAAACTGCTTCGTGAAATTGGATGATCAGCTCTTCTTCATTGTAGATGGGTATAACCGCTGAGATCATATATAAACTCCTGGGCCGTATATCGGAATCTTTCCGGGCGCACTTTGTGAACCGGAATTGCTACGCGTCTTGCCTTTCCCAATCCATAGACATCAAATAGTCGACATCACGCTCGACCCGCCTGCATTACTCGAACGCTCCATCGCAATTGGGAGGGAGTAAGAACGACTAGATAACATGCAGAGTCTTTGCGCGAGGTAATAAGATGGCCGTGATCGAAAACCTGCACATTGTATCTCACCAGATCCTTCAATTCGATAGAGAGTCCTTCCGGCGAATAGAAAAGAACTGTAATATGGTGCGAAATGGCTTTATAACCCACAGTTACGCCGCTCAACGCCTGTTCTCTTATGCTTCGCGCCAGTTCATTCTTCGCGGACCCGACGAAGCCTTCACCCAGAAGGTCAATGCGATTCTGAAGCAACGCCTGCTGAAGGCTTGCCCACGACTGAAGATAGTCGCGAATCGCCGCCTGCTCGGTCTGCGGCTGGAGGGGTCGGGGCGTGCTGGGAACCGCGGGGTCAACATGCACAAGAGGCTGAGCAGAAACAATCGCGGCCAGCACTGGAAAAAGAAACAATGAAACATGTGGAGATTTGATCACTCTATTTCCCCCATCGAATCTGGTTGCCTAAGACAACACCGCTGGCGACAGAGATTACGCCACCAGGATGTGCTGGCAATTCTACGGTCGCGATTCCGTGCTTAAGAGGTACATCTGCAGTAGACAATCCTCCATCGTAAGATTCGCTGAAAGTGATGATCGTTCCATCGGGAACAGGATTCCCGCTGCAGTCTCGTACGGGAGCTGTCTGCAACTGGAGGCTGCCGCCGGATTGGTGGACGTTCATCGATAGCTGGCACGGATCCCCGGCAACTTGGCGCACAAAACGGGAGACGTTTATATCGCCGGCGCTGGCGTTGAAAGTGTCGATTCCCCGATGCGCGGTTGTGCTGACCTTTACCCATGCGGCTCCGTCTTGAGTAGTTATCGTCTGGTGTTGAGCAGGTTCGCCAGGAGGCTTCAATTCGAAGGATACGGGAGTAGGAGTTACAATCAGGTTCCCAAAGGAGTCAAATACATATACCGTGCCCGTGATACCGTCCTGCAGATCTACCGGCAGGCGCGACGGCTCAGAAAGAAAGCTGATTTTCGCTGGCTTGTCCAGAGGAATGACATCGAATGAAGCGTTTTGTGTGCCCGATGGCGTGGTGACGATTGCTATATAGCGTCCAGCGTGAACAAGAGAACCGGCTGAAAATGCAATTGGGTTGCCAAGCTGAATATTCTTCTTCAACGTCTGTCCGAGACCCGTGATGTAAATCGTCCCCCTACCGGTGCCGCTAGTTCCAATGGAGAACGCACTGCCAGCCGGGATGGACGGCGGAACTGTAATGCTAGCTTCTTGCGCCCTGCCAGGCGGCAGCGTCGCAAAAGCCAATATTGCAGCCAGCAACGGCATTCGTTTCGTCATACCGAACCTCCAAAGCTGAATGACGAAACCACCGTCCGCTGGCTGGCGACTTTCCGTGCGAGATCCTCGGGAATGGGGATGTTAAATGCCATGGGCGCTTTCGGGAGTAACGCGCGGCTCATGTACTTATCGACCACCCAAATAACCTGACCTGATCCATCGTAGAGAGTACCCAAAACATGAGCAACATTGATAACTTTCCCGGATTGATTAACAAGGGCGCCAGTGAGCGAAGCATCGGGGGCAGGGTTAAGCTGTTCATTGTCGATCGCAATTACGGGGCCTGCTGCCGCTGAAATCAAGGATGAGAAGGGAGTCATGCGGATACTGCCGACGTCGGAAAGCGACCGATTGGGGAAGTTAATGAGGAATGGAGTAACCTGCTTAGGAAGAAGAAGGTGGGAGATCTTATCGAAGCACGATTCGCTTGCGATCACTGAACCATTTTTCGAAATGAGAGTGGAAGAGACAGAGACATACGCGGGGACGACATCCTGGTTCAGCAACTCGCCGAGGATGACTACCCCTTCTGCACGTTGAACTGGATGCATGTCGACAATCGTCACGCGAGGGGAGTCAACGTCCTGTTTGCCCCAATTGTCTCCAGGACCGCGAAAGATAACATCCCAGCGAAGGTAGTCTTCGGAGATTACCTGTGGCTGGACGATGGGCTCTTTGACAAGTGGCCAATTGACTCTCCAGCCATTGCCATCCTTTACAACCTCCAAGTTACGGGCACTATTCGACATTCCTACGACAGTTGACCAATGCATGACGAGGCGTACATCCGCGTTGCTGGTGGACTCATGAAGCGGAAACACATCATAGCTTTCTAGGGTAGAGAAGGTGCGGAGACTGGGATAATAGCCTGTCACGTCATGCAAAAACTGGTCCTGCGTAAAATCGGACCTATTGGCGAAACTCTGGTACGCGCGGCTCCACTGATTCAATCGAATCTGATCAGCCAGGTTTCTGACAGCATCTTCCGGCGTGGCAGAAGACTGGAACAACCCCTCCCCGCCGGCATATGCGACGGCCGTCGACACCGGATCTAATGTGCCGATCACAACGAACGCGATAGTTGAGGCAATCAAAATAACCGCGAGCAGGGCTCCCGACTTCATGACACCAACCTTCCGAACACCGAGTTGTCCTGTTCCTGATCCACCAGAACCGCTTCACGCGCCGATGACGCCCGCTTTTTGTCGGGAATCAGGAGCACAAGGAACGCGACGATGCTGCTGCCAAACGGGAATATTCCCCACATCAGCCCTTGCCAGTGGGGAGGTCTCTGGGGAGCATTAACTGGCTGAGCAGGAGGAACCCCATCCTTTGTCCATACGACGATGGTGTTGTCTTCGAGACTGTCCACGGCGCGCCAGCCTGCAAAGTAAAGCAGCGGATCGTAACTGTGATCGCGAACAAATACCCACTTAATGCCGTACCGATCGGCATGCCTGAGCATCGCGCGTAAAGCCTCAAGCCCGTGCTCGCCATAGTACTTTGAGTCAGTGAGCGGACCTCCACCGTAGCGCATAAGTTCGGGCAGCAGGCGTCCGGAATTCCATTCGCCGTCAACACTGCTGGCGTCAGTTAAAACAGCGAGTCGCGAAATCTTATTACCAAAACCCAGGGTGAAGTAACGATACTGATCGTGGCCGCCGCGGTTAAGCCAGGCCGCAACGGGCGCTACGTCGAACTGTTCCGCGTCGGCGGGATGATAAGTGGACCAGGCGACCGCCAGAGCACACGAGAGCGCCGCAAGTGTGGTTAGGCCAATGACAGCCAAAGACAGATATCTCATGATTAGTTCATCTGCCAGCAGTCCGACAAAGGGTAGCGCGAGCAACGTGGCCCAATAGCTGAAGCGCTCCATGGTGAGGACTTCAAATGCGCGCCCCAGCAGAATGTGTCCAACCGGCGTGGTGCCACCCAAACCAATCAGGAAAGCCACCCAGAAGCCAAACAAAAGGGGACGCAGACGCGCATCCATCGAGCCGCGAATAAAGATAAAGGGCAGAGCCAGGATAAGCGCCCCGTAAGGCACGATAAAGTAATTGAGCCCCCATTGAGGGCTGAGTATATAGTTCGCACGGCTCGGGTGAGGAATCGGAGTCTGCGTGACGGGATAGTGGATCAAGGCGATCCAGAACGGAAGCAATACGACTGCGATCAAGGCGCTCTCGACGACCACAATGGCGATGCTGCGGGTCCAGAATGCTTTAGTCGATACACGACCGCCTTCGCGGTCAAAGAAAGCCAATGCCAACACGGGGAGAGCGAAGAAGAAGGAGCCGAATAGCAGCGTGGCGTGATGAGCAGCGGCGGCAGCTGTAAAGAGCGCCGCAGCCTTGACGAAGGACCGCCAGCCTCCCCGACGGACCCATTCATACATGAATGGAAGTGCATTGAGATAAAGCGGCGCGGCCGCAGTCGTAGCCAACTGGCCAGCGGAATAGACCAGAAAGCTTTCGGAGCCGAGAAATATGCAAGCGAGTGCGGCTAAAGACGCGGCGCGCGGACTGACCCAAAGCCGCGCAAACCTGTAAGCGCCGACCACCAGAAGCAGTATTGCTGCCAGTTGTACGGCCATGTAACCGAGATTCAGACCTATCGCCGGCGCCAAGACCGCGATCCATTGCTGAGGAAGCGGAGGATAAGTTGTTTGGGAGAAACCGGCATACCACTTGGAGTTCCAGGGATTAAACCAATGGTGAAGATAATGCGACGCGAAGAATATGTGGAAATTGGCGTCGTAGGATTTTAACGGCAGCTCCATCAAGAGCAGCGGTAGATGAACTGCGACTGCCACCATCAACAGAACGCTTAAGGGGATGGGCCGTGACAAGGGATGAATCGGCTGAGGTTTTTCCAAGGTTGCCTCTCGGAGAAAGCGGTGGAACAACGAAGGCTCAGTGGCTCATGGCCTCCCTCGCGCAAACGTGGGTCTCTGTAAGCGGTGGCAATTTGTCGGGCTAAATATTCAAACAAAAGTCCTACTGGTGTTTCGATTGGCAAATGCCTCACCGGGTTGCTTTGAAGCGCGTTACCGCAGATCATTCCCGCAGATCATTGAGGCAGAACAGGGGAGAGACGGTATCCGGAGCCAACGATAGCGGCGACAAACGCATCGAAATTATTCAACTTGAATTCGGGCTCTGGTGAACCGATTTGAAAGATCGACTTGGATCGCTGAAGACTGCAGTTCTATGCGTCTCACTGATGAGCGTTCGCTCACTAGGTGCACAGGTATACCAGGTGGAAGGCGGCACATCTAAGAACCCTAAGACCCAGATTGTCCAGTCGGAACCGGGAACGCAACCGCTGGGGTGGGGCTCGAGTATCCAAAATGCGCGCCTCGCGCGAGCGGCACAGGCAGCACTGCAACGCGGTGATTATGGCCAGGCACTCGCTTATGCACGGCGCGCGGCTCAGTCTGCACCCAACGACTCGCAGTTGTGGTTTCTGCTCGGATATGCCGCACGGCTCGATGGAAATTATCCGTTGTCCGTAAGTGCCTATGACCACGGGCTGCGTTTGGCTCCTTCATCGGCAGAGGGGCGATCAGGTCTTGCGCAGGATTACAGCCTGATGGGGCAAGACCAGGAAGCGGAGCGGCTCCTGCAACAGGCGGTTTCTGCGCAACCCAATCGACGAAGCGATGTGGTCTTACTGGGCAGTATTTACGTGCGCACCAAGGACTATGAACACGCCAAGTTATGGCTGCTCAAGGCGGAGACCCTCCGCCCCGGAGCGCGTTCGGAATTGCTGCTGGCGATTTGTTACCAGCATACTGGGCAGATGGATCTGGCCAACCGCTATTTGGAAATGGCAAGACAGAAGGCACCGAACAACCCCGATGTAGAGAGGTCGCTGGCCGGATACTATAGCGAAGTTGGGAACTATGCCGATGCAATTCGAGCGCTCATGTCCATTCAAAACCCCAAGCCGGATGTAATCGCTGAACTTGCCTATACCTACGAGCTCGACGGCAAGTCAGAGGAGTCAGCCCGCATTTATCGGCAGGCCGCCGATAAAGAGCCGAAGAATTTCGATTTGCAGATAGCTGCCGCCCAGGCTGAAGTAGCGGCCGGTTCAATTGACAATGCCGTCCAGATATTGAACCGCGCCACTAAATTAAAGCCAAATTCCTACCGCGTGCATGCGGTAAAGGGAGAGATTGCGCAACTACAAGGGCGAGATGAGGAGGCAGTCCAGGAATACGTTGCCGCATTGGCGGTCTTGCCGCACATCGCGTTCGAGGGTCCGCTGTATGGCATCCAACTGCACATGAATTTGGTCGCTCTCTACAAGAACCTCGAAGAACCTGAGGCTGCCAGTCATGAGTTGGCTATCGCTCAAGCCCAGATCGGCAAGGTGAATGTATCCAATTTCGACCAGGAGAAGTACCTTCGGCTCAAATCGTTGATTGAACTAAACGCTGGCCTGTATGATCAAGCGCTCGCTGATGTGAACCGCGCACTCGCAGCCGACACACACAATCGCGATAACCTGCAATTGAAGGGCGACATTCTCATGAAGCTCGGGCGGTCCGAAGATGCCATGACCGCATACAGAGAGGTACTGGCGAGCGATCCCACCAATCGATTTGCGCTTATCTCGATGGGATACGCGTGCCGGGCGGCGGGACGCGACCGCGACGCGGAAATGTACTTCCGCCGGCTGGCGAAGGCCTACCCCGCGTCGGCAGCTCCATACCTTGCACTGGGCGACTTGTATACAGCACACAAAGACTATACGCGGGCTGAGCAGGCTTACGCCAAGGGATACGAATTGAATTCCAAAAACCCGTTGATCGTCGCCGGGGGATTGAATGCGGCGGTTGAATCTCACGATATGCCGCTGGGCGGCGTGTGGATGAAACGAGTTACTGGAAAAATGAGTCAGGAACGTTATGTGCTGCGTGAAGAGGAGCGCTATCTGAGCTTTGAAGGCGATTATCTGAAATCCGCCGAGGTGGGAGAAGACGCCATCAGGAAACTTCCTCACGACCGGGACGTCGTCGTGTATCTGGGTTACGATTTACTCCACTTGGGCAGGTACAATGCCTTACAGACCTTGACTCAGAAGTACCTCAATGTTCTTCCCAAGGAACCTGACATTCCGCTTCTTGAAGGTTATGTAGATAAGCAGCAGGGGCACAGACGCCAGGCTTTGAAAGACTTTACGGAAGTTATTCGCCGTGATCCCAGCGTGGTCACCGCCTATGTGAATCGCGGCTTTATACTGAACGACCTGAAGCAGCCAAAACTCGCGGCGGCAAGTTTTGAGCTCGCGATTGAGAAGCAACCGAGAGACAGCGAAGCACATCTTGGGCTAGCCTATGCGGAACTGGATCTGAATCAGCCAGAAGCTGCTATTCACCAAGCCCGACTAAGCGAACGGACAGAAGGCGAAACCCGAGACTATCATGTCATTCTTGCGA
>JASHOY010000507.1 GCA_030038435.1 Acidobacteriaceae bacterium | reverse complement strand
TCAGCAGGATGCGATAGAAGGGCAGCTCGGCTATGTCTATAAGCTTTACTGCCTCTGCACCGTTTAGCCCCATGCCGCGTCATGAACCTTGCAATGTTGCGCGCCAATTGTAGTCTGAACATAAAAGCTCACCTGACCGCACAAGCATTGCTTGCCTAACGCCGCTAGCCGCCTGGCTGCTTCGGCCATGTGACGAGCAGAGCTGAATGACTGCGTCGATCTCTCGGAGTTACCCATCTTCCGAGGGGATTTCCAGTTCGCGACGAGCATTCGCCGGGAAAAAACCCTGCCGGGAAAGACGCTCCATGCAGTGGTTGGGCGACGCCGTCTGGAAGCCGAAATTTCTATAAAAATCCTGGGCGTCGTGCGTGATCAGGGCGATGCGCTTGAGGCCAGCTATATCGGGGTGCTCAAGGACGCAGCGGATAAGCCACGATCCAAGGCCGCGGCGGCGGCGAGACGCAAGAATGTAGACATCGCAAAGATAGGCGTAGGTGGCAAAGTCCGAAATGACCCTGGCCAGGCCGATCTGGCGGTCTTCTTCCAACAAGGAAAAGCACAGTGAGTTGCGCAGTGCACGACGCAGGGTCTCCCTCGGTAGTCCTGAAGCCCAAGGGGCCGTGCTGAGGAAGGCGTAAGCCGCCTCGAAATCGATTGCCGCAGGATCGGTGCGAATGACGTAGATTCCATTTTGCCACTGCTGAATGGAGCTGGTGTGTAGCAACGATAAGCCCTCGGTGCACTTCCATCAGGATGTCTTGCAGCGACAAGGATAATTCGAGTTTGACGGAAAATGTGGGAAAATTGTTCACGAAACATGTTAATTATTAACATATTTTGCGTTGTTCGTCACTATACTCGTCCTGGCGGAGGTGGGAGTGGCGAAATCACTGCGGATTTGGAGACTGTTCAGGCGCGCAGCCGCGATTCTTCTGGTGCAAGCCAGCGCCTGGGCTCAACCGGCCCCACTGGCGTTAAGACCGCCCATGGGGTGGAATCCGTGGAACCACTTTCGGCACGCGGTCAACGACAAACTGATTCGGGAAACGGCCGACGCTATGGTGGCGAGCGGCATGAGAGACGCCGGCTACCGGTACGTAATCCTCGACGGCGGATGGGAGGGGGGGCGCGACGCCGAGGGAAATATCTTTGCGGATCCCGCACGTTTTCCGGACATGAAGGCGCTCGGCGAGTACATGCATTCGAAGGGCCTGAAGTTTGGAATCTACTCATCGCCTGGACGGACGATCTGCGATGGAAGCGAACCGGGCAGCTTCGGGCACGAAGAGCAGGACGCCCGCACATTTGCCTCCTGGGGCGTGGATTATCTGAAGTACGATGTTTGCGGCGGGGAAGCGACCTACCTCAAGCTCGAGGCCAAAAATCCGCAACTAGCACACGCTTACATGCTCGGACTTTATACAAAGATGCACCGGGCGCTCGAAGAGACGGGCAGGCCCATTGTTTACAGCATCTGTCAATACGGCCTCGATGCGGTGTGGCGATGGGCCCCTGAGGCCGGCGGCAATCTGTGGCGCACGACGAGCGATATCCACGACAACTACACGAGCATGAGCCTGAATGGATTCACGCAGGCCGGTCTGGCGCGGTTTGCCGGGCCTGGTCATTGGAACGATCCCGACATGCTGGAGATCGGCAACGGCGGCATGAAGCCGGCGGAGTATGAAACGCAGATGAGCCTGTGGTCGATTGAGGCTGCGCCGCTAATTGCAGGCAATGACTTGCGGCACATGGACGAGCAGACGCGCGCGATTCTGCTTAACCGGGAGGTGATCGCGGTCGACCAGGATCCGCTGGGCCGCGAAGGCGACCGGGTGCGCACCGAAGGCCCGCTCGAGCTTTGGATGAAACCGCTGCAGGATGGCTCGCGCGCGGTAGCCATCTTCAACCGCGGCCGCTCGGCGATGGATTTCCGGTTTTCCTTTCGCGAAGTTGGGTTTCACGGCAAGGTGAGGGTACGCGATCTGTGGCTGCACCAGGACCTGGGGATCATGTCGAGCGATGACACCGTGCACGTGGCTAAGCACGGCGTGGTGATGCTGAGGATGTGGAGGGCGCGCTGAAGGCAAAGTGCGACCAGGTTGCGGGCTTCATCCCGTCTCTGCGTAATCGAACGAGAAGAGCATCCAGGTAGCCACGATCACAATGGCAAAGCCGACCATGGCCTGTGGAGGCAGATGCTCTTTGAGAAAGACGAATGCCAGGGCGACCCCGAACATGGGAACCAGATAAATCGACGCCGAGGCCACGGTCACATCCACCCTGCGCAGGGCGCGGAGGAACAAGACCATGGAAAGTCCGTAGAGAACAAAGGCCAGATAGGTGAACGCGCCCCATTGCGCGGCGCTGAAGCCGGCCAGTTCCACAAGACAATGAGGATCGAAGAGGATCAGCATGGGCAGGCCGAAGATGGCGGTAGCCAGATAGCTGAAAAGGAGAATCTCCAGGTCGGAGAAGTGGTCGAGGAGCCGCTTGGAGTAGACGTTGTAAAACGCCGAGCCGAGGCAGCCGGCGGTAATGAGCAGATTTCCCGCCAGCGGGTGCAGCTCCCGGCCGAGCGAAGCGAAGCGGGGAAAGGGCGAAAGGAAGAGCATTCCGGTCAGGCCCAGCAGGAGGCTCGCGAGCCGCAGCGTCGTGAGACGCTCACGCAGCAGCCAAGTGGCAATGAGGGCGCTGAGGATGGGAATGAGGAGGCTGAGGATGGCGCCATTCGAAGCCAGCGACCAGCTCACTCCGAGCGTCATACCGACCTGCGCGATGAACTGTCCGCAGATGCCGGCAAGAAAAAAATCGCGCCGAAATTTCCAGGCCAGGACACATCGCGGCAAGCAGGAGCGGATGCTGAGCATGATGGCGATGCCTGCGGCGGCGATGCAATAGAAAGGAAGCAGAGCGATCGCCAGAGGATCGAGATGCCCATCGAGCAGTTTAACGGCCAGCCCTTGACCTGCCCAGAAGAGATTTGCGGCCACCAGATAGACCAGAGCCGCCGCCAGCCGCGTCTTGGGGCTGCTCGCTGTCATCGGCGCTCCGCCAGTTCGCCGGCTTCAATATGGTGGGTGCCATGGAGATCGGCGCCGTTGGAGCTTCCCTGAAATACCCGAGGTGGAGCGCCGCGGGCCGCGCCATAAGCGGCGACCATCTGGTTCAACGCGTCCTGCTGATCGGCATGGCCGAGCACGGCGACTACACCGCCCGCACCGCCGCCGGTCATCTTGGCGCCGAAGAATCCCTGTCTCTGCGCCAGTGCAACCAGGTCGTCGCAGGCCGCGGCTCCCAGCCCACATTCGGCATAGGCAAAATGCGATTGCGAGAGGATCTCGCCGATGAGGCGCAGCCCATGTTCACAGCCTTCATGCGGCATATTTTCGAGCAGCAGTTTCACCGTCGCCACGCGATGATTTTCTTCCGTTGCATAGCGAACGGCGGCGCGGACGGGATAAGAAGTGCTGGAATCGATCGCGGTCATGGGGTCGGCGTGGCCGCCAAACTCGCGCAGAAAGTCGCCGCCCTCCATCCATTCTGGAAGCCTGCGCTCGTAGCGGGAGCGGAATTCAGAAGGTGGAAGGTTCGACAGATAGCCGTTCCACCGTCCGTCAGTCCATCGGGGAATGGGCGAAGCCTCGTCAACGACCGCCTCCACGCCCTCCCAGCGGCAGACCATCTTGTAGCCCATAAAGGCCGCGGCGCGAGCCCTCTCGTAGGCGGCGCTGCCGGTCGATCGTGCAACCATCGAATCGATGCCCCATACCCGCGCACGCTCCGGCAGGCGAACCGGCGGCAAGGGCAGGCAGGGTTGGCAAACGAGGGGAAGCAGACAATTCCGGCGGCCGAGAACCACCGCCGCCTGATCCATGATGCCGCAGGCGGAGTGAGCGACGACGTTCTCCACCCATTGTGCAGCTTCGGCCAGGGCTACGCCCTCCAGAGCGATCTCCAACGCGGCGCAGGCAGCCTTGAGCGCGGCCACCTCGAGCGCGGCCGATGACGCGAGCCCGCGGTTGGGGGGAAGGTCGGACGCGAGATACAGGTTTGCGCCTTCGCTATTTAAGGCCCCATACCGTTCCCGCAGCAGGTGGAACCCACCCAGCACGTAACGTCCCCAGGCCGCTCCGGGGCTCGACGCGCAAATTTCTTCGATGGCCTCGAGGCTGGAGAGAGAATCGATGGGCATCTCGAGCGCCGTCTTCCAGCCAGACTCCGCCGCACCCGGGTTCAAAACCTGAATTGAAGGCCGCGCCGTGAGCTGCACAGCGGCCCAAACCGCCTGGCGCAATGGAAGCTGGAGCACCCATCCCCCTGTGTAATCGTCGTTCCCGCCCATGAAATCCAGGCGACCGGGGGCGCGCGCAATCCATACGGGTTGGTCGGGCTCAAAGAACCCGGCTCCGCGGAGCACGGCAACGACATGATCGTTGAAATCGACGGATTCGCCGGGATACATCGCGATGGCCTGCGTCGTAGAGAGAGGAGGCTAGAGGTCTACTGCCGGTCAATTTGAACGCTAGCATAGTGTCTTCAACAGAGCGTTAACGTCCGGGAAGAACAAATTATTCAGCAACCTGCACATGAGTCATGTTGCGCAGACGGGCCAGCTCCGCGGCGGGCAGCATGGAGTCTGTGACGATCAGATCGCAGTCTTCGATGCCGCACAGCCGGTAGGTGGCTTCCATGCCGATCTTGCTGCTGTCCACTAGCAGCACTTTCTGTTTGCCCGCCTGCAGCATCTCGCGCTGGGCGTCCGGGTCGTGCACCATGACGCCGCGATCGAAGGAGACGGCGGCAGCGCCAAATAAAACGCGGTCCGCGTAAATGAATTTCAGGCTGTCGGCCACGCCCCTGCCGATCAAATCGTGGCTGCTGGCGCGGTACACGCCCCCCGTCAGTTCGACTCGGACCTGCTCCGCCGAAGCCAGTTCTTCCAACACCGCCAGAGAGAACGTGATCACGAAGATGTTGCGCCGGGAACGCAGCTCACGCGCTACATACAGAGTTGTCGTGCCGGAATCCAGCACCACCGACTCGCCGTCCCCCACGAGGGCAGCCGCCGCTCTGCCAATGCTTCGCTTGGCTGGCGACATCTTCTCAAGACGTTCGAGGAAGCTGCGCTCCACTCCTTGCCAGCGTTCGATCCTGGCTCCGCCCGGGATACGGATCACCTGACCGGCCTCGACAAGCTTTTGCAGATCGCGGCGGATGGTCATCTGCGAGACGCGAAATTGGTCGGCGATCTCCTCGATCTTCGCGCTCGTGTTCTCTTTTAACAACTGAAGAACGGCTTCTCGCCTGGATTTCTCCGAGTTCTCTTTCATCCTGTCCCTGAATTCAAGCAAGAATGTCTACGCACAGCGTCAAAAAACCAGGAATTTTCCCCGTTTGCTAGAAATACCATATTTGGCTTCGATGGAGCCTCACAAAGTGTGCTCGGGTCTTTTGTGTGTGAATTTTTAACTTTTTATCAAGAGTTTTTGTTGTGTATTAACATACGAGTGCTATTCATTTCATCAGTGCAGTTCCGACCGCGAAGCCAAGCCCCGTACGTGCACCGCCATTCATCGGGCGCCCTTTTGCGACCCAAACCGATTTCACGTCCGTCGCCGTTCACAAACTCTCAGGAGGTTTTCGTGAATTGCAAATTTGACATTCCTCTTCCCCATCCCTATCCCGCACGCGGAGCCGGCCTCTATCCGGCGGTATTCGCTGGGCGGCTCTGGAGGTCCGGCCAGCTTCTGGTCGCATGTCTCCTCTCTTTCTGCATGATCCTCTCCGCGCCACTTCTCCGTGCGCAGACCTTCTACGCCTCCTTGAGCGGAGTGGTGACAGACGCGAGCGGCGCCGTGGTGCCGGAGGCAGAGGTCACGGTTGTAGAAACTGACACTTCTGTGCAGTACAAGACGGTCACCAACGGAAAGGGAGCCTATCAGGTCTCGTTCCTCAAGCCGGGCAGATACGTCGTCGAGGTGCAAAAGAGCGGCTACGCCGACTTCAGGACCGACGTCATCTCCTTGGTGCTCAACCAGCCTGCTGTGGTCGATGCCATGCTGAAAGTCGGCGCGGCCTCCCAGGTAGTGACCGTGAGCGCTGAGGGAACCGCGCTGAACGAGACCAACGCGGAGATCGGGAACGAAATCGGCGCCAGCGATCTGATCAATCTTCCGGAAAATATCGGTACCCACGGCGCAGAAGAACTGCTGCTCTCCGCTCAAGTACCCGGTGTCTCCAGCACCAGCCCGGATTACAGTAATCCCAACAATATATCGCTCGGCGGCGGCCGGCCCGACACCAACCCCATCATCGTGGACGGCCTGCCCAGCAATATGGGCGTCAACGACACATATGGCCTGGTGCCCACGCCCGATTCGACGGAAGAGCTACAGGTGCTCACCTCACCATTTTCGGCCCAGTATGGTCAATCCGGCGGCGGCGCCATTCTCACCACCACCAAGTCCGGCACGCAGAATATTCACGGCAGCCTCTTTGAGTACCACAACGATCAGAGCTTGAATGCCCTCAGCTACTTCTCTGCGCCCAATACCCTTCGTCCCGTCGCGGTCTTTAACTACTTTGGCGGATCGGTCGGTGGGCCGGTCTGGATTCCAAAGGTTATCAATGGACGCAAGCGGCATCTGTTTTTCTTCACGGATTTTGAAGACACAAAGAACGCCAGTTCCAAAACCCTCCTCACCGATGTGCCAACCGCGGCTGAGCGCACCGGCGACTTTTCCGGCCCCACTCCTCAGGGTGCGCCCAATCCTACCGTCTATGACCCGCAAACTCTGCAGGAGGTGAATGGCAAAGTCGTGGGGACCCCGTTTCCAAACAATGTCATTCCCCCTGGCCGCCTGGACAAAGTGGGAATGAACCTTGTTGCGTTCTACCCGCAACCTAACTGCAGTTATCTCACCTATAATTACTGTGTCTATCCCACCGGATACAACGGCTACTTCTACAACGCCGACCGCGTCGACTATAACCTTTCCGACTATGACCATATCTGGGCTAAGTTCTCCCGCGATGGCCCGAATGGCTCTGCCGTCAACTACGTTCCCAATGCGGCCAACACTTCGGCGCTCGGCGGCTGGACGGATGACCACTACGAAGCCTCCTGGAGCCACATCTTCAGCCCCAAAATCTCTAATGAGGCCCGCTTCGGCTATGTGTCGGAGGTCAACTACAGTTATCCAGCCCTGCCGCCGGTCAACTCCATCGGACTCACCGGCGTAACCCTTTCTCAATTCCCGGACCTCGGTGTTACTGGGCTTTACACCCTCGGCACCGGTTCTTACTCCTGGAATCTCGACGGTCACTATATCTTCAACGACGCCATGGTCGTGGTTCTTGGACGCCATACCCTCTCCCTGGGCGGCGAGTATATGGATTACATCTACAGTCAATACGATCCCGGCGTCCTGTCGGGCAGTTATAACTTTAACGGCCAGTTCACCTCGACCAGTGGGCAATCAGTGCTGGGCCTGCCGGATTTGGAACTGGGCCTGCCCCACACCACTACCATCAGCACCAATAACACCTGGTTCCGGGAGATTGCGAAGTATGCCTCGCTCTATGCGCAGGACGACTATCGAGTTACTCCCAGTCTCACGCTGAACTTAGGTTTGCGCTGGGAATTTGACGGCCCCTACACCGAAGTCAACAACCAGATGTACACCTTCAATCCCAATATGGTCGATCCTAACACCGAAAAAATGGGCGCCATCGAATTTGCCGGATACAACGGCGATCCCCACAATCTGACGGGATCATATTATCTGGGATTGCTGCCACGTGTCGGCTTCAGTTATCACCTGCTTAGAAATACCGTGCTTCGTGGAGGTTACGGAATCTTCGAGTTACCTGGAATCGGCTTCGGCGATACCGCACTAACCTCCAAAACCACGGTTGACACCACCTTCGAGAGCTCCAATGGCATAACTCCTGTCTATCAGTTACAGAACGGTGTCCCGCCCTACTCCCCCGAGGTCGGCCCCAATGGCGAGCCGTTGATCCCAACCAGCCTGACCGATCCCACCGCGAATGTAGCTGAACTGCAACAAAATGCATCGCTCGCCTATATCCAGCAATGGGAGTTTGGCATTCAGCAGGATCTTGGCAACGGTTGGCTCGCTGAGATCGATTATCAGGGAAGCCATGGAGTACATCTACCCGTCACCTTGCAGATCAACCAGATTCCACCCGTGCCCGGATGCTGTTATGGACTGAAAACCGCGCAGAGCCTTCGTCCCTATCCTCAGGTGCTGAACGTTGCTTACTATGTGAACGGCGGCGCATCCGAGTATGACGCGTTACAATCCCAACTCTCCCATAGATGGAGCCATGGCCTCTCTCTGATCCTGGCCTACACCTATGCCAAGCAGATGGACGATGCGGACCCGGCGGCCCGTGGTGACGCTATCGGAAACCAGAACACCTACGATTTGCAGGCGCAGTGGGGAACGGCCATGACCGATATTCCTCAGCGTCTCTCTGTCACCGGCGTGTACAATCTGCCCTTCGGCGCCGGCGGCCTCTTCAAAACCAATCACTGGCTTGTCGATCAAGCGCTTGGCCACTGGAGAGTAAGTACGGTTGCAAGTTTCCAGGTCGGTTATCCGTACAACATCTCGCAGGCCAATACCACCGGCCTCTTCAATTCTGCACAGTACGTGACCGAAGTCGGTAACCCGAAGATCTCGCGCTCCTCGCGCACGGTTGCCAAGTGGTTCAACACTTCGGCATTCCGGATCACGCCGCAAGACACACTGGGCAACGCGCCGCGCGCGGCGCTGTTCGGCCCCGGCCAGAACGTCTGGAACTTGAGCCTGATGCGCGATATCCCGCTGTGGGAGCATGCGACCTTTACCCTCCGGGGCGACGCATACAACGTATTCAACCATCCCCAATTCGACGGCCTGGGCACTTCGATTACCAGCGCCACTATTGGCCGGGTTACAAGCGCGGAAGACGCCCGTGAACTCCTGGTAAGCGGCCGAATTCGCTTCTAACACCGATGTTCATCGTGTAACAGATCAAACAGAGGAAAAGCGTGTGCGGCTATTTTCAACTACGGCAGAACAGAAGCTTTGGAAAGCATTTCTGATGTGCATTCTGGGATGCGCATTCGGCCTGGGGACCGCCTATGCACAGTCCCAGGCTGCCCCGTCCGCCATACAGTTAGTCGGATCCCATCTCATAATCGACGGCCATGTGGCAAAGTATGACAAAAATGGACACCTTCTTCCATGGACATCGATGGGAGACGCCATCAAGCGTGAAATGAGCTGGTATCGAAATTGCCCCTGGGAAAACGGCTATCCGCGTTTCGTAACTTCGACATTTATGGATGGCAACTACCAGCCTACAGCTCATACCGATACCATCCCCGCCATGCAGGACGGTATGGGAATTATCTCGTATTTAAAGTACTACCATTGGACAAAGGGATCGGATCCTTCCGCTCTCAAAATTGCCCAGGCAATGGGGAACTATCTGGTGAATGACACACTAACCCCCGGCACTGGCAAATATCCGCATTTTACTCGTTCAACCGGGAGGCGGCTGCAGTTTCCTCTCCAGGCGGATGCTGGATCGCAAGGCGATCATCCATTTGAAATCGAGCCTGACAAAGGGGGCATTGCGGGATATGCGCTGATGTTGCTATATGACCAGACACATAACACGAAATACCTCGATCAGGCTTTGCAGAATGCCCATGATCTGGTCCAAAATATGGCGCCGGGAAGCGACACGCAATCGCCGTGGCCGTTTCGTGTTGATTATCGCACGGGCGCGGCAGACGGTCCGGTATCTAGCGATATGGTTTACATCCTTCGCCTGTTCGATCAACTCATTGCTCATGGTCATCCAGAGTTCGAACAGCCCCGCCAAGCACTGTGGAACTGGATCAAGACGGTCCAGATTCCAAATGCTCGAGAAGGAGGACGGCTCTGGGTTCAGTTCTTCGAAGACTACAAAAACGATAAGAATCGCAATTCGTGGGCGGCCCTGAATATGGCAAGATATCTCGTCGAAAAGCGCGAGTCGCTGGATCCTGACTGGAAAGAAGATTCGAAGTCATTAATTGACTTTTCTGTGCCCAGGTTCTGCAGTGTTCGTTTCGGACTCATTCTATGTGGCGAGCAGGATACGGATAGGAAGCCGTGGGGCGGCACCTTCTCTACCTTTGGCGCGATCCTTGCTCAGTACTCGGCTGCAACCGGCGACCCGGAGTACAAGAGCATGGCGTGGCAGATCCTGACCTTGGGCGTTTACACGATCGGTGACGACGGGGCTCCGCGAGCATCCGTTCTCAATACATACGTCGGCGGCTGGCAAGAAGATGCGCACACAGACAAGATCCACAATTACGTTGACGCGATGGAGGCTTACCCGGCCTGGGCTCGCATAAAGTGAGTTACCTCAGCCAACAAGACGGGTGAATTAAGTGCAAGCTAAGGCGCCGGATCTTCTTGAACCTGCTTCTTAGCGAAGCTCACTTCCCTCGCACAGGCAGGATCTTGCACAGGAGTGTTTTGTAATGCGCACTTTTCTACGACTTCACGATAGGAGCCAGATGGAGAACAGCATAAGGCTCTGCAGCGCACGCATTACTCTGACGCTTCTTTTGATCTCAGCGGCGAAGGCCTCCGCCGCTGAGCTTTTTCTTCAGGTCAGAAACGAGAAAAATCAACCTATCTGGTGCCGCGTGGAAGTGCGCGGACCGAACGGGAAAATGTATCAGGCAAAGGGTGCGCTTCTCAGCGGAGAGACCAAGGCGCGCGGCGGCCTTCACTGGTACCTGGGCAGTTTCCTGATGAACGGCAAGAGCGCCATCGATCTACCTGCCGGAAGCTATACAGTCGTGGTCGAACACGGTCTGGAGTATAACCGGTTCGAACGACAAGTCACAGTAACGGATGCAACTCCGCTGCAAATGAATATTCAGATGCGGCCGTGGGTCCGCATGGAGAAGATGGGTTGGTGGTCCGCAGACATGCATGTCCACCGTTCTCTTGAGGATGGGCCCGCGATCGCGGCCGCGGAGGATCTGAACATTCTTCAACTCACCAACCGCAGTAAGCGCCAGTTCTTCGAGAGCGGCTGGCCATCTACAGACTTGGAGGAAGTTACTCCCGATTGCTGGATTACAGAAAGAAACGTCGAAGACGAGCGGCTAGGCGGCTCCTGGATCCTCCATGGCTTGAATGCCCTTCTGACGCTAGGACGAGAAGGCGGATGGTTCCCGCCAGGCATCGATTATGTCCGCCAGGCGCTGCGGCAACGTGCGTCTGGGTCCTACCTGCCATGGTTCGACATCGATATGCCTATCTGGTGGCAGGTTCCGGTCATGGTTGCGCTGCAAGCTCCAGACTCGCTTGATATCGTCAACAATCAATTCATGCAATACGGCATCGATGCGGGAGCGTACTGGGGCAAACCTATCGATCGCACGGCCTATCCTGGCGCAATGGGTTTTGTGAATTATACCCTCGATCTTTACTATAAGTATCTTAATTTAGGTTATAGTATCGCCCCATCGGCGGGAACCGGAACGGGCGTGATGCCGAGCCCGGCCGGCTATGACCGCATCTACGCGCAGATCAACGGGCCATTTTCTTTGGAAAAATGGTACGCCGCTGTCAAGCGCGGCGACAGCTTCGTAACCAACGGCCCGATCCTCTTCTTTCACGCCAAACACGAAGGGGAGCGCATCCACGTGAGCGTCAAGGCGATGGCCCGCGAACCGATTGCCCGCGTGGAAGTTATTGCCAACGGCAAAGTGATCGAGCAATGGCGGCCCGCACGCAATACAAAGGGATTTCAGGCACAAGCGAATCTTGAAGATCGAGGTTACACCTGGATTGCCGCGCGCTGTTTTCTCGACACGCCGTAT
Organism: Acidobacteriaceae bacterium; assembly: GCA_030038435.1. Lineage (GTDB taxonomy): Bacteria > Acidobacteriota > Terriglobia > Terriglobales > Acidobacteriaceae > Telmatobacter. The sequence goes on along the minus strand of JASHOY010000507.1, from coordinate 623 downwards.
ACAGTGCGGCTGGCGCACTCTTCTCCTGTCTATTTAGGTGGACACTGGAACGCCACCGGCGACGCCGCGTACTTCGTTAACTGGATCAATCAATTAATCGCCTATTCCCGCTCCCAGATCGGAATCCGTGGATTCACGCGCGAGCAGGCAGACCAGTTAATCGCGATGTATGAGAAGGCGAAGGCAATTTATGAAGGTGAGATTGAACATGACTGAGGAGAACCGTCATTGCGTAACCTTTCACGCCGCGACTTCGCTCTAGGATCGGTTGCGTTCTGCGCATTGCGGCGAAACTGCGCCGCTGGACAAAACGGCGGAGCAATGTCCCCGCGTTCGCCGGTTACTCCCGCGCCTCGCGCCCCAGGGGAGATACACGACACTCAATCGATTCAGCGATCAATCGATCATGCGCACGGGCGCGGGGGCGGAACGGTGCGCCTGGAACCTAGGGAATATATATGTGGATCACTCCTGCTGCGGTCCAACGTGTCTTTATGGATCGACAGTGGAGCGACGTTGAGAATGAGCGCCGATGACGCCGACTTTTGTCCGCCCGAGAAGTTAGGATACGACCCACACGCCGATCGAAGCACATCAGACTTTCATAAGTCTCTTTTGCTTGG
>JASHOY010000506.1 GCA_030038435.1 Acidobacteriaceae bacterium | reverse complement strand
TGTCGCTGAGCGTAATGCTTCCACTCGCCGCTCCCGTCGTGGTGGGATCAAAGGCCACCGTGAGAGTTGCCGTCTGCCCCGGGTTCAGAGTCAGCGGGAAATTCACTCCCGAAATGCTGAAACCCGTTCCGGTCACACTGCCCGTGTTGATGGTCAGCGCAGCCGTGCCCGACGAGGTCAGAGTTACCGTTTGAGTGGAAACTGTGTTCACCGTGACATCGCCAAAAGAGACACTGCCGGCGCTCAGCGTCAGTGCGGACGCGTAAACGCCAAGAGCGATCGTGTAGGTCTGGGTGGCCCCGCCCGCGGACGCCGTCAGCGTGGCACTTTGCGCCGTGGTCACTGCGGAGATGGTCGCAGTGAAGGCCGCGCTCGTGGCTCCGGCGGGCACCGTCACCGATCCCGGCACCGTCACCGCGCTGTTGCTGCTCGACAGGCTCACCGCCAGTCCGCCCGTGCCCGCGCCCGCGCTCAGGCTCACCGTGCACGCGTCGCTGCCCGCTCCGGTCATCGAACTCTGCGTGCATGAAATAGCGCTGAGAGCAGGATTATCCGAGCCGGACGCCGCCGTGCCTGTTCCGTCGAGAGTGATATCCAGAGACGGACTCGTCAGAGAGTCGCTGGAAACAGCCAATTGCCCGGTCGCTGCACCGGATGCCACCGGCTTGAACTGGACCGTAACAATATAGGTGCCCCCATTTGCCGGCACTGAGAAAGGCAGGCTGCCGGGACTCGCTACTGTGAAATCGTTCCCGGTAATCTGAATATTCGAAACCTGAATATCTGTCGAACCCTGATTAATGAAGGTGACGCTGGCGTTCGCGGTTTGCCCCACGGTCACGGTCCCAAAGTCAACGCTGGCAGTTGAAGCCTGGAAGGCCCCGATTGTGGCCGAATTTACTTTGTAAACCGCGCCGCAGCCAGATACAGCCAGGGAGAGACAGGCGAATGACAAGGCGAGCGCGAGACTGGAACACTGGTGTTTGAGTCCGGTGTCCGGTTGACGACAATCTGGATGGTGACAGTCCGGTCGTTTATTCTCTTTTGAATTAAGCGGGCTAAAAATTCCGACCTTGCAAGCCTCAAAAAAATGAGTGCGAAAAGAAAACAGCATTATGCACACCTCAAAAATCGTTTAGGCAACGGGGTGGCAACAACTGCCGATCATGAAATAGCGATTCATTTTTACAGCCGGGTTTCTGGCAGTCCCAGTCTGCTTATTTCAAAAACAATGCCTTTGAAAGTTTCAATTTAGCTCACACGAATATGAGTATGATTACTCATGGTTACCAATGTTTGTTACCTGGGTAATATTTATGGCCCTGAATCGGAGGACGCGGGGAGCACCAAGGAGAGAAATACATGGCTTGCAGAGAAAGTTGTGGACGGGCTAAAGCAGGCACGTCAGATGGACTGCTTTGAACCTATTGGAACGGACACTCTTAAACGGATGGGGGATCTGGCGGGAATACCCATGTCGGCGGAATCTTGAAGGAGATTTTGGAGGCATCCTATCTGCGCTTGGGCCCGAGGAGGAAGATATATGCACTCTTCCATCTATTTCACCTCAGCAAATGTCCAAGCAACTTAAGGATTTCAGGATTGCAGGAATAACAGGCCGGGATAGCAGGACTAATGCGAATTCAGGTTACCATAAGGTATTCCATTCGTAATCTGATTTGCAATAAATAAATTCTGAACCTGACTTTGGCTTGCTGAGAAGTCCCTGGCCGTCTTCGTCGATGCCGCACCCGCCCTCGGATTCTGCGGACGGCCCGTTGGACGTTTCGGTCCAAAGGGGAGCTGACGATGCGGGACGCGCCCCGCAAAAACTCATAAGGGGCTCAGTCGCAGACAGGACAGTTTATTTGTTCTGCGAGAATGTCACCTTACGGAACATCCAGGAGAGGGTCGCCGCGGACAAGGCGATGATCGCCGCCCAGCGAAAGATGTCGATGAAGGCCCAAAGCAAGGCCTGCTGCTGAAGAGCGCGATACATGGTTCCCAGGGCGAGCGAGCGACCGGCGACAGGGCCCGCTTGGCCGCCCAGGTACCGGCCCATTCGCTCGACATTCTGCTCGAACCAATACCCGGTTTGAGGAACAGCGGCAGCCAGACGGCTCTGATGAAAACAGGCGCGGCGCACCAATTCAGTCTGCGCGACGGAGATGCCGATTGAGCCGCCGATATTGCGGAGAAGGTTGAAGATGCCGGTGGCGTTGCCCATCTCGACATTGGGCACCGTGGAGGTTCCCATATTGCCGATGGGTACAAAGAGGAAGCTGATGCCGAAGCCGGTGACGACAATGGGCACCAGCAGGGTGAGCGGGCCAATATCCAGATTGACAAAGGAGAGCATCATGGAAGAAATGCCGAAGACCGTGAATCCCCAGAAGAGCAGCCAGCGATTGTCGATTCTCTGGCTGATATAGCCAACGATGGGCAGGCCCATCATCGAGCCGAGCCCTCGCGGCGCCACCACAATGCCCGCTGTGAGCGCAGTATAGCCAAGCACTTCCTGATAAAAAAGCGGCACGGTGGAGACCTGGATGTAGAGAACAAAGCCGAGCAGGAAGATGAGCACGCAACAAACCCTGAAGTTCCAGTTGCGGGCCAGAATGCGCAGATCGACCAGTGGCTTCGGTGTGTTCCAGGAATGGAGGATGAACCAGATGAAAGAAACGGCCAGCAGCGCAGTTGCCCAGCGCAGCCAGACGGCTCCGAACCAGTCGACCTCCTGGCCTTTATCGAGAATGATCTGCAGGGAGCCGGTCCACAGGCAGAGCAGGCCGAAGCCGAGGTTGTCGAAGGGACCGGCCTTGGCATGCCGGATATAGTGCGGATCGTGCACGAAGCGGCTGATCATCAGAATTGCGAGAAAGCCGATGGGGATGTTGATGTAGAAGGCATAGCGCCAGCTATAGGTATCAGTAAGCCAGCCGCCGAGAGTTGGCCCGAGCACGGGCGCAACGACGACTCCGAATCCGAAGAGGGCCATGGCCGCGCCGCGCTTTCGCGGCGGGAAACTTTCGAGCAAAATGGCCTGCGAGACTGGCTGCAGAGCACCTCCTCCGGCTCCCTGCAGCACCCTGGCAAAAAGCAAAAAAGTCAAAGAAGGTGCCGCCCCGCACAGGAAGGACGAGAGCGTAAAGAGCACCACGCAGGTGACTAGGAAGCGTTTGCGCCCAAAACGCAGGCCGAACCAATTGCTCGCCGGGAGCACAACGGCGTTGGCGATGAGATAAGTGGTTAATACCCAGGTAGCCTCGGAATTGGAAGCGGCCAGAGTTCCAGCAATGTAAGGAAGCGCCACGGAGGCGATAGATGTGTCGAGGACCTCCATGAACGTGGCCAGCATCACGGAGATGGCAACGATCCAGGGGTTCACGGCGGGTAAGGCCGCCAAGGTAGCGCGAGGTGGCGACGTCGGCAGCGCAACGGAATGACTGGCCGTGGATGGGGCGTGGACGTCGACTGCCGTCGCCATCGCCATATCTCTCTTGCATCGGGAACAGCCGAAGCAACGAGGTACGTTATGCCCGGCGGGCGCGGGGGTCAGTGTTTCCGGTCACAAGGGGCGACATCAACGGTCAGGGGCGTCGGTCTGGAGATCAAAGATGCGCGGAGGCATTGCACTGACTGCGAATGGCATTTGGATTCTCTGGTTCACTGGTTCTGTAGAATGGCATGTCATATGATGACGCGACTCTTCTGCATCTTGCTGCTGACTCTGGCGGTCACCGCTCCCGGCTTTCCCAGTGCGAACCCCTCCCGCGAGTTTCGCCTGCGGCTGCGGACACGCATTCAGCCGTTTCCTAACAGTAAAGCAGCCGCCGAGGCCAACTTCGACGAGTGGATCGATCCGTCGCACACGGCGATCATCATTACGGACATGTGGGACCGGCACTGGTGTCGCGGCGCCAACCAGCGTGTAGCGGCGATCGCCGTGCGCATGGAGCCGGTGATTGAGCAGGCGCGCCGCGCCGGAATTCTGGTGATTCACGCTCCGTCTGACACCATGAGCTTTTATGAGAATGCTCCAGGCCGGCTTATTGCGGAAAACGCGCCCCAGGCGGCTCCTCCGTCAGAAGAGAAGATTCTGGATGGACCGCTGCCCATTGACGACCGTGACGGAGGCTGCGACACACCGGGGGATCATGAGCACAGGGTCTGGACGCGAGAATCGCCTTTGCTGCATATCGCTCCTGGAGATGTGATTTCGGACAAGGGTGCGGAAATTTACAACGTCCTCAATGCCCGGCACATCCATACCATCCTCTACATGGGTGTACACGCCAACATGTGCATCCTCAATCGTACCTTTGGAATTCGTCAGATGACCCGCTGGGGTATGCGCTGCATTCTGGTTCGCGACCTTACCGACGCCATGTATAACCCCGCATCGCCCCCGTACGTCTCTCACGCCCAGGGTGTTGAGCTGGTAATTGAATTCATTGAGAGATACTGGGCTCCTACGACGACAAGCACCGAACTGCTCTCCGCTATTCACGCTAGCGCGGCACAGTAACGACGCCGCGCGTGAGCGCTGTTCTTACCCCTGATACATTCGCATCCCAAGTCCGGGGTTGGCGAACTTGCTGCTCAGAGAATCAAGTTCTCGTGTCTCGATTTGGCACACCCCAAAAGGGTGTAATTGAGAGAGACGTTGGTTCCGGATTCTTGAGGTTTTGAGGAAATTGACATTTGTCACATTCTTAGCTTCCGCTAAGGAAAATCCCGTTGCAGCGCGCCGATCCGTGCAGATAATCGCAGCGCGTGGTCCAAGCAAACCAGAACGTGCTTACGGCGCGGCTTAATGAGGTGGCTCTTGTCTACCAGCAGGCGCTCGCCGTCAATCCCAGCCAACCGCAAGCGTTGATCGGCATGAGTCTGGTGGCCCTCGCCAGCCGCCAGACCGAGGCCGCGATCAGAATGGCCAGCGCTGCAGTGGCCGCCGCGCCGGCATTGGCCACAGCCTGGATCGTACTGGGCCAGGCGCTGAAAGCTGCGCGGCAACATATCGATGCCGAGCGCGCATACGCTGAAGCTCTGCGGCTTGACGGCGGCCATGCGCTTGCTCACCTGGGGCGGGGAGAATTGCTGCTGGCAGGCGCGCGTGCCCAAGAAGCTGCCGTCGAGTTTGAACTGGCGCTGAAGATCAGGCCCGGTCTCGCCGGCGCACACCTGGGATTGGGCAACGCACTTGCATTCATGGATCGCGATGCCGACGCGATGGCCTGCTACGAGCGGGCTCTTGCTCTGCACCCGCGTCTGCCTGAAGGCGAGTTTGCCGCAGCCTACGTGCTGGCGCGGATGGGCCGCGTGCGCGAGGCGGAGACTCGCTACCGCCGGGCTATTCTCGCACGGCCCGATTTTGCCGCGGCATGGATGAATCTGGGCAGTTTGCTGCGCGAGCAAGGGCGAGAAGCATACGCGGCGGCGGCGTTGCGCCGGGCGCTCGAACTGCGGCCCGACCTTATTTCCGGATGGATCAATCTGGCTATGCTCGAGCGTGAGCGCGGCCGCACGAAAGAAGCTGCGGAAGACCTTCGCCGCGCGCTCGATCTGAATCCCAACCAGGTCGAGACTCTGATTGCCTGGTGCCAGCTCTGCGCGCATCAGCAGGATCAGCACGGCGCGTGGCAGTGGCTGGAGCGCGTGCTTGCCCTTGATCCCGCGCAAAACGAAGCCATAAACATGAAGGGAATTCTGCTTCATAAGGAAGGCCGTTTCGCCGAGGCAATTGCAGTCTTCGAGCAGGCCGAGCGGCTGGGCAACCGCGCCGCTTTGTCCAATCGCGGCAACTCTCTGCTGGATCTGGGCCGCAGCCGCGAGGCTCTGCGCGCGCACACGCTGGCCGCCGAGCGCGACCCCAATCACGCGGGTGCAGCCTATAATCTGGCGCTCACCCAGCTCCGGCTGGGCGAGTGGCAACAAGGCTGGCGGGGATATGAAGCGCGCTGGCGCTTCCGCCAGGTACACCGAACGCCGCGTATTTTCAGGCAAGGGCGATGGCGCGGCGAAGCTCTCCATGGCGAGCGCATTCTGCTTCACGCCGAGCAGGGCCTTGGCGACACCATCCAATTTTGCCGCTATGCAGATCGGGTAGTAGGGCGCGGCGGCGTGCCCATTCTGCAGGTTCAGCGGCCGGTTGAGCGGCTCATGCGCTCGCTGGCTCCAGTGCGCGCCGGCTGCGCAGAGACCGCCGTGCTCGATGGCGAGCCGCCAGAGATTGCTCTGGAGTGCCCGTTGATGAGCCTGCCGGCCGTTTTTAGAACCACGGTGGAAACGGTTCCGTGGCAAGGGCCGTACCTGGAAGCTGATGCGGAGATGGTGCGAGAAAAGCGGATCGCATTCCCGAGCCGGGGAAATGGGCCGCGAATCGGCTTCGCCTGGGCGGGCAATCCCCGGTATAAGGCGGACGGCCAGCGCTCCATGCGCCTCGAGATGTTGCTGCCACTCCTGCGTGAAGTGGACGCGAACTGGATTTCGCTGCAAAAGGGTGAATCACCGCAAGCGGTCGCCGCACAATTGGCCGCACTTCCTTCAGAAGTAACGGTACAGGATGGTTGCAGCGCCGACCGCGATTTGGCCGACACCGCGGCGCTCATAGCCACGCTCAACCTGGTGATCACTACCGACACCTGCATTGCCCATCTCGCTGGGGCCATGGCCAAACCAGTCTGGATTCTGTTACCGCAGGTGGCCGACTGGCGCTGGATGGAAAAGATCGAGACCACGCCCTGGTATCCAACCGCGCGGCTCTTTCGGCAGGCGCAAGCGGGCAATTGGAAGCAGGTGCTGGAAAGAGTGATCCAGGCCGCATCGAAAGAGTATGCGATGCCAACGGCGATCGCGGCGCCGCCCGCAGGAGACACGAGGATGGAATGCGGAATCCAGATCCATACTCGGAGATTCGAGCTACTGCGCCGCGCGAGCGGGAGCCATTTGAGCCAGGGTGGTCTTTTCGTTTAACTCCAGCCGCAGGTAATCCCACACCACGCCGCTTTGCAGGTCGCCGGCCGGCACGGTGAAAGTCATCGTGTTTTCTCCGCGCTTGAGCAGCGCAGCGTCGAACATTAGCGTCCTCTCTTGCCACAAGCCGTGATCGGTGTTGTAGCGAATGGCGTTGGTTTGGATCAGGCGCGGGTTGCCCGGATTGAGAGCGTCGCCCAGCGCGCCGACTTTTTTTCCATTGACTCCTATAGGCAGACCGTTCCAGAGTCCGTCTACACCGTCGAGACCGACGCGCAGAAAGGCCACGCCATGCGGCTGGCGCTTCATCTTGAATAGGACTGTCCAGACTGTCTGCCGGCCGTGGCCATAAACAGCCCATGGTCCGCGCTGATTGGTTTGCGGGTATTCGGCGAGCGATTCGGCTTTGACCCACCCGAAGCGCTGGTTGGCCGGATCTCTGGCTGCGGGATTAACGAAGGAGAGATTGGTTGCGTGCGGCACCTCTTCAAAGAACCAGTCTTTGCCGGGAGTGCTTTTGCCGATAGTGTAAGTGATGTCATGCGGAAAGAGCAGCGCGTAGCGCAGATTCCATCCCCACAGCCAGCTATCGGCCGGGTCACCCTTGAAAAATTCGCGCGCGCTGCGGTCGGGGTAGCCGATCTGCCAGATCTGTTTTCCATAGCGCAACGGCTTCCAGACCAACCGGCCCAGGTCCAGAGCTTCTCCAGGTTTCACGGTGATGTTGGTCCGTGCGAATGAGCCCAGCACCCCGTCAGCGTAAGCGCGCAGGGTGTATGTTCCCGGACGGATTTTGGTGATGGTGAATCTGCCGTCGGGGCTGCCGTTGACGAAGAACTGATAATAGCCGGCGTCGTGAATCCAACTGCCCGCGTCCGCATTCATTGACGGCAGATGGAAGCTGCGCCGCGCGAAGAACTGAGGGTGGGCCCTTCTAAATCGATCGAACATGGCGGCACGCTCGGCGCGCATGCGGGCCAGAGTGTCGGCATCCGCATCCGGGTGGGTGAGGCCGACGAGCAGGTTGGGCAGATTTCTTTCAGAGCCCTTGGGCGCGAGTGGGTCGTCGAGCACGATCTCTCCGCTGACCGTCCCGCGCTGCGCCAGATGCGGATAATCAACCCCATTCACCCAGGGATAGGGCCACTTTGCCTCTTCCTTTTTTGCCTGGGCAAGCGCGTCGTCCCATAACGCGTCGGCGTTGTTGCGCCAGCTTTCGGGCAGGGTAGGATTGCCGGCGGTCGCCTTCAGCGTGTTCAATTCCGCCTGTGTCGTCGGCGCCGGGTGATCGAGGCGGTTGACGTAGACGAAGATCGGGCCGATCACCTTGGTCCATTGCTGGCCGGCGGCGATGTTGACGTGCGTGCCATCGTAATGGCCGCTGTGCCAGTAATCGAGAATGATGGGAGGCGGGTTGTCGTTGGCCCCGAGGTGCGCATCCAGGTCGATGCGAAATGGGCCGCCGCTGAGATATTCAGTAGAGGGGTTGATGAACCAGACCCCGACGTGATCTTTGGTGCTCGACCACCCGTAAGCCGGCGTTTTGTACTGCACCCCCGCATAGCTGTATTTGTGTTCGACCGAATTTTTATAGTATCCGGTGCTGAGGATGCGCTGTTCCTTGGCGTGGACGACGACTCCCGCGCCCCAGTCGGCGGGCGAGGCCTCAAGCATGTTGCGGTATTTGTCCACTGTGATCCAGTCGAATCGCTGGCTCATCTCGTCGATGAATCGATCTTCCGCGCCCACGCCCGCCGCCGGGTAGGAAGCTGGGTGGTTGTAGATGGCATAGGTGTAAACGCCGTGGTCGCCGCGGCCCAGGGAGTAGCGAAGTTCAATATCGCAGAGCGTGCCGCCGCCGGGCGCATGGGAAGAGAAAATGTACTTTCCCCCGCCCACGCCTTTGATGGAAACTTCAGCACGCACACCGCCGTTGCTCCGGGGATCAATGGTGACGGAGTTGGTCAGTTGCGGCGCCCCCTGCGGTGTGTGCTCCCAAATGCCGTGGCTGCCGGTATCGTACCCGCGATAAATCAGCGATGTCATCAGCCCGTTGTTCTTTTCAATCGTCACCTGTACGATGCCGTTGTCCATGGTCCAAGAAGGCCCGTTATCCGTGAGCGCCACGGGCGGTGCGCTCGAATTGTCAGTGGATGGAGCCGGTCTGTTCGCGCTCAACGGTGGCGGGGTGAGAACCAGAGCAAGAGATACCAATGCAATCACCCAGAACTTAGGCATGGATTTCAAGTCCTTTCCCGTGAAAGTTCTTGGCGCCGGTGCGGGACTTGCGCGCAACGGCGGCCGCAGAATGAGCAAAATGTTCGAAGCCGACTCTGTTCTTGACGAAGAGAAATGCGAAAAAGCCGCAACGCGAAGAGAAATAGCGGGTGACCAATGGAATTATGGCTCGATCCCCAACACCCTCTTCCTCGCCTTTCAGTTAAGAGGCGCCCGGTTTTTCTCCCCCGCATTTGCTGCGGCTAAAACTGAAATTTGATCTGGGTCTTTCGCGATGCGAATTCCGTGTAAGGCGACAGGACCAGTTGCTGCAGCGATTCCGCTTTGTCCGTATAGGCAAGCCGCACAGTCACCGTGTTTTCCTCAGTGCCATTCATGTGTAGATATGGCTCAGGGACGTAGAACTCATCTTGCGGCCCAATAGTGCGGTAGAAGCCGACAAATCTGCTGTTGATGTAGACGAGAGCATCGCGATCCGAAGTAATTCCGAGCTTCCACGGGCAGAACCACCGAGGGTCGGCGGTCATCGAGAAGCGGGCGCGGAACCAGGTGTACGCCGCAACAAAATCTGCGGCCTGCGGTGCTGCTCCAACTCTGGCTTTGCGCCACGGAGATGACGAGTATACCGGATTGATTTCTCGACCGGACATGGCGGCGGAGGCCATTTGAACATGGAATGGCGCGACCCCTTTTTTGTTCTGATCGTCGCCAATGTGAATGCCGCTGATTCCTTTCAGCTCTGCCATGGTGGGACCAAAATTGGGGCTGGCGAAACATTCGTAAGAGATTTCCAAAAGGTTCGACCCTTCTTTGGCGTGTCCGTTGAGAGTGCAGGTGACGGATCGATCGGGACGAGACAGTTCACTGAGCCGAAATCCGTTCAGAAACACCTGCTTGCGGTCTTCGGTCAGAGTGTCTATAGAGAGATTGGGCTCGCCATGCCAATCAAAGTTGGTGCGGTATTTGATGTAGCTATAGGGAAGCTGGCCGAGCTTTTGCAATGGGACCGGACGAGTGGTGACCCATGTACCGTCGGACAGATCGAATGACTCGACCCAGTACTCTCCGTCTGCGATGGGGATCGGTTTTGCAGGAAGCGCAGGCGTCAGGATGGCGATGGATACGGTCCGCGAGTGCGGGTCCCTCTGAATTTGCGCAGGCTTTCCATCGACCGTGCACTGAGCGACGGCGGCGTGCTCCAGAATCGTGAGTTCATGTTCGCCGGGAGAGTATTCCAGCGTCAGCTCGGTCCCGCTGGCGTTTCGCTCCTGGCCGCGCAGCAGCATGCAATCGGTGATGACCGGGATCTCGACAGATGAATCCCCGGAAGCGCTGGAATCCTGGCTAGCCGGGAATTGCGCGCGCCAGGTGCGGTCTGCAAGAGAGCGGGGTAGAGCGATGATCTGCAGGTTGCCGTTGATCAGCAGGTGCTTCTGCCCGGTTTCCATTTGGAAGCCCAATACGGCGCGTTGATTGGCGGCATCATCCTGCAGGTAGAGCAATTCGCCTTCGACCTGGGGCGCCTGTTCTGACTGCAGGGCGATTTCTACCAGGCTGCCCGGGTCGTCATAAACGACAAGGTAGGAGCGCAGGGCGAAGCTGCCGAATGTGAGTATCTCCGCCGTGCAGTAGTGGATCATCGCGTTGGGCAGAGTCACGTTCACCGCCAGCATCTTCATGCCGCGGGGCGAAATTGACAGTTTGCCATGGTGCGGAACCTCTATCGTTTCTCCGGAGCCGCCCGCCTGGTTGTGTTTCAGAGTAAACTCTTCGAACGAATCGGAGTTATTGCGTACGAAGAGCACGCCGAATTTCCCATTCATGCGAAGGCTGACAGAAAGGTTGTGGTTTTCAGAGCTGACCATGTCCGGCACTTCCTCAGCGCGGGCAATAAGTGGTCCAAACCTCTCGAGGAATTCGCCGAGCCTGTGGGCCGCATAATATTTGTCCCAAATTCCGCCCGGTTCTCTCAATGGCGCCGCATAGTCATAGGTGGTGGTCAGGTCACGGGCTGCCCAATCAAAGCTGGTGCCGCCGTGACCCATATACACGCTGAAGAAAGTGGTGGCGTGTTCGATGACCGTCTTGGCAATTGCATTGAACTGCGCGCCGCTCACGCCAACCTGATCAACCGATAGAACACCGCCAAATCCACTGAACCATCCACCCTGAAGCTCGGCAATGCTGACCGGTGACGTGGGTTCCTGCTCCCGCAGTTTCTTGAGATCGGGCACAACTCCAGGCACGATGTCCCATCGCGGATAAAAGTCGCAGGTATCCATGATCTGCGCCATGACGGGATCGGAATTGTCGCGCGCCTGCTTGCACCAGTTGGTGATGAGGGGAACATCGATGCCCGCCTTCCATGCGGTTTTCGCCAGCACCGTGAGATAGTTCAGCTTGTTCTGATTGGGCAGATCCCAGAAGTCATACTCGTTCTCAATCTGGACCAGGATGACGGGACCGCCGCGGGTGATCATGTTGTCGCGTATGATCGGCAGAACGTGGCTGTACCAGTCCTGAGAGGTGCGGATGCTCTCAGGATTGTCGCTGCGCAGGGGGAATTCTCTTTCGATGATCCACTGGGGAAACCCTCCGGAATCCCATTCCGCGCAGGCATAAGGGCCAACACGGGCAATGAGCCACATGTCCATTTCCTGCACCATCTTTACAAAGTCTTCCAATTGCGTCATGTCTACCTGGCCTTCAATGGGCTCATGGTAGTTCCAGAAGACATAGGTCTCGATGGTATTGAAGCCTGCCTGTTTGAGTTTGGTGAGACGGTCGCGCCAGAGCTCCCGAGGGATACGGGCGTAGTGTAAGCAGGCGCTATAGAGGAAAGTATCTCGTCCGTGAATGGTGAAGCACTGCGCGTCGTAACGGATGATCTCCGGCTTGGGAAACTGAGGCGCTTCGGCAGACTGCGGCTGCGCATCAGATTCCGATGCGCCTGCAAACGGCAAAAGGCTCAATCCGTTGAGCCCGGCGTAGGAGGTTACAAACGTGATTCCTTGCAAAAGCCGCCTGCGCGAAATGGACATATGTGACAACTCCTCAGAAACCGATATCTGAAAACGCTTCCAACAATGCAGTTATCTATCCTGCTCTAGGAGTTTATCTGGATGGGATTGAATCCGGCCAGCGCCGCTGCACTCCCCGGGGCGGCTTGCGATTCGCTGCGCGCCCCCTGCTTCATCAT
>JASHOY010000505.1 GCA_030038435.1 Acidobacteriaceae bacterium | reverse complement strand
GACTGGGTAATCGTCGGCGAGAGTGTAAAAGCCGGTGTGGTCGCCGAAGGGGCCTTCTGGGCGCAATTCGCCGAGCTCGACGTAGCCTTCGAGGACGATCTCCGCGTGCGCCGGGACTTCCAGATCGACGGTCTCGCACTTAACGATCTCGACCGGCTCGCCGCGCAGGAATCCGGCGATGAGAAACTCCTCGACTTCCGGCGGCGCAGGCACGATGGCCGCAAAGGTGGTCGCTGGATCGGTTCCGATGGCCACGGCGACCTCGAGACGCGAGCCTTTCACGTTGCCCAGGGCCACCTGCGGCAATCCGCCAAGGGGGCCGTCGGGAATGGCGGCGGCTCCGCCTGAGGATTCAGCCATGGCGGCGATGCGCGCCGCCTGAGTGCTCATGGTGCCACGCGCCTGGGCGTCAGCGGCGGCCGCCTGGCGCAGGGCTTCGCGATAGTGTTCGGCGGCCACCTTTTGCCGCTGCCAGTGCATGCCGGTGGTTTGTCCGTCGTAGACCTGCATGCGGTACATGCCGATGTTGCGCTTGCCGGTGCGCGGTTCGCGGGTGTGCACGCAGGGCAGGGTGATGAAGCGGCCACCGTCGTGGGGCCAGCATTTCAGAATCGGAAACGAGCCGAGGTCGAAGCCTTCGCGGCGAATCACTTCCTTGCACGCGGCGTCCTTGGCGCTCACCGTCTTGGGAAACGCTCTGGTGAGTGCGCCAAGCTGGGGCAGCATTTTCAGCTTGTCCAGCAGTCCCTCCGGCGCCTTCACGTTCATCAATCCCGAAATGCGCTCGGCAATTTCATCGAGCCGGTCGACACCGAGCGCCAGCGCCATGCGCCGCTCGCTGCCGAACTGATTGATCAGCACCTTGTGGCCCGGGTAGCCTTTCACGTTTTCAAAGAGTAGCGCCGGGCCGCCCGGGGCATAGGATTCAGATCCCCCATCCTTGCCGCGTTCTTTGCGGATGGTGTGGGAAGCTGCCGCGGACGAAGCCATTTTCGATACCCGGTCCGTGATCTCCGCAATCTCCAGTTCCGGAGAGACCTCTTCGCCGACGCGTTTCAGTTCACTGTGCTTTTCCAGCGCCTTGATCCAGCCGCGCAGATCGTCGTATGCCAAGTGACTTGCTCCCCACGGTGGTTACCGTTCCTACCTCATACTAAGACCTTGGCCTGCAACGATCTCGAAATGGGCGGATTGTCTTCCACAGGCAAACTGTGCGATGCTCGCTAGGATTCCCGGAGGCAAAATGGCGAATTCTCTCCCCTACGGCTGCAGGCCCTATTTCAAACTGCGCAAGAGGCCATTCGGCATCAAGCCGGATTTCAAACTGCGTGAGGAGCGCGGAATTGTGCTACCCTCGGCAGCGCCCGCGACCACGTGGTCAGTGCCTGACCTCTGCACCGCGTACAAGTGGCCGGCAATGATGCCCGGTGGCGGCGTGATCGCCATCGTCGAGCTGGGCGGGGGCTGGGTGCAGTCGGATATCAGCGCTTATTTCGGGTCACTCGGCCAGCCGGTTCCGCAGATTACGGATGTCTCCGTGGACGGCACGCAGAACACTCCGGGCCAAAGCGATGCGGACTACGAAGTGGCGCTGGACATCGAGGTGTCTGCGGCGTCGTATTTCGCCGCAACCGGCCAGGCGGCGACCATCCGCATGTACTGGTCGCAGGACATCGCCACCGCGGTGCAGAAGGCGGCCAGTGACGGCTGTGACGTCTGCACCATCTCCTGGGGCGCTGACGAGGCCAACTGGGGCACAACGGCCGCCGATCAGATGGAATCCGCCGCTGCCGCTGCAACCGCTGCCGGCATGGCGGTCTTCGCTGCATCCGGCGACAATGACTCGAGCGACGGCGGCTCGACGCCCGCCAACGTCGATGTGCCTTCCTCGTGCCCGCATGTGGTCGGCTGCGGCGGCACATCCAAGACCGCAACCGCGGAGACGGTGTGGAACGACAACCCGGGCGAGACCAACGGGGAAGGCACGGGCGGCGGCTACTCAACCATCTTCCCCGTCCAGTCGTTTCAGATTGGCGCGCCGCCCGCGCCGGCAGGCACAAAATACGGCTCGGGCAGGATGGTCCCCGACGTCGCCGCGAACGCCGATCCCAACACCGGTTACAACATCTATGTTCAGGGATCGGAGACGGTGGTCGGAGGCACCAGCGCCGTCGCCCCGCTTTATGCCGGCCTCTTCGCCTCTTTCGGCAAAAAGCTGGGCTTCGTCACGCCCACGCTATGGCTCAACCAGACCGCCTTCACCGACATCACCGTTGGTGGCAACGGCTTCTATAACGCCGCCGTCGGCCCCGATCCGTGCAGCGGCATCGGAGCGCCCATCGGGGCCAGTATTGGCGCACTGTTTGTGAAGCAATCCTGAGAAATGGAGCTGTCTCCGGGCGGTTTCCGGGCGGGCAGGGTAGGGAGCGAATTCGCCCCACCCCTGACGGGGTGGGAACCTGGTGGACGCATTCTCTACCCCGGGCTATTTTCGTGTCTTCCCTACGGGAAGACGGCGATTATGGCGCTACTATACGCGGGAGACGGCTGTTTTTGTGTCTTTCCCTGCGGGGAAGACGGCGGGGTGGGCGAGAGGCTTGCCTGGAAATTTATTGCGCCGGTTCCATGGCGGCGACGAGGGGGTTTGCGGGCGGAATCGCATCCATCGGGAATCCCAGCCGCTTCCACTCGTCGAAGCCGCCGCGTAGCGGCCGCACGCGATCGATACCCAGCCGGTGCAGGGTCATGGCCGTCCTGGCTGCGGTGGCCTCACTGGGACAGGTGCAGTAAAGCACCACGTCGCGGTCACGCGGAATCTCCCCATGCCGCGCCGCCAGCGTCTCCGGGGAAAAATGCACCGCTCCGGGCAACGTGAAGGGATCGGGCAGCAGCTCCAGCGGATGCCGCAAATCTACGATGTAGACGAGCTCGCCTGCCTCAAGCTGCCGCTTCAGCTCTTCCGGTTCTACGCGCGCAGCCGCGAGTTGTTTCATGACAATCCGCCGCCGCACCATGCGCCCAAAAATCAGGCCGACCACCGCCAGCAGCATCACGGCAAGCCAAAAACGCCCCATCCAGCTCAGCAGACTTGGGTCGCGCCGGATCAAGTCACCGAAAAAGCGGCCTACGGCAAGTAGCGTCGCCACCCAGAACGCTGCGCCAAGGCCGTCGAAAATGGCGAATTCGGCGTAACCCATGCCGTTTTGCGCGGCCACGGGCGAAACCAGCGTGGACAGCCCCGGCACAAACTTGGCGATCAGCAGCGTCATGGCGCCGCGATGGCCAATCGAGTCTTGCGTCCGCCGCACGCAGGTATTCGGCTCCAGCGAAAGCTTGCAAAGCGTGCGCAGCACGTGATGCCCGTACCTGCGCCCCACGAAGTACCAGGAGCTGTCTGCGACCAGAGAACCGGCCACCGCCGCCGCCAGCGCCAGCCCGAAACTCAACTGCCGCGATGCCGAAAGCGCCCCTGCCGCCACCAGGACGGGAGTTGCGGGCAAGGGAAATCCCAATTGCTCCACCATGACCCAGGCGAAGAGCAGCAAGTCTCCGTACATCAGCACGATGTGTGTAGGCAAAGCCATCGAAATCTAAGTGGTGCGAAGGGAAAGCTCATTCCTTTCGTCAGGCCGAAGCAGGACGCGGCCGAGACGCGGCGATCGGCTCTCCTATTATCCGATGATTTTACGTGGAATTGGGTGCAGGATACAGCAAATCGACGATGCGCAGCCGACCTTCGTGACAGAGGGCCGGTCAACAAGCTCTCCGTGCGCTGGCAAACCAGCGAGCGACTCCGGATGCCGCTTTTTCGCGCGACGGTCAAATTGCGCGGTTTTGCTTTGCGAAAAACGAATAGCCTGCCCGGGGTCGGCCGCGGGAACAACATTTCGGCTTCGTTATTATTCGGCCCCACCGCGCCCCGGCGCCTGCAGCAGCGACGCCGACTGGTCATTCTGCGACCCCTTGGAAGCAAAGTAGTTGCTCGCCCAGAGATCTTTGTAGAAGACGCCCGTCAATTGCGCCGCGTAAGGGCCAAAGCTCGGCCGCCCGCCTTCCAGCAAGAAGACTGTCACCAGCCTGCCCTGCGGTCCTTCGGAAAACGACCCGAACCACCCGAAGCGAGTGCCCTCGTTGGAGCAGGTCCCGGTCTTGCCGAAGACCGGGAACTCCTTGAAATTCGTCCGCAGGCTGCGCGCGGTTCCATATTCGACCGCCCCGGCCATTCCGTCTTCGACGTCGGGAATGTACTGGCCAATGTCCAGCTTCCGCTTGATCCTGGGGACAAAATCGGCCACCTGTTCCGGGGTGGTCGGGTGCTGCAGATAATAGAGAGTTCCGCCGTTGGCGATGGCCGCAACTAGTGCCCCAAGCTGCAGGGGTGTCAAGGAGACGCCCTGGCCGAAGCTGCACATCCGCCCCACGCCGCCCTCTGACGCGGGAATCGGCTGGTCAGGGTATTCGCCCAGCTGTTCGCCCTGAATATGCCATCCAGCCAGCTCGCCCAGACCGAACTCGGTCTCATAATGGCGCACGCGATCAAATCCCAGTTCCCGGCCCATCTCTTCAAAATAAAGGTTGTTGCTGTGCGCCAGAGCCTCCGTCATGTTCATGCGGAAGCCGGGAAGCTGCACCATGGTGTCGCGAGTGACAATCCCCTCTGAAAGGGCGGCGAAGGCGATACCCAGTTTGATCGTCGAGCACGGCTCGCCCCCCGGTGAAAGCGCCATCTTCTGATTGACCATGGCCAGGATGCGCCCATTCGACGGATCGATCACCACCGCCGTGCCGTTCATGTCGCCCAAAGCATCAATCGCCGCCCGACGCACCACCGGATCTTCGCCCGCGGTGATGTCGTCGGCAAATATATCGCCATGCGCGAAGGAGCTGGTGGTCCAGGTCTGGTAATAGCGATGACGCCGGTAAGTGTAATTGGCGCGGCGCAGGCGGGTGCGCGAGGTGTAGCGCACGGAGGCCGTGCGCCGCACCGCTGTGTGTGTGGCGTGGGTTGTATATCTGCTGTGCGCTAGGGTGCGCGATCTCGCGCTGCGCGATGCCGTGGTTCTGCGCCTGGCGCCGGCGGCGTGCAGCACCCGGCGATGATGCACTGTCCGCCGCAGATGCGCTGTCGTTTCGGTCTTTCTAGTTGTATGTGCAGTCGCCGTCGTAGCGGTTTGTGTAGTTCCAGCCGCTCCCGCAATCGCGGCGCCGGTTGCGGCCGCGCCGGCGAACGTCAATGTCAACCCCAAAGCCCAAAACCCAGACAACCTCATCGAACAGCATCCCTTCAGTCCACAACATTCGTGCCGCGCGTCCTGGATTGCCCCAGGAGCACCATGATCTCCAGACACTCCGCGCACATATCGGTCGCGGGCCCAGCTTTAGCGGTCTATGACCTATATATGTAGCAGACCTATATATGCAGCAGCCCATGCACCACTTCGCCCGGCTGACGCTTGCTTCTATTTGACTCTTTTATAAAATATGCGAAGACGTACAAGGCTTCCGTTGGGTGCTAATAACTTGCGCAATATCCGGGGGCCTTGTGGATAAATATACCTTTGTTTTTCCCGATTCGGGATGTGAAATGCATCACATCACATGCCTAAAGTGCTAAAACTTGAACCGGCGCATAAAAGCTGGAACATCCAGATCGCGATCGGGTTCGGCACCGGGATCGGGAAAGACCGCCGAGGTCTCCTCTTTTGCCGCGGCTGCGTGCGTCTGGCCCGCAAACTCCGAGGCATAATCGTGAGGAAGCGGCGCATAGGCTGTTTCCTCAGCGATGTCCTGCGACCGCGATGCCGCCTCGGTCACGGAATCGTCTGAGGCCATCGCGTCTTCGACCTCGTCCGGCACGCCCCTTACATTCACCGTGGTCGAAACCGAGGGCGAGGACGCCGAGAAATAGAAAGCTTCCTGCGGTCTGCCTTCTTCCGCTTCCTCCTCTTCCTCGCTGCGGAAGCGCGCCGCTTCAGGAGTTGCCAGCGCCTCCGGCGCCTGCTCGCGCAGCCAGTTGTCAGGCGCCACCACCGGCACAGCCACCACCGGCGACTCTTCGACGCTGAGCATGCGCGCACGCCGCTCCGGCATCTGGTCGCGGAAGCCGGTGGCAATCACGGTGATCTTCACATCGTCGCCCATCTTCTCATCCAGTACCGCGCCGAAGATGATGTTGGCGTCCTCGTGCGCAGCCGACTGGATCAGCGACGAAGCCTCGTTGACCTCCGACAGCTTCAGCGAGCTCGACCCGGTAATGTTGATCAGGATGCCGCGCGCCCCATCGATGGCTCCCGCTTCTAGCAGCGGCGAAGCCATGGCCGCCTGCGCCGCTTCCGCTGCGCGGTTGGAGCCGGAACGTACCGCTGTGCCCATCACCGCGTGTCCCATGCCGGCCATAGTGGTCTTCACGTCGGCAAAGTCGCGGTTGATGATGCCGGGAATGGTAATGATGTCGGCGATTCCCTGCACGCCCTGGCGCAGCACATCGTCGGCGATGCGAAAACTCTCGAAAAAGCCCGCGTCCTTGGCCACGGCCAGCAGCTTTTCATTGGGAATAACGATGGTGGTATCCACGCACTCGAGCAATTCCTTCAGGCCCCGCTCGGCCTGCTGCAGCCGGCGCTTGCCTTCGAAAGCGAAAGGCTTGGTAATCACGGCCACAGTGAGAATGCCCATTTCGCTGGCCAGAGAGGCGATGACCGGCGCTGCGCCGGTGCCGGTTCCTCCGCCCAGACCCGCCGTCACAAAACACATGTCCGCGCCTTCAATGGCTTCGATAATCTTGCCCGAGTCTTCCAGCGCCGCTCTGCGCCCTACATCGGGATTGGCGCCCGCTCCGAGCCCCGAGGTCAGCCGCACGCCGAGCTGCAGTTTCACCGGCGCCTGGGACAGCTTCAACGCCTGCACGTCAGTGTTGGCGGCAATAAACTCCACGCCTTCCATCCGCGCCTGGATCATCCGGTTTACAGCGTTGCCTCCGCCGCCACCCACGCCGATCACCTTGATGCGCGCTCCACGCACCGTTTCTTCGTGATATTGAATCCGTATCTCGCCCATTTCCATATCCATTTCCCCCTCCATCTCTCAGCTCCTCGTCTTTAGCCTTTACTCACTGGCCGCCCCATCCAGCCGCCGCCCGTTCTCATCTCTTTCCTTCCAGCCACCCGCCCTCAGTCCCTCATTCCCTCAAAAGCTGTTGGCAAACATGGCCCTCAACTTCGATCTGAGCGAACTGTTTTCCGCAGCACGATTCATCTGTGTGCGCTGCGCATAGAGCAGCATGCCCACGGCCACCGAATAGCATGGATGCACCAGTTCCGCGGGCATATGCGACAGGCGCACCGGCAGCCCCGTCCGCGCCGGACACCGCAACTGGCTCTCGGTCACGTCCAGCATTCCCGGCAGCATCGCTCCGCCACCAGTCAGCACGCAGCCCGCGCCCAGCGCCTCCAGTACGCCGCCCTGGCGCAGACTTTCGCGCACGTAATACATCAATTCCCGCGCCCGCGGTTCGAGGATCTCCGCCACCATGCGGAGGGAAAGCAACTGCGGCTGGGGGTTGGCGATCTCGATCTCGGCGTCCTGCGGCACTGCGGTTACGACCACGTTTCCATACTGCCGCTTGATCTCTTCGGCCTGCGCTACCGGCATCTGCAGCCCGATGGCAAGATCGTTGGTGAAGTGCGCGCCGCCGATGGGCACCGAGGCCGTGTAGGCCACGGCGCCTTCATAAAACACCACCAGGTCACTGGAATGGGCACCGATGTCGAGCAGGCAGACGCCAAGGTCGCGCTCATCGCCGGAAAGGGTGGCCTCGGCGGCGGCAATGGATTCCAGAACCGCCTCGGAAACCTCCAGCCCGGCGCGATTGGCGCAGGTCACGGTGCTTTGCAGCGCGCTCCCCGAGCAGGTGGCAATATGCAGATCCACTTCCAGGCGCGCGCCCACCATGCCCACCGGATCGAAGATCCCGGGCTGATCGTCGAGGATGAACTGCCGCGGCAGCAAGTGCAGAATCTCGCGATCCGGCGGCCGTTCCACCGCGCGCGCCCGCTCCACCGCAGTGCGCACATCGTCGCGGGTGATTTCGCGCATGCGGCTGCCCAGTTGCAAACCGCCGTTAGTGTTCAGTCCGCGAACGTGCGGGCCGCCCACGCCTACCACACACTCTTCGATGTTCACGTGCGCGGCGCGCTCTGCCTGCTCGTTGGCGGCACGCACCGCTTTTGCCGCCGGCCCCAGCTCGGCAATCAGCCCCTTGCGCATTCCCGCCGAGGCCACCGTGCCGTGCCCGCAGTAGCGGATCGATCCCTCATTCACATCCGCGGCCACCACGCGCGTCCACGCGCTCCCGATGTCGAGCACCACGATCAGGTTGTCCTGCCGCTGGCTCATGGCGTTCACAACCCCCATCCTGAGCCGGCCACGGGAGCAATCCAAATGGCCGCACCATGAAGCGCAAGGCGCCGCTCCTCTTCGCGCCGGCGCCGCTCGCGCTCCTGGCGCCGGCGCAGCGCGGTTTTCCTGGCGCTCGCGCTCTTGGCGACGGGCTTTGTTGCGGTTTTTTGGGATTCTATACGGCCATCCGCCGACGGCTTGCCGTCACTCGCATCTCCGGCCGAGGTGGCAGCCTGAGCGCCTGATGCCATCTGCAACACCACCTGCTGGTTGTAGCGCAAATCCACGGCCGCCAGCCGCGGATACTGCTGCCGCCAGGCGAAGATGTGATCGCGGAAACGTAGATACCGCTCCAGAAAATGATCCTCGCCGAAGTGGGCCAGGATGTCCCGTCCCGGCTCCGGCATCAGCACCCGCGCATCTTCAGGATCGGTGAGATCGATCTCAGAAATGTTCTGCGAATAATGCTGTCCCGTCGAATCCAGCTCCGACATCAGCCGCAGATACACAGCAATGCGCGTGGCCCGCGCCTGCAGCGGATCCCCAGGATCGATGCCCGTCAGCACCGGAAAGGAGTAGTGATGCGCAGCCATGGCCGCCGGCGACATCTGCAGCAACACGCCGTGTGCGTCCACCAGCTCGATCTGGCGGCCGATGCGCACAAACGCCACCGGCTGCCGCTCCACCACCGACACCCGTATCCGGTCCGGCAACAGGCGCATCACCGTGGCGCTTTGAATCCAGGGAATCTGTTCGAGTTCCTTGCGCCGTTCGCTCAAGGGCACAAAGAAAATGTTGCGTCCGATGTCCTCGCCGAAGACGGGCAGCAGTTGGGCGCGATCCACCTGGCTCATTCCGGTGGCCTGAATATCGCTGGTACCCGTGATGCGAAACCGCGAGTCGTGCTCAAGATAGCTGCGCAGGAGCAGAAACGCGGTAGTCAGCAGGCTCAACACCAGAAACGAGCCGAAGGCCAGGAACACCCGCCCCGTCGTGCTCGCCGGCCGCCACCAGCGCCCGCGAGCCTCGTCGCCCAGACCGCGCAGTTTCGGGCGGGGATCGTCGCCGTCGTCGAGATCCTCCATATCCAGCGGCATGCCTGGCAGGGCACGCCCTTTGCGGGGCGTAACCTGCTGCACGCGCCGGATGCGGGCTACCGCCGGCGCTTCATCCTCGAAAGCGAGTGGCCGTGTTTGGTTGCTGCTTTGGATAGCCACGC
>JASHOY010000504.1 GCA_030038435.1 Acidobacteriaceae bacterium | reverse complement strand
GAGGCTGACCCAATTTAGTAACTGAGCCGATGTAGAAATTGATCCGATTTAGAAGCTGACTCGATGTAGAAGCTGAGCCAATGTAGAAACTCATGTAGAGTCCTTACCGCCTCCCCGCCAACAGGGGTTCTCTCTGGCTCCCTGGCTCCGGCCTAACCCGGCCAAAATGGCTCCGTTTTAAACCGGCGCTGACAATTACGCACCGGAAGTTAAGAACGTTCGCCTCTGGGATGCATCACTACCCTCGACCATCATGAATGCGGCAGCGGTGAGGCTTCGCATCGCACCAATCAGTGAGAACCAGATCGTACAGGCGATCAAGGAGAAGCGCGCGGTCTGGGTCTTGTCGGACGCGCTGGATCTCGGCCGTGTTAAAGATCTTCGCAATCGGTTGTCAGGGTCCGTCTCGCAGGAATGGTTCTGCGGCAAAACTCCGTGCATCGGCGCCGTAGGGTGGCACACCCAGGGACAGAAACAGCCAATGCAGGCTCGGAAATTTTTGAGGCGATCACGGGAATGAAATTGTTCGGGATTGCCCTCAGCTTGCCAATCCACGGCACTGCATCGACAGTAGATGACCTGATTCCCGCGACTGCCAAAAATACGCGGTTCAATTCGTTTCATGGCATTGCCGGCAAGCACATCACAAACTGCAGGATTGAGCAGAATGCTTGACCTAAACCAGCAACAGTTCAATGTTCTGGCTGCGCAACGCTTCCGCAGTCTCCTGGGGAATGTCCCGGTCTGAAATTACACAGTGAACTGCGGAAACCGGCACGATGCGGGAGAGACTGCGCCGGTTGAATTTGGTCGAATCGCAGACTGCAACTACGCGTCGCGAAGCTTTGACCATGGCGCGGTTCACTCGGGATTCGAGGAAATTGGGCGTGGTGGCGCCAATCTCCATATCGAAGCCGTCCAGGCCGAGAAAGAGAATGTCCGCGTGAATTTCCCCGAGCATATCTTCAGCGAGAGGGCCCACCAGCGAGAAGGAGTTTTTCCGTAAAGTACCGCCAATTAAAATCACCTCGAAATCTGTCTTGGTAAGCTCGATGGCGATATTGAGCGCGTTGGTGATCACGGTGAGTTGAGAAAAGCGCTTCAGCGCCACTGCAATGGCGGTGGTTGTGGTTCCGGAATCGAGCATTATGCACTGGCCCTCTTCCACCATGTCAGCTGCGGCAGAGGCGATTCGCTGCTTTTCGTGCGAGTGCTGTTTCTGTTTTTCCTGCAGCGACGGATCGAAAAGCGCACCGGAAGTCAGGCGAAGCGCTCCTCCGTGGGTGCGCTGCACCAGACCTTTAGCTTGCAGATGTTCGAGATCTTTGCGAATGGTAATCTGCGACATGCCCAGGGTTTGGGACAACTCACCCACCAACACCCGGCCTTGGCTTTGCACGAGAGAAAGAATGTGCTGCCGGCGCTCATCAATGAGCATTTTGTTTTCTTCGGTAGGCTCTACTGCAGACTTTTTCATTCTTCGGGTCATGCCCGCAACTCCACATTTTTGTTGCACCAGGGCCTAGCTCCAACGGTCGAACGGAGTATAAATCGAGAGGCGACGCCGTGCAAATCTCCAGGCTGCATCGATTCTCAAAGGCTCTGTCGCAAAGGCCGGAATCTCTTGAACCACCTCCGCGCCGACTGCTGTTTCTCTCCTCTGGTAATGACTTTCAGTGCAGCCGGCGATTTTCTGCAGGCATAAAATCCGTGCTCATTTGTCCCGCGATATGGATTTGCATGGATCGTTCCGTCGTCTCGCCGCCGAGTCCCGAAGCAGTCAGATGGACGTTATATGAGCCAGGTATTGTCCAGGTATGACTTATCTGCCGGCCCGGCTGCGTGGTGCCGTCGCCCAGGTTCCAGCGATACGAGACAACGGGATCGCCGCCCTTCCATTTGGCTGCGAGAACAACCGGCTCGCCCGTTCTCCCATTTTGAGCAAAGCTAAGCGCGACGTCGGGCTTAACGGCAGGAATGCTATTATCAATCACTTTGACCACCGCTACCGACTGTGCAGGTAACATCAGATGGAGGAAGCCGGCCGCGTCGAGCACGCACTGCTTCCCGGCAAGCACATCCATGGCGGATAGGTGGGGCGCGTCTGCAATGCCGATCTGTGGCAGGTCGATTGTCCGCTGAACCGGGTTGCTGGTCCAGTTAAAAACTGTAAGCATCTTCTGGCGCGCGGACTCGTTGAGCAGGAAAACGCTCGGCTGGAGATCGATTTCCCGGTAGTCCATCAAATCGACCGGAACCGAGGCGCGGCCCAGGCGCACCATGTCGATCAGATCCTGATTCATGATCAGCGACATGCGATTCGGATGCCCCTCCAGGGAGGGCAGATTATCGCCAATCTCCAGCATGCCGCCGGAGACGGCCGCAAGCGCCATCGCAACCCGCGCCGCATTGAGAGGGAGCGGAGGCTTGCCCGGATTCGCCTGGTCTTCGATGGAATGCGCCGAAACCGAAAACGCATCCGGGTCGGAGGTGAAAAAATTGCGATTCATGTAATAGCGTGCTGCGATTCCGGTGGCCACCTCTTTGCTGACTGCGAAGCTATGTGCAGTGTCCCGCGAGATCCGGCCGTAGTCCACGTACCCCACGGGATTGAGCATGGGGCTGCCGTCTTTATCGAGATAGACGTCATTGCCAACCGCCTGACGGATGATAGCCAGTCCGATCCGTTGGGCTTCCATTGCCGTCGTGTCTGGCCGGTAGTAATGTCCTTCGACCGCAGTGTCGTCCATGAAATCAAGCTTGATGTACCGGATTTCCCAATCGTTGACCAGCGTGGTATAAGTCTGCCGCAAATAATCCTCTGCTCCGGGATCGGTGGTATCTAGCGCATAGAGCTTGTCCGTCTTTTCTGTGCCGACCTGTATGGGCTTGCCCGCAGCATTGCTTACGAGCCAATCCGGATGCTGCTCGAAAACCCAGGAACGGCTCGACACTTCGAACGGCGCCGTCCATATCGCGGGCATCAGCCCCATGCCGTGAATCTTGTATTCGAGCCTGATCATGCCATGCGGAAAAAGAGTTGCGTTGGGAGTGGAGTATTCCCCGCGAGCATACTGATAGCCTTCGTCGATGTGAAAGACATCATAGCCGAATGGCTTCAGGTGTTCTGCGAGCCACGTGGCATTGGTCAGAGCAGCGCCCTCATTCAGTCCGAAGTAGAAGGCCGTCCAGCTCCACCAGCCCATCAGCGGCGGAGCGGTCGTACGCGCGTGATGGATCCTGGATATAAGTGCGCCATAGGTCTGCAACTGGCGGTGATAATCGGAACCGGCGCCGAGCAATATCGTTTCAGACTGCATGGATTGGCCGGAAGGCAGCTCCAGGCTCAGCGGTATTTGGTCCGCCGCGCCCGAGTTACGCAAAACCTGAGCCTTCTGAATTTCGGTTGTACCGGTGCAGTCAACTTCATAGGCCGCCACTCGCGGATTCGACCCTGCGGGTTCGGCCAGGTGCAGCCGGAGAATGGTCAAAAAACGATCAGTGGACAATGCACCCGCAAAAAAGCTCAGATGACTTTGAAGGTTGTAGATGAGCTGGCTTCCAACTCCGCGATGCATTCCGCCGGGCCCATCCGCCAAATCGTAAATCTTCATGACCGGCCGGTCTTCGCTGAAGCTGTCGGAAAGCACCCGCTCCTGAGCTGCGGGGCCGTCCAGATCAACGATGTCGCTTCCTCGGGCCTCAATGGCGCGGATAGCCTGCACTTGCACTGCGCGGCCGGTCGGGTTTTTTACGGTGACCTGAATATCAGCGAATGGCTCATTCTCGTAAGCGCGCAGGCGATAAGCGAGATCGGGAACGCCGCTCAGGCCGGAAAACGTGACCTGCCACTCGGTGGCGGCACCGAAGTAGCCCTGCACAGGATGCTGCTGCACGCTGTGCTTTGGATATTGCATTGCCCCAACCCAGCGATCATCAATCCTGGCTGCTACATCTGCAATGAGAATCGGCCTGGCCTGTCCGGAGAGGGCGAGGTCATAGCTTCCATCGGCCAGCACTCGAGTTTTCAGCCTCTGTGACTTCGCCGCAATGGCAAGCCCTGATAACCCCTGGAAGCAGAATGCCGTAAGCAGAACATGCAGTACTGCTGAGTTCCTGATGATGCGGCTTTTCATTCGGTATCCTTAGTAATGATGCGCTTTCCAGAATTGCATTGCGACTTATATTGACGGGCAATGGCAGAGTCCAGCTTGAATTGCAGCTTACTCTGCGCGACAAGCTGAAGCATAAGTCTCCAAAACCTGGCGGATACGGTGGCGGATAAGGGCTAGTGGACGCGGCTGCAAACGGCCATGGCGGACGGCGACATACTGATCCGGCAGCCGGGCACTCAACATGGTCTCAGGGATGGGCGTAGCTTCCAGATTGGCGATGAGCGCCGTCACCGCTTTTTGAACGCGCGGATGATTCCAGTAATAGCGCACGCGGTCACTGTAACTGTAGAGCCGCAGCAGACGGCAGGTGTGATCTGTGCCTTGGTAATGTTCCTTCCAGTACCGGGGCTCCGCGAGCATCACCTCATCCAGGACAGTCAGAAGATTGGAACAGCGATCTGCCGGCAGTAGCTCTGTCTCAATCCCGGCCAGGGCCATCAGTGCCTCGCGCATGGCAAACGTAAGGGCCGGTCCCACCTTGAGAATAGCGAAACCGTCGCGTACCAGTTCGCGATAGG
Source organism: Acidobacteriaceae bacterium (assembly GCA_030038435.1). Taxonomy (GTDB): domain Bacteria; phylum Acidobacteriota; class Terriglobia; order Terriglobales; family Acidobacteriaceae; genus Telmatobacter. Next base: position 8,332 of record JASHOY010000504.1, on the reverse strand, counting down.
CTTCAGGTTTTTGATAATCGGTGGAGTGGGCTTCGTAGACAAGGCCCGGCATCTCATGCAGCAGCGCGGACAGCGACTTGGCGCGGTGAGACTGGTAATCAACCACGGTTTCGTTGTTGAACTCGACGCCTGGCTGCACGACAAGGGCAATCACCCGCGCCAATGCCGCATCCAGTCCGCAATCTCCGAAAACCTTGCTGTGAATTTCGAGGGTTCTGGCCGTTGCGTCTCGACTAGTCACCTGCAATTTCGCCAGGCTCTCCGTCGACCCACCAGGAACGGGAACCTCAGTCCCGATCACATATACGGGCCTGCAGGGTCCGCTCACGTTTTCAGCGGCGGCGCAAAGACTTGCGGCACGCCCGGCGATAGTTTCGTCGCTCAAGGGAGCGGTTTCACCGGCGCAGGCCATACTCGCATCCAGGTGAATCTTCTGAAAGCCGGCACGCGCGTATCCCTCCACCATTCGGCAAGCTTCTTCCATAGCCTCGTCTGCGGGAAGGTGGCGCCACGGGTTTGGTCCCAGGTGATCCCCGCCCAAGATCAGCCGGGAAATGGGCAGGCCTTTGCGCACTGCGATCTCTTCCACGATCGCCCGGAAATTTGCCGGCTGCATTCCGGTATAGCCGCCTTGATGATTGACCTGATTGCATGTGGCTTCTATGAGCAGGTCGGAACCGTCCTGTTGAGCCTGTTCGACGGCAGCTTCCAGCACCCAGGGGTGAGCCGAACAAACCGAGTAGACGCCGATCGGCCTCTTGCGGTGGAATGCACTCGCCAGTTGATGCAATATGTCGGGCAAATTCCCCTCCCCGGAATGTATGCGACGGGAGAATCTTCGCTCCAGGACTTCCCGCCGGCGGGTTCCGTACCAGCCGATTTTTTGCCAGGCCAGAGCCCGGAGGAAGCATTGAGTCCGGCACTGGCCGGCAATGCAATGCGCGATTTTTCTTTGGCTGTATTTGATTACGAAAGCAATTGCAATGGAGACAATATAGCCTAATACGTCACAAATGGAAAAGAACAGATACTTCTCTGGGTGCCCTTCTAAGGATTTCGTGCTTTGCCATATCTCCGCAAACCGGGAGTCGTTTAAAGCCGGCGGGGGAGACCGGCTGAAGATTGAACGGCGTAGACAGGCTGGAGAATCCAACCTAAAATTCGAAATGAAATGAACTACAACGATTAGTATCGGAGGATGGCGTCGGTCGAGCAGCGGTCCGCCGGAGGCGCGGAAAGGGGATAGGGTGAAGACGTTCGATGTGACGATCGCCGGCGAGCTGAACCTCGATCTGATCTTTTATGGGCTTCCGGAACAAATGCCAACCGAACGTGAACTGCTGGCCACGGATTTTCGCGCCACGCTGGGCAGTTCGTCTGCGATCACAGCCCATAATCTGGCGGCACTGGGAGGGAAGGTCGGCTTCATCTCCCGTATCGGCAATGACGAATTCGGCCGCATGGCCCTGCATCGCCTCCGCGAAGCCGGTGTAGATGTCGCACGCGTCGTCAACGACCCGGGTCCGGTTGGAACCGGTATCACCATCCTTTTGCACCACGGCGAGCAGCGTCATATCATCACTTACCCAGGCACGATCGCAACCCTGACGCGCGCCGACCTCGACTTTGACTACCTCGCTTCCGCGAAGCATTTTCATCTTTCTTCGCTCTTTCTGCAGAAGGCGCTTCAACCCGATTTGCCCGGGCTGTTCACCGATCTCCGGCGCGCAGGGCTGACCATCTCGCTTGATACCAACGACGATCCGGAGGATCGCTGGCAGGGAGTACTCCTGGAGCTTATGGATCATGTCGATGTGCTGCTGCCTAATGCCGCCGAGGCCTGCCGCATTGCGCAGCGGGCCAATGTGAAAGAAGGAGCGCTTGAACTTGCCCGCCGCGTGCCCTGTGTCGCGGTCAAAAATGGCTCCCGCGGAGCGCTGCTTTGCAGCGGCGGAAGGCTGACGGAAATACCTCCCGTTCCGGTGCATCCCGTGGACGCCATCGGCGCAGGCGACAGCTTTAATGCCGGTTTTCTCTCCGGATACATCCGCGGTGCGGATCTTGAGGAATGTTGCCGGCTGGGGAATGCCGCGGGCGCATTTTCCACGCTGCGGTCTGGCGGTACTGAGGCTTTTCGAGAGAGAGCACTTTGCAAGGAGTTTTTCGAACAGTATTCAATCCGTTGACGCTAAATGACGAACTCGAGGGTTAGGACGGTAAACCCATGGGTTCGCTCTCCAGTCGAGGAGTGTTGCCGTTCGAATTCCCAAGAGAACGAGTTGGCGAAGACCTTGTGACTGGGGAACGCCGTTGCCTGAGATACGATATGCCCATCATGTCCGACAGGTCTCAACCGCGCGACGAGCAGGATCTCAGGCACTTTGGCTATGCGCAGGAACTCTTCCGCAGCATGGGAGGATTTTCCAATTTCGCTATTTCATTCTCGATTATTTCGATCCTGACTGGTGCGGTAACACTTTACGGATACGGTCTGAAGATGGGTGGCCCCCTGGAGATGTCGCTGGGATGGCCGATCGCGACCGTGTTCACATTGTTGTTGGCTGCCAGCATGGCGGAGTTGTGTTCGGCATACCCAACCTCAGGCGCAATGTACCATTGGGCCGCGGCGCTGGGAGGGCGCGCGGCAGGGTGGTTCGTCGCCTCCCTGAACATCATTGGACTGATTGCGGCGCTGGCCGGCATCAACTTCAGTGCCGCGCAGTTCGTACTTCCGTTCCTGGGCATTTCTCCTACGCCTGAGCACGTGTTCCTGATGTTCGGATTCACTCTGCTGGCGCACGGCCTGATCAACCATTTCGGTGTAAGCCTGGTGGCGCTGCTCAACAACACCAGCGTGGTGATCCATCTCGTCGGCGTTTTTGTGATTGCGGGGATGCTCTTCTGGTTAGCGCCGCACCGGCCGGTCTCTTTCCTGGCCAGCACCAGCAATTCCAGCGGGCACTCTTACGCATGGGCGTTTCTTCTCGGTTTGCTTCAGGCACATTGGACCTTCACCGGATTCGACGGATCGGCGCATATGGCCGAGGAAACGCACGATCCGCGCCGCGTCGCCCCTTGGGGGATGGTGATTGCGGTGGGCGTCTCCGGCGTTGTGGGATACATTCTGCTGCTTGCTATTACTTTGGCGATTCACTCGATTCCGGCAGTGCTCTCAGCGCACGACACGCAGGGAAACGCGGTCCCTGCAGCAATCGCGATTCTGCAAACCGGCCTCGGTTACCGCTTTGGGAACGCCTTGGCGGCGATGGCCTCGATGGCGATGTGGTTCTGCGGACTTTCCTGCGTCACCTCGGCTTCCCGTGCCATCTTCTCTCTTGCGCGCGATCACGGAATGCCGTTCGCCAAGACCATGCAGAAGGTCAGCGCCAAGCACGGAACTCCGGTTGCGGCGATTTGGGCGACCGTGATAGCCGGCCTGGCGGCCATGGCGTGGACGGGAGCGGTCCCGATTGTTACGTCCCTTAGCACCGTGGCGTTGTATTTGGCTTACGTAATTCCTGTGGGTTTGGGATGGTGGTCGCGCTGGCGCGGATCCGATTGGCCCACGCAGGCGAAGTGGACTCTGGGCAGATGGGGCTCGGCTTTGAACGGCATCGCGCTCGTCTACACTGTCTTCATCTGTTTTGTGCTGCTGATGCCGCCGAATCAACTGGCTGCCAAAACTCTGGCAGGTGTACTGGCGCTGCTCGCTCTCATTTACGCTTTCGAGGTGCGCCGCAAGTATGTAATGCCGCGGTGGGTTTCAGAACAGCACTCCGTCCCCGCCGCCGAAGGGCAATAGGCACTCGAGGCGCGCGCGACTAACGCCAATCTCGCCAGGCAGGAGCCAGACATGTTCGACGCAATCACGACATTTTCCTTCCCCACCCGCATCGTTTTTGGCGTGGGAGCAACGCGCCAGTTGCCGGCGTGTCTGGAAGAAGACGGCGTTCACCGGCCATTAGTGGTTACCGATCCGGGGCTGCGCGCCGCGCCGCCGTTCAAGGCCGTCGAGTCCGCACTTCAAGAGGGCGGAATCCAGTACGAAGTCTTCGATGCCGTGCATCCGAACCCGATCGAGGAAGATGTTGTCCACGCCGCGGAGTCCTATCGCGCGGCAGGTTGCGACGGCGTCATCGGTCTGGGCGGAGGAAGTGCCATTGATGTGGCAAAGGCTACGGTGGTGATGGCCCGGCAGGAGGGAACGCTTGCCGATTTCGAAGCTCAGGCCGGCGGCATGGACCGCATGACCGGGCCGTACGATCCGATCATCGCCATCCCGACGACTGCCGGCACTGGCAGCGAAGTGGGAAGATCGTCGGTGATTACGTCGCACAAACTGAGGCGAAAAATAATCATCTTCAGTCCGTGGCTGATGCCCAAACGAGCCATTCTCGATCCCCAGCTTACCGTGAGCCTTCCTCCATTTCTGACCGCGGCAACGGGCATGGACGCATTCACTCATTGTCTGGAATCGCTCACCTGTCCGGTGTTCCACCCGCTCTGCGACGCCATCGCCATTCACGGGTTGGAAATGGTGATCCGCTACCTGGAGCGCGCAACGCGTGACGGACGAGACATCGAGGCGCGCGGCAACATGCTGGTCGCGGCATCGATGGGCGCTATCGCATTTCAGAAAGATCTCGGAGCAACTCATTCGCTGGCCCATCCGCTTTCCACCGAATTCGCCTTGCACCACGGATTGGCGAATGCACTTTGCCTGCCGGCAGTGATGAAGTTCAACCTGGAAATGGCGGCGCCGCATTATGCGCGCCTGGCCCGCCTCTATAGCGACAGCAGTGCAAGCGGGCCGCAGGATCGTGACGCAGCCGATGCCATCAACATGGTTGAAGTCATGATAGATCGCCTAGGTATCAAGCGCGGGTTGCGCAATCATGGTGTGCCACGGGAGAGTCTTGAAGGCCTCTCGGAAAGCGCTTTTGCCGATTCATGCCACAAGACCAATATCCGGCCGTGTACCCAGGACGATTTGCTCAGGCTATATCAGGAAAGCTGGTAACCATGACCGCGACTTCATATATAGACTTGGTGAACCCTGCAACCGAGGAAACATTCCGAACCCTCGCAATGACTTCGGAAGCGGAAGTCGGGGCCATCCTGGAGCGGATGCGCGTCGCTCAGAAGAAATGGCGGGAGGCGCCGGTCAGCGAGAGAGTGGAGATTTGCCGCGGCTTCGTGGGTGCGTTCCGCTCCATGCGAGAGCCGGTCGCCCTCGACATCACCCGCCAGATGGGCAAGCCGCTGGTGCAGGCACGGCGCGAAGTGGACACCATGCTCAATCGCGCCGATACTATGCTTGGCCTCGCGGCCTCAGGCCTGCAGGATGAGACACTCGAACCCAAGCCGGGTTTCCGCCGCTTTATCCGCCGCGAGCCGTTGGGCATTGTCCTTGACATTCCCGCGTGGAATTACCCGCTACTGATCGCGGTGAATGTTGTTCTTCCTGCCCTGTTGGCGGGCAATGCGGTGTTGATCAAACACGCCCGCCTCACCTCGCTGTGCGGCGATGCCTTCATCGACGCATTTCGCCAGACCGGGTTGCCCGAGAGTCTGGTCGCTTCGATCCATGTCGATCACCATACGATAACCCGCCTGATTGCGCGGCGGTGGGTCGATTTCATCTCCTTCACCGGTTCTGTCGAGGGAGGTCGCGAGGTTTACCGCCAGGCTTCGGCGCAACTGCTTGACATGGGACTAGAGCTGGGCGGAAAAGATCCGGCGCTGGTTTTGGAGGACGCGAATTTCGATTTTGCCGTGACGAACCTGGTGGATGGAGCCTTCTACAATGCAGGCCAGAGCTGTTGCGCTGTGGAGAGAATCTATGTTGCGCGTCCGCTCTTTGCAAAGTTTGTCGACGCTTTCGCTGCCGAAGTGGGGAAGTATATCGTGGGTGATCCGGAGAATCCCGCCACCGGCATCGGACCGCTCGCGCAGCAAAAGGCACTCGACTTTTTGAAGCACCAGGTCGACCAAGCGGTGCAGCAGGGAGCCAAGCTCCTCACTGGGGGAAAACGGACGCAGGGCCGGGGATATTTTTTTACGCCCACCGTTTTGGTGAACGTGGACCATAGCATGAATCTGATGACCGAAGAGAGCTTCGGTCCGGTGATCGGTATCATGGCGGTCGATTCTGAAGACGAAGGAATCCGACTAATGAACGACAGCCCCTACGGACTGACCGCCTCAATCTGGACCGAGGACGCAGAACATGGCGAAGCGCTGGCAGCCCGGACGGCAGCGGGGACCGTTTACGTCAATCGTTGTGATTATCTCGACCCGGAGCTGGCCTGGGTTGGAATCAAAGACAGCGGCCACGGCTGCACATTATCCCGCCTGGGATTTCATTATCTGACCCGTCCAAAGAGTTTCCATTTCCGGACAATTACCTCAGGTTGAGGGCATGCGATGCAGATCAACGGAATGCTAACCATCGACGAACTTCGCACCATGGTCAACGAATCGCGTGTCGATACGGTGATGCTGACTTTCACTGATATCTATGGCCGCCAATTTGGAAAGCGCCTGGATGCGCGGTTCTTTATGGAAAACGAAGAGCCGGGGACCCATGCCTGCGATTATCTTCTCACCACCGACATGGAGATGAACCCCGTTGCGGGATACCAGTTCGCGAGTTGGGAGCGAGGTTATGGCGATGTGCACATGAAGGCTGACATGCCGACTCTCCGCATGGCCTCATGGTTGGATCGCACCGCTCTTGTGACCTGCGATCTGCTGCACTCTGCTTCGCAGGAGTTGGTGGAACAGGCGCCGCGTACGATCTTGCGCCGCCAGATCGAACGGGCCGAGCGTATGGGCTACCGGGTCGCCGCCGGCACCGAGCTGGAATATTACATCTTCAACAATTCATATCGGGCGGCGGCGGCGGCCAAGTATGAAGGGTTGGAGGCAGCAGGCTGGTATCTCGAGGACTATCACATCCTTCAAGGCACGCGGGAAGAGAAGCTGAATGGCGCCGTACGCCGGCATCTGTCGCAGTCTGGCGTCCCTGTGGAGTGCTCCAAGGGCGAATGGGGAAAAGGCCAGCACGAACTGAACGTCCGCTTTGCCGATGCTCTGACCATGGCGGATCGCCACACCGTATTCAAGCAATGTTTTAAGGACGTCGCGGATAGCCTTGGCATGAGCGTTACATTCATGGCCAAGCCCGATGCCGGCCAGGCGGGTTCCAGTTGCCATCTGCATTTGAGCCTGTGGAAGGAAGGACAGAATGCGATGGCGGGAACGAACAAACTGGGGCCGCTGATGTGCAGCGAGATTTTCCGCTGGTTTCTTGGCGGCTGGATCGCGCACGTTCCCGAGTTCATGGTGTTTTATGCTCCGACCGTCAACTCCTACAAGCGCTTTTGTGCAGGCTCATGGGCGCCTACACGCCTGGCATGGTGCCACGACAATCGCACGGCCAGCTTCCGGGTGGTGGGTGCGGGGCCGAGCCTCAGAATCGAGTGCCGGATCCCCGGGGCGGATTGCAATCCGTATCTGTCCATCGCAGCCGCCATCGCGTCCGGATTGGATGGAATCGTGAAACAGACTGAGCCTCCTCCCATTTTTGAAGGCGACGTCTACTCTGCAACCGAGGTGCCGTGCATTCCGACCACGCTTCGCGAAGCGACCGATCTCTTTGCCGCCAGCCCGCTCGTAAGTGAAACTTTGGGAATTGAGATCGCAGCACATTATGTTCATTTCTTTCAGTCCGAGCAGGCGGCATTTGATGCTTCGGTGACCGATTGGGAGCGGCGACGCTATTTCGAACAGATTTGATCCTGATTCCTCAGACAGCGTACCTGTGCTGGAGGAATCTCGGTTATTACTTTTCGCATCGCCAGATCGGTCTGCCAAAAGCCAGTTGTAACTGCAATTGGCGGGCCGTTATGGATCAGCCCAATTTCACCTATGCTTGCTTTTACGAGAGAAGAGTTTCCTTGACTATTTCGTTCTGCATCGTTACGATTACGATTGGTAGCTTTTCTGAGCGCTGTAGGATTTTTTTATCTCTTCCATGGTGGTAACGGGGACTCGGTCAGCCATGAAACATGATTCGCAATCCTTTGGATTGGAGCACATACCAAATTCTCATGCCACTTGGGAAGAAATCTTTCGTCAGCCTGATCTTTGGCCCATTACCCTGGAGGGAGTTCAATCTGCGCTCTCTCAACTCAATCTCCTGTCGGGGCTTGACGGCGCGAATGTAGTTCTCACGGGCGCAGGCACATCTGCATACGCTGCCGCAGCCATAGCATCGGCGTGGGCTGGCGCGCTTGCCATTCCTACCACCGACCTGCTCGTGGATGGG